>JAJYED010000019.1 GCA_021790305.1 Microcaldota archaeon
CGGTCGCTTAAAAGGAAATACAAGTTGGCCAGTTTAACAAACAATGAGGAAAATAGATACATATATGCAGTCTCACAACTTGGAAACAACTTTTTTGACTTTGAATTCCCTTCGTCAAGAATACATTATAGGAAACCTGATAAGCGCGTATACGAGTTTGTAAAGGAAAAAACAGGATTTGAATATAATGAGATGCTCTTCATAGAAGATACCGATGAAAACCTTTCAGTAGCAAGAGAGCTTGGAATTAATACCATACTATTTGACAGTCTTTATGGCATGAAAGAGAATATGAAAAAGCTAGGGATAAAAGTATCATAACTATCTGCTGTTGCAACATGTGTAATTATGAAAGAAATAGAGACAAAACTGACTGACTTCAATGAGAAAGAAGTGCTAAGTATACTTGAAGAAAGAGCGGCAAAGCTTTCAGACAGGATCCAAAGGCGGTGGGTATTCGACTTAAGTGATGGTAAGAGTGGTATAGATGAATTCATACGGATACGTACGGACGGGGTCAAAACCACTTTGGCTTACAAATACCGCAAAGGCACCGGTCTATCCAATACTGAGGAACTTGAAACTGAGATAAATAATTTTGACGTTGCAGCAGAAATGTTCAAGAAAATCATACCAACCTACTATTATCAGGAAAACAGGAGAGTGACTTACAAATATAAGGATGCAGAGATAACCCTAGACTATTGGCCAATGATATCTCCTGTAATGGAGGTAGAAGCACCGCAGGAAGAGACAATAAACAATGTAATAAAGGAACTAAGGATAGTCGCAAAAAACAAAGGCAACATAAGCGTGGCGAAGATATATGCTGAAAACGGTATAGACATACACACATATAAGGAACTAAAACTAAAAAGTACGAATGATTGATATTAAAAATACGCCTAAACCCTCTTCTTACGAAGATAACCTAAGATATACTCAAAAGCAATAGGAAATTTGGAGTTAAGTTTATTTAATAATTATATGAATAAAATATTATACTGAACCTGATAATATGTACAAACACATAATCTTCGATTTCGGAGGAGTCTTCCTTAATCTTATGGGCCAGCACTCAGGAGTGCCAAAACAGCTTTCAGAAGTGCTTTCAATACCTGAAAATGATGCAGAAAAGCTGTGGAAAGAGAACAAGGAGAAACTTCTTACTGGTAAAGAGTCGCCAAAGCAGTTCCTTGATCGTGTTGTCAGAGGCGTTTACTTTAATACGAATATGGATGAAGTTCATGCAAAATGGGAGGTGAGTGACAGAGTGAAAAAAGATCAGATAAACTGGCAGCTTGTTGATTATGTTGAACAGCTAAGAAAGAGTGGATACCAGCTACATATGCTTACTGATACTATCGATCTGAGCAGAAAGAATGACCCTATTGTTAAGGAGATAGATACCCATTTTCAGAACGTCTTCAAATCCTATGAAGAAGGAATAAAGAAGCCAGATAAAAATGCATTCATCAATGCGCTCAAAAAGATTAAAGCCGAACCTAAAGAGTGCGTTTTTGTGGATGATTATGAATCGAATGTAAAAGCAGCAAGTGAACTCGGGATTACTGCAGTACAATTCACCACTACAGAAAAACTCAAGGAAGTTTTCGAAAGACTCGGAATAAAAGTATCATAACTATCTGCTGCTGGGAAATGTGTAATTATGAAAGAAAATGGTAAGTTCACCGCTTTCAAAGAAACGGAAAAGCAATAAGATTAATTATCTGACATATAATTAACAAATAGTGGGATGGTATTATGGCGATACATGAACTTAAATTTGATAACAGCTTCAAAAGATACAACTACAGTTTCAGTGGCCCAAGAAATAGCTATCTGACAAAGCTAAGGAAGAAGTACAAGCTGGACAAAGTCGTTTCAGGATCCAAGGATGACCTTGATACTGCCATCAGGCTATGCAAATGGACACATGGGAGATGGAAGCATGACGGACGTAACAATCCCGGAAATGTGGATCCGATATGGCTTCTTGAAAGAGCTGTAGAAGGAGAGAGATTCAGGTGTGTTGAATACGCGGTGGTTCTAAAGGCATGCCTATTGGCCATGGGGATAAAGGCACGCATCTTATCTCTCAGGGTAAAAAATATAGAGACAATAAGGCATTCTGGAGGCCATCTGGTTGTAGAAGCATATCTTGACGATTATGGAAAATGGGTTATGCTTGATCCTCAGTGGGCAGCAGTGCCTTTAATCGGCAAGACTCCTCTTAATACAGTAGAGTTCCAGCAGGCAATAACTAAAAATGATAAATCCCTCAAGGTTGCAGGTTTTTCTAAGAAGGAAAAAGCGGATTATATTGAATGGATGTACAGGTACTTATTTTTCTTCATATCTCACTTTGAACACAAGTATCCTATTACTCAGATAAGCAAAAGGACTTATCCCACAGGATTATTCCTTGCACCTCTTGGGTATGGGAAAACCAAGAGATTTCAAAGGTTGGATGAGAGCAATTCCATGAAGTTACTTGCACTAACCCACTCTCTAAGGACCTTCTACCAGGAGCCATGATGGCAAGCAATATAAATCAGGAATCAGATATGTATGCGGAAGTGCGTTATATCTACAAATACATTGCATGTAATATTTTCTGGTGAGGTGTGGTCATTAAGAAAATCGATATAGTATTCGTAACATCAAACAAGGGAAAGGTAGAGCAGGCCAATGAGAGGCTCAACAGATATGGCATCAATATACTCCAGCAAACAGCTTCGGTTTCGGAAATACAGTCCCTTGATGTGGAAGAGGTGGCCCTGCATAAGGCAAGGCAGCTTGAAGGGGTGATAAAAAAGCCCTTTTTCGTAGAGGATTCAGGCCTTTACATAGACCAGCTTAATGGATTCCCTGGTGCACTGCTCAAGCCTGTAATGGATACGATAAGAGATGGCCATCTGCTGAAGATGCTCTCTGGAGAAGAAAACAGGTCTGCATACGTAAAGAGCGTGATGGCGTATTATGATCCTGAATCAAAGACTGAGAAGCTATTTACAGGAATCTACAAGGGCAGGATCTCAGAAGAGGAACGTGGAAATAACACGCGAGGCTGGAAAGTTGCACGCATATTCATACCTGATAATTTCGATAAGACATTGGCAGAGATGGATGACAATGACTGGGCCAGGACTCTTGAAGAATCAAGGAAGGACGACCATTTCTATAAGTTCGGAGAGTGGTTCTCAGAAAATAACCCTTAAAGCGATAATATGAAAATAACATTCGTGACTACAAACAATGTAAAGTTCAAAATAGCCTGTGATGTACTATCCAAATACGGGATAACCATGGAGCAGCGCAAGATGGAGCTTTCTGAACTGCAAACTATTAATTTAGACGATGTCGTAATGGACAAGGCAAAGCAGGTTGCCAAGACCTTCAAGGAGAATTTTATAGTAGATGATTCAGGTCTTTACATCGATGCTCTGGCAGATTTTCCAGGCGCTCTTTTAAAACCAACAATATACGCACTTGGAGAAGAGAAATTCCTCAGGCTGATGAACGGTGAAAAAAACCGCAGAGCACGTTTTGTAAGTGAATTAGTGTTCTATAATTCCAAAACCAATGAATTCTCTCTTATCCCAAGCACTATGACTGGGACAATAGTGGACACTATCAGTTCAGGAACCAGGCGCGTTGGTTATTCCTTGGAGAGAATATTTGTGCCAGACGGAGAGACAAAACCAATCGCAGAGCTTGATGACAAAGAATGGGAGGCGTTATACTCCAGAACAAAGACTAAATTACATTACGAAGAGCTTGGCAGGAAACTTAGCGCGGATACAGGCCAATATAAACAAAATAACGAGTAGGAAGATCTAAGATGGCCGATGAGATTGAACTAAAATTCCTAATAAGCGATTATCAGGAAGTATTCAATGCAATACTCTCTATCGGAGAGCATGAAAAAACTGCATACGAATTGACTGTAATGTACGATAACGATAAAAAAACGTTATACGAAGACGATTCGAGACTAAGGCTAAGAAAGATCATCGATCTAAAAGATGATGAAGAATCCTGTGAACTAAGCTATAAAAAACCTAAAACCAGGGAAGGCATAAAAGTAGAAGAAGAGATGGAGGTGGAAACCTCTTCATTTAAAGATTCTGAAGAGATACTGGCCAGATTGGGTTACCACAATGTCAGTAGCTACGAACGCATAAGAGAAACATTCAGGGTAAAAACCTGCAAAGTAACCTTGGACAATTTTCCATTCGGCTATATATTAGAGATAGAAGGGGAAGAAGAAGACATCAAGAATGTAGCTAAAAGGTTAAACTTCAACCTAAAAGACAATACTACAAAATCCTGCGATGACATATACGCTGAAATATGCAAAACAAATGGCCAAGAAGTCAAAAAAGATATTCGTTTCGAAGATTTATCTTTACAAAAACTAAAAAGTCAACATAAAAACCATTACGATTAAATATCTGCAAATGCATATGTGGTATGGTGGAAACACGGTAAGGCAAAGAACCGCAAGGGAGGTGGATAAAAAGCCCGAAGATAACGGCCAAGACTATACCTTTACCTTCAAATCTGGAGATACCGTAAAAATGAAACGCGATTCCTTTTGGAGGGAAAGGGAGAAGACAGCTGAGATGTGGGACATTTTATGCTCTAACTGCAGGTCAAAAGTCCTGCTGTACCAGAAAGATGGGAGGGGTAAGCTGCACAGGTGCTATCTAAACAGAATATTCGACCCTCCTTCATACGCAGAGTTGCAGGACGATGTAAAAACAACAAAGGAGAATATGCCTACTTTAACATGCAGAAAATGCCAACAAACGATCGGCTATCCGATGATGCACAGAGAAGGAAGGCTTGCCTACTTCCTGCTTCATGGAAAATGGACAAAGCAGAAAAGTGATATAATTGGAGTATAAAAAACACATTATTAACAGAGAGCTTCATCTTTCAATGCAAAAATCACAAAAGAAATAACTGTAAGCAATTATGGATTACCGATCATAAGGAAAAGTTGTTGAACATTCAAAACAAAATCTGGAAGTTTTAACATATATTATTCTAAGGTCATGATTAAATACCTGCAAATTTATGCAAAATAAGGTGGAAAAATGAAAAAGGGGATATCAAAGCATTTCTTTTCAAGATACAAATTTGAAAAGAGCGAAGAATACAAAAAGGACATAATGGCAAAGGCACGTTTCATAAATAATGCAAACAAACGCTTCCTCAAGGGCAAAGGAAGAAAGATGCTTGACGTTGGATTCGGAAATGCGCCTCTGATACCATATCTAAAAAACAAGTATGACATATCTGGAGTGGATATAAGCAAGGAAAATGTGGCAAAGGCAAGGGAAAACTACCCTGAACTAAAGTTCTTCAAGGCTGACATGAGAAAGTTCAAGACAGATGAAAAGTATGACATGATAGTTTCAATATGTGCGATTGACCATGGAGACGACCTGAGGAAGGAGCTGGAAAAGACAATAAAGAACATGGCAAACCATCTGAACAAAAGCGGGATTATAATGTTCGACAATCCCTTGTCATTGGACAGCTGGCAGAGGGATTCTGCCAATGAGTATGATGGCAAGCTGATAGGGGAGAAGGGCACAAAATACAGCTTTCTTAACCACAGGCAGTGCGGCGAGCCCAAAAATTCAGGATTCACCTATTCCGTATCGATAAAAGCAAACGGCAAAGGCATATCGGCTGAGAGCAGCGACATATTCACCGCAAAATACCTTATCGGAGTGGATCAGGTAAAGGCGATTGCAAAGAGGAATGGCTTAAAGGCATATGTCTATGATGGTTGGGAAGGCAAAAGCCCAAAAGGAGGCAAGTTCGCAAAAGAACCTGTCTTCATACTGGCAAGGTGAAGTGCCTGCAAGCGCCTACTGGTCTTCCAGAAGCCACTTCCACAATGGAATTACCCTTACATTTTTTCTCATGTATTGCGCTTACCTGCCTATAGTGCCTTCAACCATTTAATCATGCACTATTCCCATGGCCTCCTCCAGTTCTGATACCACCTTCAGATTGTCAGGCAATTGATTTACTATATATGCTAGTTCAGACCTCCACTTCATCCTGTCTTTCGCATCCTCAAGCTTTTTCGCAAGCCTTTCTTTATCGAAACTCTCGTTCCGTCTACGCATCTTCTCCTTAAGCAACTTTTCATCATATCTTACATTCCTCACCACGAGCAGATAGTATGTATCATAAACATCGCGCATCTTTGTCCTTTCGACTATCGCTGAGAGCTTCTCGGAGAGTATCTCATCAATCTGCATTACAGGAACAGAAAACGTGGCAAGGTCTGGGTAAATTGGCGATAGATACTTTATATCAGGCTTGTCTATCAGATCATCCCTTAAGCTTATATCAATTTTCATATTCTGAAGCTGTTTTGACCTTGCATTGAAAGGCCCCTTAACACGTATTTCAAAATTTATGCCAATTATTCTATCTCTCAACTTGCTTGTCCTGTGTTCAGTCTCCATTATCTGGTACTGCGAGCTGAAGTTTTTTAGGACTGTATTCATCTTTTCCTCAAGGCTCTTCCTATCAGGCACTGCTGCAGATGGTACATAGGAAAAGTCAGCGTCCTCGGAGAATCTGTTCAGGCTATAAAAGTATTTCAGCGCAGTTCCTCCCTTGAACACCAGCTCATTTGCAAATACCGAGTAAATTTCGTGGAGCAGCAGGTTCAGCAGGTAATCTCTCTCCAGCTGCCTCGTATCCCTGAACCTGTCCGAAAACTCCATAAGTCCATATTCATCCATCATATAAGTCTACCCTGGCGCATCGCCAATGCCGCTTGTTCCGATCAACTCTAATACCTTCTTCTCGGTAACTTTGGATCTCATCCGCGATGCTGTATTCATTAACACATCCTTAGAGACCAGTCCCATACGCGACGCCGCAGAGAATGCCTCCTCAACATAAGAGAGTGGAGGGGAGCCCATATATAGCGAGTCTATAATCGCTTTCTCAACAGTTGCTATGTACAGGTTGCCTACCTTTTTGTATCCGAAGAATCTATCCCTGCCAAACGTTACAAACTCTATAACAGTATCTCCAATCTTGACAGGCCTGTGGCGTTTTATGGTAACTACACTGTAGCGGACTATGTCCTGTTCAGTTATCGAATAGTATTGGAATGCCGCAAACATACTCACATAAGATGGAAATACTATCTGCGATGCTATTTCGTACATATCAGGGCCATCGAAATCCTTGAGGTAATACTTGCCGCGTTCTATCCTGCCAACCTTCCTGCTATGAGAAAGCAGTTTTGATGCATAAGTTTTCGGTTTACCTATTATCCGCGCGACATCGTTTATGCTGAATACCTTCTTGTTGTGCCTGCTGAACTCATCCAATATGTCCTGCATCTTTATGTATGCCATGAATAACTATATGCGCTAACATTTATATATGTAACAGAAACACCACTTTTGTGGTGATATAGTTACATAAAACATATAAACAACCTAATATCGTTAATTATAATAAACAAAAACATGCATTATTGTTTATTATAATAAACACTAATAATTACTGCAGAGAAACACTGCCATGCCCTAATCCACTGTAATTTACTATATGCTAAACAGAAAACAGCTAAGGCAAACTCTTTAAATTCAGCATGAGAATAAGGATTGTGATGTTTTGAACTACGTAGTAGCTGTGCCGGTCGACAAGAGCCTGGCGGAATTCATAGGCAAGAAGGGAGGAGAGAACGGGATAACCTTTTACAACAGGAAGGCAGATGACAATGTGGTAGTGGCGCTCTTCCCTACGAACCCGCAGGAGAAGTTCTACTCTTTCGTGGAGAGCATGCTGCTTGCTGACCAGATAGTGATAAGCACTGCTAATGTTGACAGGCTATTGGGAGAGGCTCTCATAGCCGCTGAGCTGCTCGGGAAGCATCTTATAATAACTGAAGAGAACGACATAAAGGCCCTGCTCGCAGGCACAGGCATAAAGGATTTTGAATTCTCCTCAAAGGAGCAGCTTCTGGAGAAGATAACCGCATATAAGCGCAAGGAGGAAGCGGCAGGAGTGCGCATAGACATAGACCAGGCATTCCCTGTAAAGGGCATAGGCTCGGTAGCCCTGGGGATAGTGACAAGGGGCACTGTAAAGGTGCACGACAAGCTGATCCACAGCTCGGGCAAGGAGGTGGAGATAAAGTCCATACAGTCCCAGGATGTTGACCAGAAGGAGGCATCAAGGGGCACAAGGGTGGGCATAGCCATGAAGGGCATAGACTCTGATGAGACCGATAAGGGGGACATACTGTGCAATACAAGGATACCTAAGGTAAAGTCATTTACCCTCTCAATCAAGAGGAGCGCCTTTGTTGCAGAGGAGCTGAAGGAAGGAGGCAGGTACATGGTAGCCGCGAACTTCTCCCACTCAATAGCCTTCCTTGACAATCTCAAGGAGATGCGCTTCACTCTGGAGAAGCCAATAGCTATGGAGAGGGGCCAGCAGATAGCTCTCTCAAGGGAGCAGCAGCCAAGGGTCTTTGCAAGCGGCACCGTGACAGATGCAACAGCCTGACGCATATCATCCAAATTAATCCTATTTTCTTTCTATCTGCCTTTCTATCTTCAGCAGCATATAACATTATTCGGTACATTGATCTACTTCTAGCGCCATCTCTCCAAGTTTTCTCTGCATAAAGATAAAAAGTAAATTCCAAAGATATTCTCTTCCATCGCTTTTTTCAGCTCAGCTTCTCCTGCCAAGTGAAGCTCCTTGCTGTTAATATCAAATAACCTCTCTGCTTTCCGGTCTATACCTCCATCGCCAGAAAGAAAGATCGCAATGTTCTCAGATAGGGTGTTATCTGTACTTATAGACATGTCATACTTCCGATTCAATTGCCCCGCTTCATCTACCCTGCTCAAAGCATAAATAGCATATGCTCTCTCGTTTTTATCCGACATCATGCCTGCTGCAACCTTCTCCAACCAAGGTGCATATGTGCCATTGACACGGGAGCAGAG
Organism: Microcaldota archaeon; assembly: GCA_021790305.1. GTDB lineage: Archaea > Micrarchaeota > Micrarchaeia > Micrarchaeales > CABMGC01 > JAKAUU01. Next base: position 9,015 of record JAJYED010000019.1, read on the forward strand.
CGACAGGGCATAAAGAAGTATGTCACGGACTTCACTATCGCCTTCTGCAACCTTTGAGATCCACTCCGCTACATGTTTGGAATTCAGTTTTGATTCCTTGGTTGAATAATCCAGAGCTGAGAGTCTCCTGATCACAGATGCTTTTGTTTCAAAGTCAAGAGTATCTATCTTATCAAGGATCTTCGGTATATCTCTCGAAGGTGCGCTCATTGCCATCGCCTGATAAGCCAGAAGCCTGACGTCCCTCCGATTATCATTCAGGAATGGGGCAATGAGTTCTACTGCATCAACGTTCTCCGTTGTATTCTTAACGGCGTTAAATAAAGGCAGAAGCATAACCCCGTCTTCCTTTGCTATCTTCTCAATAAGTTCCGTGTCAAGATACGGCTTCCCACGTCTGCCCATCATATAGAGTGCCTCAGACCTGATAACGTAATCATTATCTTCCAGGGCGAGTTTCCGTAAGATCCCATAATAAGAATCAAGACCCTTTCTGGATCTGCGGCAGAAGCGCGTCTCTACTGCAAAAAGGCCCATAGCCCTAACCTTAGGGTTCTTGTCTTCCAACGCCTTGCCAATCAGCTCTCTATCTGTATTTCCCGCCTGCGACATCAGCCATAAAGCTGCCTGCTTTGATTCTGCCTTATCACTACTGTACAAAAAGCGCATGTCAGCATTTAGTGCCGCATCGTCAATGGATTTAGATGAGATTAACATACTGTCTGCAATTGCCAGGCTAAATGGATCATTCGCATATCCTTCTCTTCCTGCCTTAAGCATATCTGCAATTTCCCTTTCATTGTTCCTTGTATAAAAATAAAGCATGCTTGCCACAAAGCCCTGCATATAACCAGAGGAGTGAAAAGCAGCCAGGCTGTCGAAGTAAAGCGGTTTATCCGTATTGCTTATGCACAACGGATGCATCCCATCCTTAATTAGATGCCGATTGAAAAATAGCCTTGTTACTCGTCCATTCCCATCTTCGAAAGGATGAACTGAGACAAATTTGATATGGAAATTCAGGGCCTCGAGAAATGTCTCTGTCTGGGAATCTGCCTGCCTGTTCAGAAACTGCAGTGACCGTTCTATTCCATCTTTGATATTCTCCGGTGTTTCTGCTATGTAAGATCCTACCGTGCTTATCGCATTCCTTGGACCGTTATGGCTGCCTATGATGCCTTCAAACAAAAGGTCATGGACTCTTATAACTTCAGAATACGATATGCTGCTGTTTTTCATAGCCGCTATATACTCGTACAACTTTTTATGGTTCAAAAGCTCTATATAATCGGGCAATCTGCCTTGAAGTTCAACAAAACCTCCGTTGATAAGCAGTTTTGCAGCATCAGTATCCAGTCTGTTGCCTTCTATAACGCTAGAATAGAATACGGTATTAAGTATCTCATCTTCGGTAAGTCTGTCCCTCTCTTCAGCGCTTGCGCTTAGAAACTTTGATATGCCTAATTTTGATAGGGCCTTGGAATAATTTCTTACATCTACGTCCAAGGCTTCTTCGTCATTGCTGTCCATTCCACCGCATCTTACGCTAAAGTTCTACATATTTAATTCTTTCTTTTATACACTATAACAAGCCCAACAAGGTGCATTAATATGCAGGTAAAATCCTTTCATTTTGCAGGAAAAGAGACGAAGATACTGATAGGTTATGACACAATTCAGGACCTTGGTAGCATGGTGGCAGAGCATGATCCCTACAGAATTGTGATAGTCACTGATACCAATGTGAAAAATCTCTATGGCGATTCTGTAAAGAAGCAGATTGAGAGCCGTGGGATAGAGTGCAAGCTCATCGATTTCCATCCTGGAGAGTTCCAAAAAGCAAGGGAGGTGAAGGACAGGGTGCTGGACGAGATGCTGGGCTTTGCCACAGCTGACAGCGGAGTCATAGGCCTTGGCGGAGGGATAGTGCTCGATGTCGCAGGCTACGCTGCATGCGAATACTTCCGTGAAAAGCTCAAGTTCTTCGCCGTGCCTACCACTCTTATGGCAGCGCATGA
>JAJYED010000020.1 GCA_021790305.1 Microcaldota archaeon
AAAACGAGATGCCTGTAAGCAGTGTTATATTTGCCACATTGCTGTACGGAATTACCTCGTATCTGGTCGGAGTGAATAAGTTATAACCGAGCCACAATGATGAGAATGAGGGATTGACAAGTATTATTCGTTTATTTGTGGCCACTATCCTTATCGGAGAGAGAGACTTGACAAGGCTCTGCTTCGCTTCAAGCACTGTATACTCATCATCATAGAGTATGTGCTGCAAAACCCTGTAGCATCTCTTGCTATGCTCGTGCCTAGGAGTAAAATGTTTAGGCAAAAAATGTACTGCTTCGTTTATTGCGTTCTCTATATCCTTCGCATCATACGTGACCGTGTGTGTATCTTCTGGCATCTGTTCACCCTATCCCCACTATTACATGTACTTCAAACAATATAAACCTGCCTATGCCAAAGTGGCATCTCAGGTACGCAGCTCCAAAACAGCAAAAATCGCACAATTCTGCCTAAGGTACAAGAAGATCCGGAGTCCTAGGGAAGAGAACGGCTTCGCGTATGTTCTGTATTCCCAGTATCTTCATGGTGAGCCTCTCTATGCCTATGCTGAAACCCCCATGTGGCGGAGCCCCGTACTTGAAGAATTCGCTGAACCACTTAAGGTTATCGACATTCAAGCCTTTGCCCTTTGCCTGTTCTATTATCTTTTCATACCTGTGCTCCCTCTGCCCTCCGCTGCTTATCTCAAGCCCCTTGTACATAAGGTCTACGCTCCTGGCCCACTGCGGCTCGTCATCAAAGCGCATAACGTAGAAGGGTTTTATCGCATAAGGGAACCTGTTCACGAAGAAGAAATCCGAATTGTACCTCTCTTTTACATACTTTCCAAGGGCTGCTTCTCCCTGCTTGTTGTAATCCTCTTCCCCTCTTTTAGGCTTGAAGCCGAGCTCCTCAAGAATATCATATACACCAGGGAATTCCAGGACGGGGAAGTGCTCAGGTATGCGTATATCCGCTTCAAACAGCGCCAGCTCCTCCTTGCATTCATCTGAAACTGTCTTCATTGCGCTCTTTACCAGCCCTTCCTCAAGCTCCATGACATCCTTCTCGCTCTCTATGTATGACATCTCAGCAGCGCATGTCCTGTGCTCTGTAAGGTGCATCGGCGTATTGCTCAGCTCCGCCCTCCAGCTCGGCCCTATCTCATAGACGCGCTCGAAGCCAGCTACCATGAGAAGCTGCCTGTGCAGCTGCGGATCCTGCCTCAGAAAGGCATTCTTGCCGAAATGCTTCAGCTGGAATACCTCAGAACCTCCTTCAGAGGAGGCGCCCATCAGGCTGGGAGTGAAGGTCTGCATGAACTTCTGCGAATAAAGATACCTCTGCATCCCTTCCATCAGCTTTGACTGCACAAGGAAGACGGCAGTATTCTTCTGGTTCCTAAGGTCAAGAGCCCTCCAGCTCAGCCTCTTGTCAACGCTGCTCTCATTTATACCTTCAATGTCTATCGGGGAAGGCCCACTGGTCTTGCTGACTATCTCTATCTTCGTAGGGAGGAGCTCCTTTCCGAGCGACGTCTTTATCTCCTTGGGCACCGTACCTTCTATTATCACAAAATCATTGGGCATTAGCTGCTCTGCAATCTTGAGCAGTTCAGGCTCCATGCTGTTCTTCAATATAGTTACCTGCGCTGATCCTGTTATATCCCTGATCCATACGAACCTGGCGCTCTTGAGATCGTTGACCTTTACCACTCTCCCCCCTATCCTCGCCCTGCTTCCATGCTCCAGCTTCATATCCTTAATATACTCTACTCTAAGCACAATATCACCATGATGTATTGCTTTATACAGGGAATTTTATTAAAACGTTATGTATAATATTAGAGGCGATCCAATGTGCAAAGTCTGTCAAACTATGATAGGGTGCAGTTGCTACTGCAAGGATATATGGCGTGCTACAGAGTACAACCATACGACGAAGAAGGAGGAGCAGTACTGCTCAAAGTGCAACCATGCAACTCTCTCATGATATGTGTAGATATTTATGGAGCTGAATAAACTCTCTGATTATGAGAGGGCGTATCCGCACCTGCGGAAGGTAACACTGTGCTATCTTGTTGACAAAGACGGCATGGTCCTAATAGCAATGAAAAAGAGGGGCTTCGGCGTAGGCAAATGGAACGGAGTAGGGGGCAAGCTTGCCGAAGGGGAATCAGTCGAAGATGCATTACTGAGAGAGACAAGAGAGGAGATAGCTGTCGATCTCAAGTCATTCAGGAAAACAGGCATCATAAGATTTTATTTCGGCGGAAAGGATAACGATAAATTCAACCAGGAGGTGCATGTATTCATAGCCGATTCATGGGAGGGCGAGCCCAAGGAGAGTGAGGAGATGAAGCCCAAATGGTTCAGAATTGGCGATATTCCATTAGATAGCATGTGGTCTGATGATAAGTACTGGCTTCCAGACGCATTGAGAGGCAATTATATCACAGCTTCTTTCCTATTTGACGAAGATGGCAATGTCAAGGAGAGCGATATAAATGCAAGGCCAGAGGCGAACTAAAGATGAAACTCAACAAGTTAACAAAGGAGGAAGAGAAGGTAATGGTGCATAAGGGCACCGAACGCCCTTTCTCAGGAGAGTATGATGACTTCTACGAAAAGGGCACATACGTCTGCAGGCGCTGCGAAGCTCCGCTTTACAGATCAGATGATAAGTTCGATGCGCACTGCGGCTGGCCGAGCTTCGACAAGGAGATTCCTGGAGCTGTGAAAAGGCTGCCTGATCCTGACGGAAGGAGGACGGAGATAGAGTGTGCAAGATGCGGAGCGCACCTGGGACACGTATTCATGGGAGAAGGGCTTACTCAAAGGAATACAAGATACTGCGTAAATTCAATATCTATGAAGTTCATACCTGCTTCGAATGATAAACACAAGGGATGATTGGCAGCAAAGCAGGTCCTTATCCTGTATCAATTTAAATAGATAATGTGTAAACTATGTAGGGTGTCCTATTTACCAAGCACTTACTGTATATAATGGGCATTTATGTTGATATGATGGCTGAGAAAAGCGTCAATCCTATATCTGAGAAAAAACCTGTTCACGAGAATATAATACTAGGAGTTATACTGATAGCTGTGCTCATGGCAGCTATAGACTCTACAATAGTGCTTCTTGCATTCCCTGCAATAGTGAGTTCACTGCATTCAAATCTCGCAACGATAATATGGGTAATACTAATCTACATGCTTGTCAGCGCAGTAGCAACAACTCAATTCGGAAAGGTTGGAGACATGTTCGGCAGGAGCAGGGTCTTCATAGCAGGCTTGGTTGTATTCACAATATCCTCATTTCTCTGTGGCATAGCCCCGACAGACATACTCCTAATCGTCTTTAGGGCTATACAAGGCCTCGGAGGAGCTATGGTCTCAGCTACGAGCGGAGCCATAATAGCAGATACCTTTGAAAGGCACAGGATAGGAAGGGCATTCGGCTTCACCGCAATGGCATACAACGTCGGGGCGATACTAGGCATAGTCCTCGGTGGCGTAATAACGACCTTTATAGGATGGCAGTACATATTTTTCATAAACGTACCGATTGGAATAGCTGCCTTGATCCTGGGAGTCAAGTACATCAAGGACAAGCAGATCTTCGCAGCAAAGCTTGACATCGCAGGCATGGTGACCTTGGCACTCTCTCTTTCCCTGCTGCTCTACGGCGGGATAGGTTTTGCATCTACTGGAACTAACCTTGCCAATATCGCATCGGTACTGGTAGGGATATTGCTAATTATCGCATTCTACTTCATAGAGAAAAGAGCGGAGAGCCCCACAATACCATTCGATATGTTTGACAACAAGGTATTCAGGAACTCTGTGCTTGCAGCACTTCTGCAGGGACTGGGCTTCCTAGGAGTGGTATTCATGCTTATAATGTATATGCAGGGAGTAAGGGGCTTCACCCCATTCTACGCCTCCCTACTTCTTGTGCCTGGTTATGTAATAAGCGGCATAGTTGCCCCTTACATGGGCAGGCTATCGGACAAGCACGGCGCAAGGATAGTCGCAACTCTTGGAATAGTGCTACAGCTTCTTGGAGTTGTCGTATATTTATTCATAGCTCAGAACACCACCATCTACCTGATAATACTCGGTTCGCTGATAATGGGAGTAGGTGGGGCCATGTTCTGGCCTGCAAACAGCAGCGCCATAATGGCGCATGCTGAACAGAGGCGGTTCGGAATCGCTTCCGGCCTGTCGAGGCTCTTCTCAACAATGGGCATGATGGGCAGCTTCATAGTCGTCTTCGTAGTCGCTGCGCTATCGATTCCGCGCGCCCAGGCCTTTGAGATATTCGTAGGCACATCCACCATATCCGGAAGCATAGCCGGAGCCTTCATCACCGGCATGCGCTACTCGTTCGTAGCGATGATATTCATACTTGCAATAGCCGGTGCAATCTCCTTTGTAAGAGGCAAAGAGGATAGAGCTGCAAACAACAATGCAGAACAGCAAAAGCCTCATATCGCCACTGACAAGAAAAACAGATCAAAGAAGCAGTAAACAAGAAAGAAACGAAGAGCACGCTTCCCTCACATCTTGGTATATGTTATTTATTCTCTTCCAGATAATCTTAAAGTATGGCAGAAGAGAGCATCGTACTCGGCGCAGGCTGTTTCTGGTGCACAGAAGCTGTATTCAAGATGTTTCCCGGGATAAAGAGCATAACTGTAGGATATGCTGGAGGCACAACTGAAAACCCCACGTATGAGCAGGTATGCTATGGGCACACCGGCCACATAGAGGTGGCAAAGATAGTCTATGACACTGCTAAGATAAAGCTCGATACCATAATGGAAGTATTCTTCAAGATGCACGATCCGACATCTAAGGACAAGCAAGGGGCAGATGCAGGATCGCAGTACAGGTCTGCCGTATTCTACAACGATGCAGAGCAAAAGTCTGTGATAGAAAAGTGCATCAAGGAAGAACAGAAGAACCATGAGAAAAAGATAGTGACCGAAGTAAGAAAGCTGGAGAAATTTTATCCTGCAGAGGACTACCATAAGGACTACTACAAGCTAAATCCCCTTCAGCCTTACTGCATGCTTGTGATAAGACCTAAAGTGGGGAAGATAAAGAAGGAGTTTGACCTTAAGTGAAGAACTATTTCCTATTCCTCTTCACCGAAGAGACTGCATAATGCCCGGTATCGCGTATTAGGCGTATTATGCGTTTGTGGTAGTTGGAAGCGAAGACGAATATAACAAAGACTATAACAGTCATTATCACTATGAGTGTAAGGCCATAGTTGAGCCATTTTATAACATAATCTATATTGGAAGAGTATGCATTCAAAGAGACCAGCGTTGCAATTGCTATAGATACGTCTGCAAAAAGCGACACATACGCAAGCCTGTCAAGCATGCGCTTGTAGAATTCCGCCTTCTCCAGGCTTTTTAACTTCTCCTTATTAAGGTCGACCAATTAAATCTCCAAGTAGATTTACTAGGAAACAATTAAAATCATTTTAGATGGACAAAGTCATTGAAGGTAATGAGCTGCCATCTGCCGTCAGGCCGTATCTCACACTCCGTTATACCGGTATTCTCGGTACGCATGAACTTCACAACCTTATCAAAATTCTCTGGATTAAGAGAATCTCCGAAAAGCCCTACTGCGAGTATCATTCTTATGAGCCCGCTATGTGTGCAAACCAGCACATGTTCCTCCTTCCTATCTTCAATGTACCTGACTACCTTCCTGCCCCTTGCTATCCTGTCAAACGTGTTCTCTTCATCAGAGTAGTGCCATCCGGGATCATTTGAGTGCTCCTTATATGCTTTCTTCACTTTCATGGAGTAAGCAGAATCGTTCTTCTTTCCCTCAATCTCCGAAGGATTCTTGAATTCGTTCAAAAGAGCAGTATAAACGACTGGCCTGTCTATTCTTTTTGATATTATCCTTGCAGTATGCGCTGCACGCTCATACCTGCTTGAAAGTATCACATCTACATCTACTCCTACGAACCTCTCGGCTATCGCCTCTGCCTGTTTGATGCCCGTCTCAGACAGCTTGGTATCAGGAGCCTGATGTATTCCCTTTCCATTCAGCACACTGTGCCCGTGCCTTACGAAAAATACCTTCATGATAGGACCGCAAGATAATACAATCTGAACTGCTTAATAAATGCAACGCAATCAGTAGAGCCCCTTATTCTCCAGATGTATGAGCGCCATATGCACGGCCTGCTTCGTATAATCCTTTCTTGTGACTCTTCCCTTTGTCAGCAGGCCAATCGCACCCTCGGCAGAACCAAGCTTCTTATTATCTGTAAGGCCTACTTTGTAGAAGGCATCATTTGCCGTTATCCCAAGCTCATTTATCATATCTGTTACCTTTTTGGGAAACTCGAATGCACATGAAAGCCCAAGGCTATGCGTCTTCCCATCATATATGGAGCAGGCGCAGAAATCCATACTCCCGCTCTTTGTGTGCGGAACCTTCATCAGACCGGATTCTATGCCTATGCTGTAATCACAGCCATTGAATGCCGCTTCCGCTCTATTAACGGCTCCCTGCACTGTCTCTTCCAACGATTTTGGTTGCTCGGAGACTCCAGTATCCACTGCAATCCCAACTATGTCTGCCTCTTTCAATACAGGATAATCGCCAAGAGCTTCCCTGACAGCAGATACCTTTACCGTGTTCGTAGAAGCTACTATTATCTTCATATAACCATCAGAGTTTAAAGTATCGGCGCAGATTATTATTTATTATCCTACGCCTGAAAACATACGCATATGTTTATAATGTTTGTCAGAAATTTAATACTGGTTATATGGACAAGAAACCATTCGTTATAATGGTAGCATCGCAGAAGGGCGGAGTTGGAAAGACGACAGTTGCGATAAATCTTGCTGCTGCACTTATATATCAGGATTATAAAGTTCTTCTAGTAGATACCGATGTAGACTCATTTAGCATAATGGAGCATCTGGGAATACAGGGAGTCGGCAATGGATTCAAGGAGATAGTCACAGGAAAGGCAGAGATAGAGAATTCGCTCTTTGTATACCAGAACATAGACCTTGCAATAATACTGGGCTCTCCTGCTGATGAATCCATGACCTTCAAGCCAGAGCAGCTTGTAAAATTCTACTCGCAGCTTGTAAAGCAGCCATATGATTTCATAATACTTGATACAAAGCCAGGTATGTTTCCAAGCGCAATAGCAAGATATCTTAACGATGTTATAATAGTGTCTACTCCAGATTCTCCATCAATTGCAAGCAGCGCAAAGCTTGCGGCATACTGCGAGAAGCTCAAGGTCTCACGCAGACTTGTAATCAACAGATCAGGATACAGCAAATTTGAAATGAGCAAGGAGGATACTGAAAAGATGTTCGGAGATGTTGCTTTCGTCTCTATACCTGAGGACAAGATAGTGCCTGAAAGCCTGTCAAAGCAAAAGCCCGTCTACCTGATAGACAGAGGCTCGCCTTTCGCTGCAGCCATAGATCAGATTGCAAGGGTATATGGCCTTAAAGCTGGAGATACTGAAAACAGTGTGGCGAAGTCAAAGAGAAGAGGCTTCTTCGAGAAGATCGCCTGGTGGGGAGCAAAGGACGGTAAAAAGTAGCAGACTCTTAATGCATTTTTGAGAGGTTAGCTAAAAGAAAAGCATATTGAAAATAAATGAAGTTGCATCTGGCATGCTCTTCTAATCCTTACTATCTTAAACATAGGTAAAAGCAAGAACCGCAACCTACTCAATCAGAGTTGTTTCCTCCGCAGCAACCATAGTTGCCATTGTTTTTGTCGTCCCCGTTGCCTCCTGTTCCTTTCCAATGCTGGCTGTGAGTGCTTGCCTCATAGTCGCCATGGGAATCCGCGTTGTCATCACAGTCATCATGGTGATGATTCATACCCTGGTTATTGTTCATATGGTTGTACCACATCCAGGTATTGAGCGGTGCAAATACAAAATTACCTCCCCACGTTCCTCCTAACATATTTATATACTTAGAATAATTCCCTGTTGAATTATCCGTCCAATTTCCAGACCATGTTGAGTTTGCAGAGCTTGTATTCCAGTTATTGTAGTTCCAATTGCCCCATCCCCAATAGCTCCAGCCCCATCCGTATCCCTGGTGCTGGGTGTCATTGTCAGTTGTGTTGCACTGCTGAATCGTTGTTGTTGGAGCAGTGGTTGAAAGAGACGTTGATGTTGAAGTGCTTGAAGATGTTGAGCTGGAAGTGGAGGTGCTTGTTGAAGTAGATGTACTTGAAGACGTTGATGAAGTGGATGTAGATGTGGAAGTTGATGTGCTTGTTGAAGTTGATGTACTGGTAGATGTAGATGTACTTGTAGAAACGGATGTGCTTGTGGAAGTTGATGTGGAAGTTGAAGTAGATGTGCTGGAAGAAATTGAAGTAGAATTATTAATGGAAGTAGTAGGGACCGTACTTGTTGTGCTCGTAGTGCTAGTACCTCCACCAACAAGACCTGCATGGACTACGAATGGCAGCATAACTACTGCAAGAACAGCAATGCTAAATACAATTCCAACCTTACTAATAAACATATTTACACCTAATTTTACTAATGTTAAGTGTTGCAATCAAGATATTAAAATGTTGCTATTATGCCTGAGTAAGTAAAAAATACAAGATGGAAATAGAGAAACTATTTATTAGTTAGGTTCGGTATATAGCCATAACATAATCTCAAGATTATCATGTTTTCAATAGGGTTGGCATTCATATTCATAGCAGGCATATCCTTCCTAGGGTTTGCCATAAATGCGCTTTTTGACAAGATAAAGATAACCAGCGTGCTTCCCTTAATGCTAATAGGGCTGTTAATAGGCCCTGTCTTCGGCCTTGTAAATGTGGGATCAAGCAGCATAATAACCGAACTTAACCCCTATATAACTGCGATAGCCATAGCGTTCGTCCTGTTCGATATAGGGATGAACATGCGTATAAAGACTCTCAGCAAGGTCATATTGGCATCTACCCAGTTCGTCCTGCTAACGCAGATAATAATAGGCGCTGCAGTTGGCCTATTTGTATACTATATAATGGGCTGGTCATGGCCTATTGCGATTATATTCAGTTTTGCAGTATCGGGGCCAAGCTCAATAACTGCCCCTACCCTTGCAAAAAACATGAAGGCTCCTGAGAACCTGCGCACCTTCATAGTATACGAAGGAGTCTTCTCCGATATACTTGAGCTTGTAGTGCCATTGGTGCTGATAAGCATATATGTGATTCCAAGCGCTCAATCTGCAATAGCCGCTGCCCTTGGCCCTACGATATTCTACCAGCTAATGGGTGCAGCATCCCTCGGTGTAGTCTCAGCTTTATTCTGGCTCTATATACTGAACAGGTTCCCAGAAGCGAGCAAGAACTACAGCTGGATGCTTACCATAGCGATGGTAATAGCAACATATGGAGTATCTGCCCAGTTCGGGCTTAACACAGCCATAGCTGTATTCATATTTGGAATTGTATTTGCCAACATAGGCTCGATAAACAAGGCAAAGGAAGGGGAGGAGGAGAGCTTTGTCCAAAAGTATTTCTCTGTAAATGACTATGTGGACCATACGCGAGAGTACCAGCGTGAAATTGTCTTCTTCGTAAGCACCTTCTTCTTCGTATACATAGGTTTACTGTTTAATCTCTCTACTGTAACATTCAACATAATAGGACTGGGCATAGCTGTAACTGCATTAATAATCCTGTCAAGGATAATTGCAATGCCTATATTATCAAAGGTATTCTCAAAAGATCCGGAGACTCAGAAGGTGGAACGCGGCGTCGCATACTTCAACATAGCGAGAGGTCTCTCCCCTGCCATAATTGCAATATATATACTTACTTCAGGAGTATATGTGCAAGGATTTACCGATTCTATCTTCATGGTGATACTGATAACAAACCTGATATTCACTGCAGGTGTATTCATCTCATACAAGCCGATACTTGAAGCTCCAGCAGCTGAAAAAGCCGCCGTTAAATGATACTGCTCAGCGTAAGCTTTTCCTTGAAGAAAAGGTGCAATAGATGCATGAAGTAAAAGGAGCCAAGATAGAGGAGAGAAAGGGTGTATACGAACCAGCTGAAGATACTCTTCTTGCCGCAGAAATACTCCTGAGGAATATTAACGGAGATAGATTAGAGGTAGCGGAGACAGGTACGGGGACAGGAACTCTCGGAATTATAGCCGCTCTGGATAAACGAGTCTCTCATGTCACACTTTCAGACATATCAGAAGAAGCTCTCGAGTGTGCAAAGGAGAATGCAGGATTAAACGGAGTAGAGGGAAAGTGTACCTTCATCAAGAGCGATCTCTTCGATAAAATAAAGGGCAATTTCGACATAATAATATTCAATCCTCCTTATCTGCCAGATGACGATGAAGTAAAATCAGGAAAGAACTGGTGGAGCGGCGGACCTACCGGCATAGAAATTACGAAGCTCTTCATAGAACAGGCAGCAGCGCACTTAAACAACAATGGCATTATAATAATTGTGGAGAGCTCACTTGCAGAGAGCAAAAACCTGCACGACTTCATAGATGCAAATGGTCTCATGATTGTAGATTCAGAAAAGGTTCACATCTTTTTCGAGGACATTGTTGCGCTTGCGCTGAAGAGGAAAGGTTAGTGTATCTTCAGGACCTTCTTTACCTTTGCCAGCGCGTCTATCGCAGCATCTACGTCATCTTTCTTATTGTAAATATAGAAGCTCATCCTTGAGACAGAATCCTCGTTAAGTATCTGGTTAACGAGAGGCATAGCGCAGTGGTGCCCTGCCCTTATGGCTATATTCTCGCTGTCGAATATCTGTGCTACATCATGAGGGTGTGCCCCGCTTACCTTGAAGGATACTGCTCCGCCTCTTCTCTCAATCTGGTCTTCAAGAGGTCCGTAGACTGTAACTCCTACCTCCCTGAGC
>JAJYED010000021.1 GCA_021790305.1 Microcaldota archaeon
GATTGCAACCTTCTTTCTTCCGAGTCTGTCTCCGAGTATGCCTCCGGCTGTGCTGAAGAGCGCTCCTATGCCGTATGCTAAAGCGTATGCGATTCCCAGATAATATGCAGGTGCGTGGAGCACAAGCACGAGGAAGACAGGGAAGCCTGCGAGTATCGCCTGATAGCCCATGTCTGCGAAGAAGGCAGACATGCTTATAAGAAGCACATTGCTGTTTATCCACCATCTTTGCCTTGCCATACTCTTCACAGCTGCTTATACCTGAAGCACGATATTATATGGTCATTGACCATGCCTGTTGCCTGCATGTGCGAATAGCAGATTGTAGTACCGACGAATCTGAAACCTCTCTTTAACAGATCTCTGCTCAGAAGATCAGACTCCCTAGTATGGGCAGGTATCTGCTTTATGCTCTTCCACTTGTTCTTTATCGGCTTATCATCTACGAAATGCCATATGTAAGAATCAAAAGTGCCAAATTCTTTCTGCACCTCAATGAAAGCCTTTGCATTGTTAACTACCGAATTGACCTTTAACCTGTTCCTTATTATTCCAGGGTCTTCCAAAAGCTTGCTTATCTTTTTACTGTCGTACTTTGCTATCTTCTTATAATCGAATCCGTCAAATGCCTTCCTGTAATTCTCCCTCTTTTTTAAGACCGTGAGCCAGCTGAGTCCTGCCTGGGCACCTTCTAGAACAAGGAATTCGAATATCTTTCTGTCATCATGCACAGGGACGCCCCACTCCTCATCATGGTACCTAATATACAACGGATCGGAAGCAGACCATGAGCATCTTGTTCTCTCTCCTACCATTTTATCATAGAATAGAAGGCACTCTGCGGAATTTATATCTTATGCTTGGGCTTTGAAGCTGACGTTGTCTTATGCCAGCAGAGGATGGCAGAAACAGAGCTCATAGTTATTAGAGTGGACAGAGATACAAAGATTTATATCTAGCGTAAAGAGAAATATAAACATACAAAATAGGGAGATTATGGATAGCATAAGATATGTTGCAGCGGCAGTGGTGTTATTAGCAGTAATAATAGTAGCAGTATTTTACATTACAGGACTTGGCACGCATGCAGCTGCTCCGAGCTCCTCTGTATCTAACGCTAGCGCTCCGACAACTATTTACCAGAGCACAACTGTTCCTTTGTCTAACAATTCTATCGTCTCAACCTCGCAGTATGGCTGCACGGCTGCAAAGTACTTTACATGCGCAAATGCAACATACTCCAATTCGGCTTCCAATGTTTCCTATATTAGCGCAGACATAGGACAGGAGACAGGCCAGCTATGGTCAAGCTTCGGAGTTGGCTTTGCTCCACAGGGCACTGCACTAAGCGGCGGCATACCACACATAACATTCTATACGCCTAATGATTCTTCAGACAATGTAGGCCCATCACTTGCTTCAGGCTCTTCCGTGAATGTGCGCATACCTGTCAATGGAACAGCTTCATCAACGGCCGGTACGATCTGGGCATGCTATGTGAATTCTGGGATATTGTACATAGGTAATGGATGCACCACGTCTGGAGGAGTTCCTGCAACTTATGTAGTGATAGGAACTGCAAACCTGCAAACCTAAAAGCAACAAAATAACCGCATGAAGAAACAGCTCTTCTTGCCTAATGGACCAACATCTTAGGACCAGCATTTTCTGATTTTTATTTATAAAAGTATCTGAAAGCGTTTATATATCAAAATATGAGTAAATTAGTTATGACCTTCCAAACGACATTAATAGAAGCAGGTTTTAATAAAGAAGCTGCAGAAGAGTTGGCTGATAATGAATACTTTAGGCAAAATTTCCACAACTCAAAAAAAAGTTCTGAAGAGATACTTGAAAGGATAAATCTTATTGCAGCAGTATATGATACAGATACTGATAGTGTCAGGGATGCTATTACTAAGTTTCCGCGGTTTGCAAGTTTGAATCATCAGCGTAAGGTTGATGAGATTAGGAATGTGTATGGATGGAGTAAGGAAGAAGTAGGGGGAGTTGTGTTTAAGTTTCCGGCGTTTGCAAGTTATGATCATCAGCGCGTGGTTGATGGAATTAAGGACACATATGGATGGAGTAAGGAAGATATAGGGAGAATTGTGTTTAAGTTTCCGCCGTTTGCATATTTGGATCATGAGCGTGTGGTTAATGGTATTAGGGACGTATATGGATGGAGTAAGGAAGATGCAGGGAGAGCTGTGTTTAAGTTTCCGCAGTTTGCAGGGCTGGATCATCAGCGTGTGGTTGATGAGATTAGGGATGTGTATGGATGGAGTAAGGAGGAGGTAGGAAGAGTTGTGTTTAAACATCCGCAGTTTGCAAGTTTGGATCATGAGCGTGTAATGAGAAAACTAAGTAGGATTGGGAGGATAGTAGGTCTTGATGAGGGTACTGTAAAGGAAAAGATAATGAAAAATCCCAAGTTAGCAGGATATTCTGCAAAGAGGTATCTTGCTGTGATTGATGTTGTTATGCATTTAAGAACTGAAGGTGAGTTGAGGGACAGTAGAGCGGTTGACCTTTGTCTTTCTTATCACTCAACGTCCCCGTATGTTCCAGGTACTGACAGATTACGTGTAACGCAGGCATTGAAGAGAGGAAATTATGATGCAGATCCGCCTCTGATGGGTACATTGAGGAGGAGTATGAGGAATTCAGAGGAAAAGAATGAACGTAGAAAGCTGATTGCGTAGAATTCACATACAGGTCTTTTTAAAGATAATATTACTGCTTTTACAAGTAACTGGAGAAGTAGCCATGCGGCGTCTGAGCTGATTATTTATTTTTTGATTGGTTTTTGAAGTAAAATATAGAACCTTCTGCTTTTAAAGTAAAATCTTATTGTTTTATAATCTCCGAATAGATTCTTAAGTTCTGTCTTTGTAAAGTAATGGTAATAATCCCCGCGACTACCATGCCTGTATGTTCCTTTTTCCCTTGTTTTAATCTGACCGGAAGCTCTTTTTCTTTGCCATGTAAAGTGCTGATCACTTTCAATATAAAAATATCCCCCGGTTTTCGTTATCCTATCAATTTCTTTTACATACTTTTCAATATCGGCCATTTTTGCCTGATACAGAGCCCGAACAGCGATTACCGCGTCAAAAAAGCTGTCTTTATATGGTAACTTGCCCTTAAGCGTTGATAATTTGAATTTTACTTTGGTTTTAGCACGCACCTGTTTCGTCAGTGCCATTTGTATTGCCATTTCCGATCTGTCGAAACCATAAATTTTGAACCCCTTTTTTGCTAAGAATATGGAGTTTCTACCTGCACCACAATAAAAGTCAAGAATCCGTTTTACACCTTTTTCCTTGAAAAAAGTGCTTAAATTATTCATGCTTTTCGATGGATGTTGTTGCCCGACACCTGAACCTTTATAATAACGTTCGTAACCATCTTTCAATCATACACCTGTTGTCGTTATGGAACCCTGCCTTGATTTCATAATTACATTAAAAAGCAAAAATATATGCCATTATGCCTAAGTACATCGCTCATGGAGAGTAATGGACTCTGCGGGATTCGAACCCGCGACCTTCCGCTTTTTTGGTTCCTGATTAAACTTCTTTGAAGAAGTTTACATGCAAAGCGGGCGCGCTACCACTGCGCCAAGAGCCCATCTCATCTTATATGAATAAGTAGAGCTTAAAAAGGTGGCGCAAAGCCTATTATATGGGTAGGTTTTGTTCCTGAATAAGGATAAAACCTTGGAATATCAGATATGTTTAAATAAGTTTTTATTATACATGAGACTGAAAGGTGACAGTATGGCAAAGAAAGACGAAGACGAAGAGGAATTGGACGAAGAAGAGGAAGATGAAGATAGCGAAGACTTCGATGACGAGGAATTTGACGACGATTCAGATTTCGACGAGTGAGTCTGCCATCTAAGGTTATTTTGTTTTATTTTATAATATCTTTTTGCTTTGGGCAAGGAACGAGAGAACCTTGTCCGCTGCTTCTTGCGGGTTCGTATAATGAGGGGTGTGCCTTGCTCCATTGATTACATACAGTTCACTGCCGCTTATGCAGCTGTTTAGGGAGTATGCAAACTTTACAGGTATCATCATATCCTGCTCTCCCCAGATTATCAGCGTCTGCACCTTTATCTTTGATAGCCTGTCTTTGTTCAGGTAGTCGTTCTCGATTCTTGAATAGACTATGCTCCTCAGCACATGCTCATTCGGATTTGTCACAAGCGCTTCTTTTATCAGCTTCTCCCTGAAGTCAGGGTCTGCCGCAAGACGCTCATCATCGAATCTGTCCATTCCTGCAGAATCCTCAAGTATGAGATTATCGCACCTGCCGTTGATTGCAAGGGTTGCGGCTATCCATCCGCCATACGAATGGCCCATGATTATGATTCTTCTGCCTTTTAATCCTGATATTAATTCATCTACTGTCTTTGCCTGATTATTGATGGTGTAATCTATCTTGGGAGCGTCTGATTTTCCGTGGCCAAGAAGATCAGGTGCTATTATATTCAATGAATCTGGAATTTTTTCTATGAATCTTGACCATGATAGCGAACTTGCTCCGAAACCATGAAGTAGGATCAGAGTATCTTTGGATTCGGATGACTCATAGCCGGAGTGCTTGTAATATATCCTTCCGAGGCTTGAGCTGAAGTACGCATCTTCCATATTCTTGTAATCCATGATTAAGCATAGTTATTAAACTTTTAATCCTTATTACTCTTTTGAATGGGATGGAAGAAAGAGAGCTTGGAAGGACAGGAGAGAGAGTGCCTGCACTGGGCATTGGCACATGGCAGCTTGGCAGCGACCATGCTGCTGCAGTAGAGTCGCTCAAGGAAGGCATGCATCTTGGCATGCGCTTCATAGACACTGCTGAGATGTACCATACAGAGGGCATAGTGGGAGAGGCTATAAAGGGCGAAGAGGTCTTCCTTGCGACAAAGGTCTCTCCTGAGCACTTCAGATATGCAGATGTGAAAAAAGCCTGCAATGAGAGCCTTAAGCGCCTCGGAGTAAAACAGATAGACCTGTATCAGCTGCACTGGCCCAATAGAAGAGTGCCGATAAGCGAGACTATGAAGGCCATGGAGGAGCTGGTGAAGGAGGGGAAGATACGCTACATAGGGGTGAGCAACTTCAGCATAGAGGATATAAATGAGGCGAATGCTTGCCTTAAGAATAATGAGATCGTTTCAAATCAGGTCCAGTACAGCCTTGCAGCGAGGGAGATAGAGAGGGAGCTTGCAAAGTTCTGCAATAAGGAAGGCATAACGATAATAGCTTATAGCCCGCTTGCACGGGGAAGCCTGCTGGCAAAGAGCCATGGTAACATGGATCTCCTCAGGGTTATTGGGGAGAGGCATGGAAAGAGCGCAGCGCAGGTAGCGCTTAACTGGGTGGCATCGAAGGATAATACGATAGCGATACCTAAGGCAGGCAGGCTGGAGCACATGCGCGAAAATGCAAAGGTGCTCGATTTCAAGCTTGAAAAGAAGGAGATAGAGGAGCTGGAGAATTTTTTTCGTGATTATGTAAACAGGGGCTTTGTAGAATTCGGCAAGGAGCTTGCAAAGGGCAATTCTGCGATACTAGGCAAGCTGGTCTCTTTTAGGGAGAGGATGAGGCAGAAGCCAAAGAAGGCAGCATAAGGTATTTATTAACATGCAGAGTATTCCTCTTTATTCAACTAATCATAAAGACTGGTATTGATGCGATATAACACAAAAGTAGTTGCGTATGCAATAGTAGTCTTTTCCGTGATTGTCTATGGAGTTGTCGGCACCTATTTCATAGGCAGCAACGGAGGCTTCAACCAGAATGTGGCGACGCCTTTGAATGCGCTTTACTTCACAGTAATAACGCTCAGCACAGTTGGATATGGAGACTTCTATCCGGTAAGCCCCATAGCAAAGATATTTGTAATAACTTTGATAATTGTTGGATTAGGTACATTCATTTCAGCGATCACAACCTTTTCAGGTGAATTCATGAACAGGAGAATAGAGAGAATAAGCGGCAGGATATCTTCCTTTGAAAGAAGAGCCCTTAACAAACACATGGTGCTCATAGGAGACGGACCTACGAACCTTTACATAGCAAACAAGCTCTTAGAGATTGGAGAGAGATTCATAATCATAGTGAAATCCACAGAGAGCCTTGAAAGGCTCAAGAAATACGGATACATGGCCTTCCAGGCGGATCTCTCCTCGGATGGAGATATGCACGAGATGAATCTGGATAAGGCAAAGGCAGTAGTGATAGATGTTTCAGACAACTCCACCTCGCTTTATGCTCTTGTAAGTGTGAAGGAGCTTGCAGGGAATGCAGAGATAATAGTGGTGGCTCCGAATAAGGATGCAGAGCATCATCTGAAGATAGTTGCAGGCAATAGAGCCGTCGTTGTAAATCCATCGACGATAGCAGGCAACTTCATAAACGACAGGCTGTTCAAAGGCTGAGCGCATGGAGACACTGGTCTTTAAGACTGATCCTAAAAGACCATCTCAGAGAACAATAGATGCTGCAGCTGAAGCGATACTTAATGGCAGGCTTGTCGTCTTTCCCACAGAGACAGTATATGGGATAGGGGCAGATGCATTTAACGAGAAAGCATGCAGGAATATATACAAGGTGAAGGGCAGGGCTTCTGACAATCCTCTTATCGTACATGTGTACAGTGTAGAGGATACCATGAAGCTTGGTAGTTTCAGCAGAGAGCATGCAAAAGCACTGAGCAGAATATGGCCCGGTCCTCTTACCGTGATAGTAAAGGGCAAAGGAATCCTGCCTGAGACGGTAACTGCAGGCCTGGATAGCGTCGCTATAAGGTGTCCCAAGGGCAGGGTGATAAGGTCGATTATTAAAAAGGCAGGGGTGCCGATAGCTGCACCGAGCGCCAACATCTCGACAAAACCTTCATCGACAAAAGGGGAGCATGCGATCGGATACTTCAGAGGAAAGGTTGCGATGATAATAGACGGAGGAGAGGCCGATTATGGGATAGAGTCGACGATACTTGATCTTAGGAGCTTCAGGATACTCAGGCCAGGCGCATTCACGCCGGAACAGATAGAAAGGGCTTTTGGAAGGAAACCGGTCCTTGGCAGGCTTGCTGAGGGAACAGCGAGTGCGAAGAGAGTGATAAGCCCGGGCACAAAGTACAGGCATTATGCCCCTAGCACACCTTTGTTCGTTTATACCGGCGACAGAAGAGCTGTTTATAGCTTAGTAAGGCCTTTCGGAAGGAGTGCTGCATTCATAGGCTCTGAAGAGAGTTGCAATATGTTTAAAGGCACAGGAGTAAGATGCATCTCTCTGGGCCCATCTAAAAGCCTGCGCATTCGGGTGCACAGGCTATTTGACAAACTCATAGAGCTTGACTCTGTTGGAGTAAAATTCGGAGTGGTAGAGCAGTTCGATGGAAAAGGCCTTGGATATGCAGCGATGAACAGACTACGCAAGGCTTCGAGCCATAAGAGCTTCTCTACATCTGAGGAGCTGAAGAAGCTTATTGATAATATATGAATTATTATTAATTTGGATTCAATTCTCTTTGATGCTCTATGAAGATACTCGGATTCAACAACATATCTAATGTCATGCGTCTTGAACCGGAGAGTTTTGACGACTTGTACCTGCTTGCAGTAGTTATAAACCAGGGAGATGAGGTAGAGGGAAAGAGCACCCGAAGGTTCAGGCCTAGCGAAGGGGACAAAGGGGAGCAGAAGGAGATACGGGTAAAGATAGCTGTGGAAAAAGCGGAGATAGACAGGAGCGCCTTCAGGCTGAGGGTTTCAGGCAAGATAATAGATGGAAGCCCGCTCGAATTCATAAGCATGGGCAGCTACCACACACTTAACATAGAGCCCAGGGATGTAATCTCTGTGCATAAGGAGGAGTGGAAGGAGTACATAATGAGAAGGCTCAAGGAGGCTGTGGCTGAAGCGAAGAAGGCCAGGCTTGGGATAGTTGCAATGGATGAGGAAAAGGCATCCTTCGCATACATAAAAGGATACGGTATAGACATCTTCTCCGAGATATACAGCAAGCTCAGCAAGAAGATGAATGAGAAGGAGTATAAGAAGCAGAAGGAGGCTTTCTTCGATTCTGTAATAAGCACTGTAAATAATATGCTCGTAGACGTAGTGGTAATAGGAGGGCCTGGCTTCACCAAAGAGGACATGAAGAAGTATATGGACGGCAATAGGAAGAGCATCGATAAGAGAGTATCTTATGTACAGGCAAGCGATGCTGAGCGCTCAGGAATAAGGGAGATAATGCAGAGCGAGGCAGTTGCAAAGCTGCTTGAGAACGAGCGCGTTAAGAAGGAATTCTGGTATCTTAACATGTTCCTTAGCGGACTGGTATCAGGAAGATCGGTCTATGGCGCTGACAATATAGAGAGCAGGATAAATGAGATTAAACTGGTAATGGTTAATGACGATGTACTCAATGAGAAAGAGGTTAAGAAAGTCCTAGATATCGCAGATGCTCATGGAGTGAAGATAGAGATATTCAATTCGGGAGATGATGCTGGAATGCAGCTCGTAAGGTTCAAGGGCATAGCTGCAGTTTGATTGCTTTGCAGTATGCTTTAACCACACGATGCACATGGATGCTGACTGTTTTTATCATATTATGTCAAGGCCTATGTCATTCTGTCTTGGCTCATCCTTTCCTACAACAGAGGAGCCTCTCACTCCTGTGAATATCGCTATTACCTCGATCATGTCCCCGTATTCAGGGTCCAGCCTTGCGCCCCATATGACGTTTGCATTCGGGGCAGACCTCTCTGTCAGTTTTGTGCCTATCTGGTTAGCCTCTCCGAGAGTGAGGCTTTTGCCTCCTGTTATGTGCAGAAGAACGCCAGTAGCGTCGCTGTAGTCAACATCAAGAAGTTTGTTCTTCAGGGTGTTCTGCACCACTTCCTCTACGCGGTGTGCGCCGGAAGCTGATCCTACGCTTATTACTGCCATCCCTCCACCTGTCATTATAGATCTTACATCAGCATAATCCGTATTTATCAGGCTTGGTTGGGTTATCGCTTCTGTTATTCCACGTACTGCTTTTGCAGTTATCTCATCTGCAAGTGCGAAGGTCTTCTCTATGGGAAGATTTGGATATAGCTGTACCAGTTTCTGGTTGTCTATCACTATCAGTGTGTCGACATTGTTCTTGAGCTTGTCTATCCCCTTTCGTGCAGTATCAAGTCTGACTCTCTCAAGAGAGAAAGGTATTGTTACTATGCCGACGACTATAGAACCTGCATCCTTTGCGACTCTTCCTACTATTGGAGCAGCCCCTGTTCCTGTCCCTCCTCCCATTCCTGCGCAGAGGAAGGTCATGTTCATGTCCCTTAGCAGCAGCTCTATGTCCATCCTTGACATCTCAGCAGCTTTCTCCCCTACATCAGGGTAGCCTCCTGCCCCCAATCCATGAGTGAGAGAATTTCCAAGCATTAGAGTCTTTATGTTTGTCTTCATTGTGTTAAGCTGCTTTGCGTCGGTGTTGAATGCGAACAGGCTTGCGCCCTTTATATCCATGCTGCTTATCCTGTGTACGGTGTTGTTTCCTCCGCCGCCTACTCCGACAACGCATATTCTTGGCTTGAACATCTCATAGTCAGCCATAAGCTCCTGTTTTTGTTTTTCTACTTCGTATTCAAACATAACATTACCCTTATACTTAATCCGTATCTAAGAATAAATAGCTTTCTCTTCTGCTCGCATATCAATGTAGGTTTTATTATTCTTGCAAACCTGATGTTAGTGTGGACAACAAGAGGATCTCTGAGATACTTGAGGAGATAGGGGATATATTAGAGGTAGAGGGAAAGAGGAGCAGGTTTGAGGTCCTTGCTTATAGAAAGGCTGCAACGACTATAGAGGCATTGCAGGAGAGAGCAGAGGACATATACAAAAAGGATGGTTTGGAAGGATTGATGGAGCTCCAGGGCATAGGCAAGGGCATTGCAGGAGGGATAGCAGAACTGATAGACACAGGGCATATGAAGAAGTATGACACTCTGAAGAAGAGCTTTCCTGTAGACTTTAATACGCTTACAAAGATACAGGGACTTGGAGCAAAGAAGGTCTATAGGCTTTACAAGGAGCTCGGCATAAAGAATGTCGATGATTTGAAGAAGGCGGTGCAGGAGCACAGGATAATGGATCTTGAAGGCTTTGGAGAGAAGAGCGAGCTTGAGATAGGGAAGGGACTTGAACTGCTTGAATCCAATAGCGGCAGGATGCTGCTAGGCAGGGCGCTTCCTGAAGCAGAGAAGATAATAGCACAGCTCAGGGATTCAGGCCTTGCGGAAAGAGCTGAGCTTGCCGGCTCTGCGAGAAGGATGCGCGAGACAGTAGGAGATCTTGACATACTCGTTACCACCAAGAGCCCTGAGAAAATGACAGACTTCTTTGTCTCACTCAAAGAGATAGACAGGGTAATCCTTAGAGGCCCTACGAAGACCACCGTACTGCTCAGGATAGGGATAAATTGCGACCTTCGCGTAGTGGGTACAGAGAGCTTCGGAGCTGCGATGCAGTATTTTGTAGGCAATAAGGACCACAATGTCAAGGTGCGCGAGATAGC
>JAJYED010000022.1 GCA_021790305.1 Microcaldota archaeon
CCTGATCTCTCAAATGTGCCTTTTGCAACCTCTGTTGCTATCTGGACTGCGGAGAGATCTGAAAGCTTTCCCATGAATTTTCCTACAGGGCTTCTGAAAGCCACCACTACATATGCTTCTTCCATAAAATAACCTATTTCTTCTTTCTGGGCTTTGTCCTGCTGCGTTCAATAAATGCAGATATGCCCATCCTACCTTCCTTACTGACAACAGAATCGACAAACGCTCTTCTTTCGTATCTGTAATCAGTTTTTGCAGCTCCGTTAATTGCAGACTTTGCCAGAGCCACAGCATTCGGGCTGCACAGAACAACAGATTCACATAATTCTAATGCGCTTTTCATGAGGTCCCTTTTGTCACACAACATGTTAACAAGCCCTATGCGCAATGCCTTCCCTGCACTTATGCTCTCCCCGGTAAGTATGATCTCTTTTGCCCTGCTTATTCCAACAATGCTCTGAAGAGTGTATGTTGCTCCGCCTCCAGGTATGATTCCCAGCTTTGCTTCCGGCTGTCCGAAGATAGAATCTGTTGATGCTATCCTAAGATCGCACGCCATCGCGAGTTCATTGCCACCGCCAAGGCAGTAGCCGTTTATCACAGCTATCACTACTTTTGGAGACTCGGTTATCCCTTTGCGCATTTTGTATAATATATCGAAGAACGAACCAGCTTCCTGTTTTGTCTTTAGCTTTGCAATATGGCTTACGTCGGCTCCTGCGGAGAATGCTTTGTCACCTGCTCCGGTTATTATAATGCATCTGCATCTGCTTTCAGAAGACGCCTTTTTGACGTATTTGGTAATCAGCATTGCAGTTTCAGCATCAAGAGCGTTGTACTTCTCAGGTCTGTTTATCGTTATCTTAGAGACCACACCTGGTTCGAATAATACTTTTGCCATGATATCAACTAAACGCTTCGAATTCTTTTCCCAATAAATCAGCAGCTATCTTAAGATCCTGTATCTCATCCGTTCCTTCGTATATTCTTGCAACCCTGCTGTCGCAGAAGAGCTGGCCCACTGGCGATATTAGTGAATAACCGAAGCCGCCGTGGATCTGCACTGCGCGGTCTGCGGATTCGAATGCAAGCCTGCTTGCTATCCTCTTTGCAGTTGCAGATTTTAGGTCTGCATCAAGAAGCAGCTCTTTGTCACTGCTATTTTTATTGTACTCTTCCATGCTTATCGCCGCATTATATATTGGCCATTTTGCCATTTCCAGGTTCTGCTTTATAGCAGAGATGTGCTGCTGTATTAACTGATGCTTTCCTATCTCCTTTCCATGCTGTATCCTTGACTTTGAACGTTCTGTTGATGCTTTGAGTGAACCCTCTATTACTCCTATACACGCAGAACCTATGCCTATTCTGCCATTCATAAGTGCACTGTATGCTGTTCGCAATCCATTTCCCAGTCCTCCTAGAATATCTGATTGAGGCACAGCCAACTCTTCCAGTCTTATCATAGCAGTATCTGCAGTAAATAAGCCGATTTTTTCCCTGAGCTGTGCTTCTACAGAGTAACCCTTTTCCTTTGCATCTATTATGAATGCACTTATCTCGTTCGGGTTATCTGATGATTTTGCAAATAGTATCATGTAATTGCATATGGAACCGTTTGATATCAGGTATTTCTCACCATTTATAATGTATGAATCGCCTTCCTTTCTGTAAGTTGTCTTCATGATCCTGGGGTCGCTGCCTGCCTCAGGTTCCGTCAGACCGAATGAGAATATAGATTCTCCTGTAGCAGATTTTGGAAGATACTTTTTCTTCTGCTCCTCTGTTCCCCATCTTGCTATTGATGGCTGTGATATAAATGTCTGTACGTCGTATAAAGTAGGGAAACCGAGTCCACTTTGTCCAAGCCTCTGCTGCACAAGTGCATGTATCAGCGGTCTTGCCCCATTTCCTCCGTATTCTTTTTTTACATTAATTGCAAAGAGCCCATGCTTCTTTGCGATTGCAATGGCGTCGCTGTTGAACTCATGCTTCAGATAATGCTCATATTCAGATAATGATATCTCATCTGCAGCAGCATCTGCTTTGGCAAGTACTTTCTCTTCGTCTTTTGAAATTAGGCCAAGTCTTGCAAGCCCATCGACATCCATGCTGAAAAGGTCATCCATCTTATTTACCATCACATATACTTGTTCTTCAGTTTTACATACTCCTTCCAGTTTTCGGTTATTCTTGTCCTGTGCCTTTTGCTTACCTTTCCTATTATCTTTGCAGGAACTCCTGCCACTATGCTGTTTGAAGGTATCTTTGCTTTCTCAAGTACTACTGCCCCAGCTGCCACTATGCACCAGTCTCCCACAACAGCACCTTCGAGTATGATGCTACCCATTCCTATCAGGCAGTTTGATCCTATCGTACATCCGTGGACCATTGCATTGTGCCCTATAGATACATTATCCCCTACTATCGTCGGATATTTATTTGCGGTGCCATGCATTACCGAATTATCCTGCACGCTGACATTCTTTCCTATTCTTATATGATGCATGTCCCCTCTTAGAACTACACCTGGCCATATGCTCGCATCCTTGCCCACCTTAACATCTCCAATCAATGTTGCATTCTCCGCTACGAATGCACTCTTGTCTACTTTTGGTTTTTTGCCATCGAAATCTAAAAGTACCATTATATCACCTATATGCTGAGAAGTCCTTGCCCAGAATGCTTTCTGCTATCTTAAGATCCTGTATCTCATCCGTACCTTCGTATATCCGTGCAACTCTGCTGTCGCAGAAGAGCTGGCCCACTGGTGAGATTAATGAATAACCGAAGCCGCCGTGGATCTGCACTGCACGGTCTGCGGATTCGAATGCAAGCCTGCTTGCTATCCTCTTTGCAAGCGATACCCTCAATTCTATTTCCTCCATCAGCTCCTTATTATCATAATTATGTTCGTACTCAGCTTTCCTGAATGCCGCAAAGTATACGGGCCATTTTGCCATCTCCAGGTTCTGCTTTATCGCAGAGATGTGCTGCTGTATTAACTGGTGCTTCCCTATCTCCTTTCCATGCTGTATCCTTGACTTTGAACGTTCTATTGATGCTTTTAATGAACCTTCTATTACACCTATGCAACTTGAAGCAACTCCAAGTCTTGCATTGAGCAGTGCAGAGTATGCGATATTGATCCCCTTGCCGACCGGCCCCAGCGCACTCTCCTTTGGTACTTCCACGTTGTCAAGTTCAATCATTCCTGTATCTGAAGTAAACAGGCCGATTTTTTCATGAAGTTCAGTCCGGTTTATGCCCTGCGATTTCGCATCTACTATAAATGCAGTTATCTCCTTCTGGGAAGATTTGCTATGAGCGAAGATGATCAAGTAATCGGCAATTGTGCCGTTTGAGATGAGGTATTTTGTGCCGTTTAGCACATAGCCGCTGCCTTTAACGTCATATGTGGTCTGCATGGAAGCAGGATCGCTGCCTGCCTCTGGCTCTGTGAGACCAAATGCGTAAACCTTCTCTGCTTTCACAGCTTTTGACAGATGCCAATTCTTCTGCTCCTCTGTCCCCCACCTCTGTATTGTCTGCGCACAGAGGAACATCTGCACATTTATGAAACTGGATATGCCAAGTCCCAACTGACCTAGTCTTTCTTTTACAAGGGCAGAGACTATAGGATTCATCTCAAGACCACCGTACTCCTTTCTTATTGGAATTCCAAGCAAACCGTACTTTGCAAGTATTCCAGGCGCCTCCTTGTTGAACTCATGCTTCAGATAGTGTTCATACTCATAGGCAGAAAGCTCCTCGGCTGCCTTGTCCGAATCCTCAACTACCTTCATCTCTTCATCATCAAGTTTGTATATGCGATTCATGTCGTTTAATGATCTTTCGAATGTCTTATCCATGAAATCATCTCTCAGCTATCTTTCGCCTGGCATTGGCTATTATCTTCTCTACATACTCCTGGGTTATTTTTCGTACCACAGCTTCCCCTATTCCCCCCATTATTCCCTTTATGTTTATAATGCTCTCCCATTTGACTCCTGTAGAATTTCCCTTTTCATACAAGTTGAGCGAAAGGCTCATTTTTACCTCGCTGCCAAGCCCCTTTCCTTCTATAGAGTATGCGTAATTGTTTTCAGCTTTGCTCTCAAGACTGCAATGAAGCGGAAGTGAACCCTTTACCACTCCCAAACCAGGCTCTATGTTCATTGTGAAATGATTCGAATCGATTCTTGAAAAATTGTCGGAATCAGGTATGCAGGATGCTACCTTCTCTATGTTCATCACAAAACTGCGCACTTCCTCTATTGGCGCATCGAATTCCTCGTCCCCTCCAAAATCTACCTGCATGCCTCTTTATCTCTTAAAAAGCTTTAATACTTTGTTGCAGAGAGCAAGTATTGACAGTATAATAATAGAACTGTCTTTAATGCAGAATCTGCTTTGGAAAGTAATCTTATAACATTTGCAGAGTAAGAAAAGTTCAGGATATAATTTAAATTACCTTTATTGAATTATTAAAATTAAAGTGAGGAGTTAATGGCAGAAAACAAGAGACAGATAAGCTCTGCGGTTGCGACCGCAGTAGGTCTTGGAGCTATAATTGGGGCTGGGATATATGTTCTTAGTGGAACAGCCATAGCCCTTGCAGGCTCTTATGCAATATTTGCATTCCTCTTCGTAGGCGTTCTTGCAGTAATAATATCCCTTGAACTAGGAGAACTTGGCTCCCTGCTGCCTAATGTAAAGGGTGCAGCTTATTCATATACTTACAAAGCTCTCGGAAGCGAGATGGGGTTTGTGTCAGGAATCCTCGGATATATGGCGTATTCCACTTCGATAGGAGCCATAGCGCTTGGTTTCGGCTCCTATCTTTCAAGCCTTCTTGGCATACCTCTTGCAGTATATGCCATACCTTCTGCAATAGCCCTGATATTAGCACTCTCCGTAGTAAACATGTTCGGAGTCAGGAAAGCGGCAAAAGCTGACTTTTGGCTTGTGCTGATAAAGATAGGTGTACTCATCCTTTTTGTACTGTTTGCAGTATATGTTGCACTTAGCAATCCGCAGATAGGGCTATCAAATGTCAGCTTTACCTTCCAAGGAAATATATTAGAGGGAATATTTGCAGCAAGCGTAGCTGTGTTTTTTGCATACTCCGGATTCCAGTCGATATCTTCGCTTACAGATAGGATAGAGGGAGGCTCGAAAGGCTATGTAAAAGCTATCCTCTCTGCGGTTGTCGTCAGCATCATATTATACGTATTAGTAGTTGCTGCGATGCTCATACTCGCTCCTGCATCCCAGTACAAGATAGCTGCAGATCCGTTGTCATATGCTCTGAGCGCGGTCCATGCTCCATCATGGCTCTTTGTAGTGGTCGATATTGGAGCCCTGATAGCAACAACATCTGCAACTCTTGCAATGATACTTACCTCTTCACGCTACCTTTACCAGATAAGCGATGACAGGCTTCTTCCAAAATACTTCAGAAAGTATAACAATAAGACAGACGTTGCACAAAACGGCATACTGATATCTGCATTAATAGGGATAGTTGTGCTCTTTGCAGGGAACATATACATAATAGCTGCGATATCGAATTTTGGGCTTCTTTTCAATTACCTGATAGTAGGTCTTGATGTTATGCATTTCAGGAGGAATAAGGCGAATCTACCATTCAAGATGCCGTTATACCCATACCTCCCAATAGCAGGAATTATACTGATATTCATAATGTTTGCAGGGATGCCTAATGAGGCTTTGGTAATTGGAAGCGTAATGATAATGCTACTGATAGCGGTTTACTATGTGCTTAGAGAAGCGGAGATGAAAAAGGTTATCCACATACGGCTCTTCAAGTAAGGCAATTCTTGTCGTTTGATAAATGGCAATCATATACCTTAAAAGGATTAGCTGGAAAGTTATCGTATATGGCAGTTGGGATATACGTAGATAGAGTTACAAAGCATTTCAAGAGCACCGTTGCTTTGAACAAGACTAGCCTGTCTGTAGATAAAGGTATGAATATAGTGATAGGTCCGAATGGTGCCGGGAAGAGCACTCTGCTCAGATGCATAGGCGGATTGTATAAGCCTGATTCTGGAAACGTGAGAGTATTTGGAGAGGACCCCTATTATAATGATGAAGCAAGAGGCAGAGTATCACTCCTATCTGACAATTATGCATTGTACGATAAACTGCCTGTTATCAAGAACCTTCTCTTCTTTGGAAAGCTATACGGGAACAGCGATTCTGAGACTGTAAACATGTCAAGGATCTTCCTTAAGAAGCTGGATGCGTACCAGTACATTGACAGGAAGGCAGGGGAGCTTAGCAGGGGAACAAAGCAGAAGGTGGCAATATGCCGTGCGCTTCTTGGGAATCCTGATGTCTTCCTGCTTGATGAGCCTACCGCTTTCCTCGATGCGGCATCTGCCGAGAAGGTGCATATTATGCTCGAGGAGTTTGCTTCTGATGGAAAGGTGGTGCTTTATGCTACCCAGAGGCTTAATGAAGCGGCAAGGTTCAATGCCAATCTTTTCATAATCAAGAAGGGCAGGATATCGAAGAGCCTCAGACACAGCGACCTTTACGGAAGCATATTGAAAGGGGCGAAGATAAACATAAAACTTGCAGACCCTTTAGCTGAAGCAATTGCAAAAAAAGTGCCACGTTTCGATGCGGCTCTCGGCTCCAACATAAGAATAACTGTGAGGAATTACAAGGACATAAATGAGGCAATAAAGTACCTGATCGGCAAAGGGGCTTACATTGTAAGTGTGGATTACAGTGAGCCGCTGATAGAAGATATGCTGTGATATTTATGGATCTTAGAAAATCTTATGCGGTGATGATGAATGACCTTAACGAGGTATTCAGCAGCAAGGCCATATATGTGCCGATGATTGCAGTCCCTGTCTTCTTCGCACTGCTCTTTCCCCTTCTCACTTTCTACATAAGCACTTATAACTTAAGCGGGATAGCCACAAGGATAATAGGCACTGCAGAACAGATATCAAGCACTAAGGTAAACGGAGCGGTCTTCATGTCCTACTTTGCAGTCTACATTCTCGGCCCTACCTTCATGACGATGCCAATCTTCACAGCTTCGGTCATTGCTGCAGACAGCTTTGCCGGAGAGAAGGAGAGGAGAACGTCTGAAGCACTGCTCTCGACTCCTGTGAAAACGTCTGAATTGCTAGTAGGCAAGATATTCGCATCTTTGCTGCCAACTGTCTTGCTTACTCTTGTTGTGTTCGCAGTTTATGGTTCTACAATCAACTATCTTGCATTCAGAACCTTCAACACGTATATACTCCCGACAACATCGTGGATACTGATAATACTGCTCTCCCCGTTCCTCTCCCTTGCAGCCATAGGGGTAGTCGTCCTTGTATCCTCGCATGTGAGCGGGATAAAGGAGGCGCAGCAGATAAGCTCGTTGCTTGTTCTTCCAGTCATGGTGCTGCCATTTGCATCTATATTCGGAATATTCGACCTTACCCCGTCTTTCTTTTACGGAGTGCTTGCATTACTCATTCTGTTCGATGCAATCATAATATACATCGGGATAAAGAGCTTCAAGAAAGAGAATATCTTATGACTCATTCTCTGCTTCTGAACCATCTTATTAGCAGATCTATGAACTCCTGCTGCCATTCGGGCTTTGAGAACTGGTGGTCCGCTCCTTTTACGACAACATGCTCGAGAGAGTTAGGCTTTGCAGCTTTTTTAATCAATTCGATTATATAATGCGGAATTACCTGGTCGTGCTCAGCCTCTATCAGGAGTATTCTTTTGTCGAATCCAGATATTGAATTTAATGCAAGATTGTCTCTGGTTCTTGCCTGCTCGCTTGCAAGGTGCATCGACTGCTTGGAATCCTTTATCCTGGTATCGCGTTCGTCAGCATATATTGCAGGAACGCGCAGAACAAGAGACCTTACCTCTCTTTTTGATGGCAGTATTGCAGCAAGATATCCTCCGTAGCTTGTACCGACTATGCTTATTGCATCATTGTCAACGCCTTCCTGTGATGCAAGGAAGTCATATGCCGCTACTGAAGCTTCGATGTTTTCCTTCAATGTTACTGTTTCCATGCTTCCTGAACTGTGTCCATGCCCTATAAGGTCGAAAGTAAGACAGATGTAACCTAGCCTTACAAGGGACTCTGCCCTTGTCCTATAGCCTGATTCATTGCTCGACCATCCGTGTATGAAAAGCACAGCAGGGCATGGTTTTTCCATACTCTCAGGAGTAAACAGGGTGCCGCTTATAGCAGCTTCTTTTCCTACCGAAAATCCGATTCTTCTTGAACGCATGTTTAACACTATATAATTACACAGTATTATTTATTATTGAAATAAAATAAGTACAATAAACTTATTATGTATAAGGGATTGGACTTGGCATTATCTCTTAAGTTCTGCAATCAGCTTAAGCATAGTTGCGCCTGTCCTTTTGCCATTTCCGCTGTTTAATGCGCGGAGATTTGATATTCTGTTGCTCATCTCCAGGCTTCCCTCCATCGCCCTGCTCTTTTCTTCGGTGCTTTGTAATAGAGCAGCAAGCTTGCGGCTGTGCTTCTCGGCCAATGTAAATTTTTCTATGGCATCTGAGACATTACCGTCAAACAGCGCCAAGAATCCTTCTCTGTCACGTTTCTCGAATCCTGCCCTGTGGATCCTGACAAGCTTATCACCGATCTCTTCTTCCTTTCTAACAGCAAATACCATTTATATCATTATCCAGCAGAATTTCCTGATTCTTATACATTACTGCAAAATGGCTTAGATTTTTATAGCTTTATTGACTCTGAGCAGGATAAGGTACTGTGATGTCGACTGAATATGGTGCTTTAAGCAGATGATGGGTCCGCGGAGAGTCGGACTCCGGTCTCTACCGTGTGAAGGTAGCGTCTTACCGTTGGACTACGAACCCGTACAGCTATGTCAATCTGACGATAGAAACCTATTTAAACCTAACACTATAATAAAATAGCGCTATCTGTAGTTTCTTCTACAGGTGGTTGTGAAAATTCCTAATGGGAATTAGATGTAGTCTTGAGCAATGCAAAGGAAGAAAGCTCGCGATACAATTGCTAACATAATAAAAACAACTCCAGTCGATGCTGCTGGAGGACACTGCTATCAGATTTCGACAGCCATGCAAGTCAGCTTACAGACTTCTGTGAGCGGCGTACGGCTCAGTAACGC
>JAJYED010000023.1 GCA_021790305.1 Microcaldota archaeon
TGTTTTGTTAGCGCTATTCCCATTTGGCGCTATTTCTGTTATGTTTAATGGTATCAGATAGGTTCCCGGGGATATTGAAACTGGATTGAACATCATCTGCACATACCGCGTCTCGTTTTCGGATAATCTCATGCTATCTGCAGAAAGTGACAGTATATCCGAGTATTCTTTAGGCACCTGCATGAAGACAGTTGTGTTTCCCGATACGCTTCCTTGAAATCCTAATATAGACATTACCGCCTGCCCTGATGTCGTTGATATGTAAAGGGGGGAAGAGACTATGTTTACGTTAGGTATAGACGATACAAGCTGTGACTTCCTAATCTGTGAGACGACTCCTCCCGAAGTGGTAGGGGCAGGGCCTACTGAAGAGCTTCTGCCTTTTACTACATAAGTTGTTGAATCTGAGGTCTTTACCAGAGCGTTGTTTGATGAGTAGGTTACATTCGCTTCTACATGATATTTGCCAGGAAGGGAGGTGGCGTTATCCATTATTATTACTGTGTTTTCACTCTGCGCAGGGGATAAAGAGCTTAGAGTCTGTGTAATTGAAGATGACTCAGGACCAGTAACAGACAGGTTCAGTTTGATGGAATTCGCCGCGTAGTAGCCACTGTTGTTCACAGTTAAGTAGATATAAATTGGAGAGGTTAGATTCGCAGGACCTGTAGCAAGACTTGTTATTACAAGGTTGGCCGGAGGCAGAAGCTTGAAGTTTGAGGAGCTTGAATCTGAAAATCCGCTGTTTTTGAAGTATATCTCTGCGGTGTAGTTTCCAGTTGGAAGCGTGTTAGTGTTTATGTTTATCGGATAGGTCGAAGGTGTCTGGCTTACGGTGCTTACGCTCTGGGACGTGTTTAATTCGTTGTTACCTGATTCGGCGAGTGAGAAATATCCATTTAGATTCGATATTGAGCACTGTGCAATTGTTTTTATGGTATAATTTACAGTGATTACACTGCCCTGAGGGTATACTGGAAGCGTATGCATCTGCACCGAGAATGGGCAGCCGACCGTTACGTATGCAGCTACCGAGCTGCCTGAAGAGACATAGGGCATTGCCGCTAAAATACACATTAGGATAAGTGAGTATAAGATGTTTATGCGCATACGAACCAATTGTTAGTACATTTTATCTGCCAACCTTATATTATTGGTATGCATAAGGATTTTATTTGTTGCTTAGAGCCAGCCGTACGCTGTAATGCAGTATAATTTATTCGTGGCATCCGTCTTGTCTAAAGGACGCTGGTTTTACGACACTTCAGATAAATCTATCTACTATTGACAGGATAGCCATAATTACCATGTGACGGTGGATTTTGCAGTAATTATGACATTCTTCACAGTCATGGTCGTAATGGCACCTTGTGCTTTCAATAAAACGGATGTGGGATTTCCCGCTCATTGATTTAAAGCTTTCCAATCATATTACATAATGTGGAGATTTGAATGGCAGCGGATGGAAAGAAAACCAGGAATAAGAAGGCAGTAAAGGCAGACAGGACCAGGAGTAATAATGCGCCTAACAAGAACCTTGTTTTGGGAGCAATAATAGTCCTCATAATCATAGTGGCAGCTGCAGTAGTGTTCAGTGACCGGGGAACTTCTGGCACTTCGCGGCATAATACTACTTCACAGCCTATGGCAAACTTCAATTCGACAAATTATAAGACCACTGTCCCTCAAGCATACTCAGGCAGTAATTCATCAGGCAACGGGCAGACGAAGTTCGCAGGTTCTAATTATTCGTATATAGCCCATCTTTTATATGGGCCTAACCAGACAAGCATAAAGTTTAAGGCTCCCGGATTCAATGAGAGCTTAGTTGACTTGTCTTCCGGAGCAGTAAACATAACATTCAGGAAGCTAGGCAATGTAGGATACAATGTGGTATTTACAGTGCCAAAAGGTTACAGCCTTTATTATCTTGAGGGATCGTATGGAGATGACAATCCTCCTGCTGCAGAGTATTCGCTTATAGATGATGGAGTGATACTGGTCAACCCGCAAGGATATGTTGTTGGGAATGTGGTGAAACCTTAAAGGTATTTTTATGTCAGGTAAAAAGAATAAAGCAGAACCTATTCTAAGTAAAAATGATAAGGTGAGGCATATCCTGACAAGGTTTGCAGTAGCCCAGGTATTGATAATCTTCGGCATATGGGAGATAGTGCAGCCAGTATACTGGAACTCTTTCGTCCCTACCTTTGTCTCCAGCTTCATGAATATAAACCTCTTCGTACAGCTGCACGGTACATTCATACTGATATTGGGAGCAGCAATACTTATCGGTGCATACCTGAGAATAAGCGCAGCTCTTGCAGTTTTGACAACGCTTGCTATAATCGTATTCCTTCTGGTCTCATCCGGATTCTCAGACATAATAGTAAGAGATATCGTCATTGTGCTTGCTGCAGCTTCCTTGGTCTTTGACGATACCAGATACCTCAGGGCGACAAAGTCAGGATAAGCCTTTGCAAAAGTATTTATAAGATACCCTTATCTGGTACCATGCAACAAAGGTTAATAAGGCTGGATGTGAATGTTGTTAGGTTGATTGAATGGTAAAGAAGTTCGCTTGCAAAGACATAGGAATGCAGTGCGGTTTCACCGCTAAGGCAAAGAACGAGGACGAGCTGATGCAGAAGATAGCAGAGCATGCAAAGAGCGCCCATAACATGGCACAGATAGATGCTGCGACCATGGGAAAGGTAAAGAAGGCAATAAAGGACAGCTTATTCTGAAATTTATAGGGTCTTTTGACCCTATTTTCTCTTTTTACGGCCTTTTCTTAAGGGTTCTTATAGTTAGTGAAATCTCAAGAAAAAGGTTATAAATATACTTTTGCCACTCTTATTGCTTGTTTGCTGCATCGGAAAGGTTTAGATATTAGGCAGCAGAGTACTTTTAGCATATAACGGGATTTAATGAGAATACTTGAGCTTGACGTTGACAAGATAGCTTTTTCTCCTGTAAAGGCAGAGGCAGAGCTGCATGATGAGGTAGAGCTGAAGGAGATAATGGTTAGTGATGCGCTCGTAGTGCTTGTCAGCGTTGAGAAGGGCGATGATGAATCTGCTGCAGATTCAGCGATAGATGATATCAGTAAGTTCATGGAGAACCTGAAAAGGAAGAAGATTGTCATATACCCGTATGCACATCTCTCCAGCGACCTCTCAAGCCCAAAAGATGCAAAGAGGCTCATAGAATACATGTATGAAAAGCTGGGTTCCAAGTATGAAGCGGTAAAGGCACCCTTCGGATGGAACAAGAAGCTCATGCTCGATATAAAAGGGCATCCGCTTGCAGAGCAGGCAAGGAGCTTTGCCTCTTCTGCAAAGAGCAAGCAGAAGAATGATGAAGAGTCGCGGGCTCTCAAGGAAGAGGACAAGGTAGTCTCAACTTGGTATATACTTGATGAGCATGGAAAGCTGTGGCCTTATTCCGAATTTGATTTTTCAAAGAGCGTGAATCTGAAGAAGTTTGCTGATTATGAGATAAAGAAGGTAAGGACATACAATACAGAGCCTCCGCACATAGCGCATATGAAGAGGCTGCAGCTTGTCGGCTATGAACCGGGCTCCGATCCGGGAAACTTCAGGTATTACCCTAATGGCAAGCTGGTAAAGTCGCTTCTTGAGAATTATGTCACTTCCAGAGTGGTAAACTACGGTGCTGTAGAGGTAGAGACTCCAATAATGTATGATTATGCACATCCTGCGCTTAAGGAGTATCTGCACAGGTTCCCTGCAAGGCATTATGTCTTAAAATCTGACGACAAAGAGTACTTCCTTAGATTCTCTGCAGATTTCGGGCAGTTCCTGATGGCGCATGATGCAACCATCTCCTACAAACATCTTCCGTTCAGATTCTACGAGCTTACAAGGTACAGCTTCAGGAGAGAGAAGAGCGGAGAGCTTACAGGCCTGAAGAGGCTGCGCGCCTTCTCAATGCCAGATATGCATACTCTTTGCGAGGATCTTGACAAGGCGATGTCCGAGTTCAGGGAGCAGTTCAGGTTCTGCATAGACGTGCTGAAAGGGATAGGAATAGGCATGGACAAGTACGAGGCTGCGTTCAGGTTCACAGAGGAGTTCTGGAAGGAAGATTCTGATTTCATAAAAGGGATAGTAGCAAAGGAGCTGAAGAAACCTGCTTTGATAGAGATGTGGAACTTCAGGTATGCGTACTTCGACCCTAAATTTGAGTTTAATATAATAGACTCTGCAGACAAGGCAACGGCGCTTGCGACAGTTCAGATAGACCACGAGAACGGAGAAAGGTATGGTATGAGCTATGTCGACAAGAGCGGCAATAAGAAGTATCCGATAGTCCTTCACTGCAGCCCAAGCGGAGCTATAGAGCGTGTAATATATGCTCTTCTCGAGCTCGCTTCGGTAGATGAGGCAAACCAGAAGGTGCCTGCGCTCCCATTGTGGATAACGCCTACGCAGGTGAGAATACTGCCGATATCTGAGAAGTTCACTGCACAAGCAGTAGAGATTGCAGGCGTTTTTACAAAGAGCGGAATAAGGGCAGACGTTGATGACACTGACAATACGCTTAACAAGAAGATAATGAATGCGGAGAAGGAGTGGGTTCCTTACATCTGCGTCGTAGGGGAGAAGGAGATAGCCAATGGCACCGTTGCAGTAAGGGTAAGGGCTGAAAAGGATAAGAAGAGCGTAAGCATGCAGGTATCCGAACTTGCAGACAGAATAAATGAGGCAACTATAGGAATGCCAAAAGCGCCTCTCACGATGAACATACTCCTCTCTAAGAGGCCTTACTTCGGCTAACCGCTAATCTTGTTTTATCTCATCAGAGAGTATAGACTGGGACTAACTTTGATAGAGTATATGAACCCAGTGCTAACTCTAGTAATATAACACAGGATAAGTACATTGCCCATATAATGCCGTATTTCACTCATGAAACGCTAAAAAATGCAACTTTAAATATCAGATATTGTACACATATTATTGGTGGAGTTGTGCCTAAAAGGCTTCCTGATAGCATAGAAAAGACGGTACAGAGAATTAGGAGGGAGTATGGTCATTACGTCCAGGCAAAATTTATGCATGGAAAGTACAGGCTCTTCGAAGCAACAAGCATATACGATCCTGAGAAAAAGAAGCCAAAGAAGGTTACAAGGTATCTGGGATGGCTTACAGAAGACGGAGTGATGATACCTGCCAGGCATAATGACCTGAAGACAAAGATCTTCAACAAACTTGAAGAGGATACTGAGAAGAAGATAAAAGAATTGGAGGAATCATTGAAGGAAGCTGAGAAGAGGAATTACGAAGAGGGAATAAGGAAGAAGAACACGGAGAAGCATGAACGCGATATTCTAAGGGCACTCTCAATGAATGCAAGGATAACCGTTCCTGAACTTGCGAAGGTAACGGGACTCGGCAACACTGCAGTTAACTATCATCTGAGGAATCTTGAAAGGAAGTATGACATAAAGTACATACTTGAATTGGACATAGAGAAGTTCGGGTACATAAATTACATTGCATTTGTCAAGTTCAAGGACAAAAGACCAACATACGAGGAGATGAAGAAGCAGCTGGAAGCTATTCCGTATGTCCAGGTAGCCATGACAACAAAAGGAACATATGATATGGTAATATTCTTAGTTGTAAAAAGTATTAACAAAGCAAGGTTTGATTTGTATAATATTGTTGGAAGCGTATTTGCTAATTATGATATTGAATGGAATATGATACCTGCATACAATACCTTCGGTTTTATACCGTTAAGAGATAAATTCTTTGACGTACTTAAAGAGAAGGTCTGGACAAGAACAAAGGAAAGGCCAAGGCCTGCACACGATGAGATAACAGATATGGAGTATAATGTACTAAAAGCAATGAATAACAATGCCACAGCAGATTTTGTATCTATAGACAAAGAGATAGGAGCTGATAATGGTAGGTCTAACTATGCTTATCATCAATTAACAAGAAAAGAGGTAATAAAAAGAGCAACGGTATCTATGGTTGATCCACACTCAAAGTTTAATTTACTATTATTATTAAATGTGGAAAACTCAGAAAATTTTTCTAAAACAGGTAAAAATCTTTTAATGGAGATAATCAAAGAAAACAATATATGTGATAAGTATTCGTTCGCATGTGATGTAACATCTCCTTACGGTGAATTCTTAGTAACTCAAGTGCTTAAAGAAAGTACAGTTGCTCCGGAACAGTTAATACAGGTAATAAATGGTGCAAAGATTGATGCTTTAATCGTAATAGACATTTTAATAGGACACCTGAACCATAGACTATTTGATAAAGTACAGACTTCGCAATACGAATTGTTAATATCTGAGTACAGATGTAACCCTAAAGAAATAGAAAAAGCAAGTTATTACTCTTACCCTCCTAATCCTCTTCCTTCTCCTCCGAACATAGTTTCACCTAAATAGAAATATTTTCAAATCTTTAAAAACTATACTGCTATCAAAATATATTCATGTATAACCACGTCAATCAGCGATTAAACATGGTGTGTGAATTTTAACAAGAGAGCTTCATAAAATTTGGTGGAAATGAAATATTAAAGGTAAGGAAATGCCTTATCAACTGCCAAAATGACCGATCAGGCATAGATACTGTAACAAAATGCTAAAAACAGAATATAATATAGTTGTTAATAGCAAATAGCTTTACTATGAAATTATCCGGATCCTCCTCCTTCTGTTCCTCCTTCCATATTAACCACAATTAAGGATCTGTTTACAGCCTTAAAAACTATGATACTGCCTAAATATATTTAGGTATAATTGATATTATCAACGATTGAGCAGGTTTTGGTTTAGGCTATGTAGAAAGACTAAACAAAAATAAGGAGAGATTGCATAAGAGCAAGCAGGTAAATGAAGAGAAAGAGAAGAAGGCAAGACCGTTCAGATCTTGCCGCTCTCCTTGGTGTAAAGCACCATGTTGTTGTATCTCTTGTTCAGCTGGTTTGCCTTTATGCCATATATTGCCTTTATGCGCTTGGTCTGCGCCAGCTCCAGGAGCCTCTGCGTTATGACGCCGTCTAACACTATGCCATAGACATTATCAGTCTCCTGTACGGTTACAAGAAGCTCCCTTATAGGTATCTCCTTTATCATGTTGCCCATGCTGTCATAGAGCCTTGAACGGAGAGTTCCTGAGAGCTCTTCGAGTCCGCTTGAGAGCTGAGTGAGTATGACCGATTCGAGGGCAGGCTTGGCTTCGTCCTCTGATCTTCTCTTGTCATCCATGCCAGTATCACGCTCTATCACCGGCAGGTCGTCAGGGCTCTCGTCCAGTGAGCTTATCCCATTCTCATGAGATTCCTGCTCACGCACTTCCGGCTCTCTGGATTCCGGCTCCTGTACCTGCTGCTGGGGAGCGCGCGGAACAGCTGCTGGAGCTGGCGCTGGTGCCGGCCTGTGCTCCTGCCCATTCCTTGGAGGGAAGTTCCTGTGGTGCAGGTTGCCTGTCTGCTGCGAAGGTCTTGCATTCAGGTACTGGTCTACAGGTATCCTTGACCTCATGGCCTTTATTATCTCCTTCCTTGTTAAGTCCTCTACCTCTTTTCCGTCAGGAGCCTTTGCCACGAAGTCCACCTCTGCCACATTGAGCAGCGATCTTATTATCAGGTCGCCGCCTCTGTCACCGTCTACGAAGATGGTCGTCTCCTTCTCCCTTGAGAGGCTTATTATCGACTTCGGAACGTTTGAAGCAGCTCCTCCTACGGCTATCGCATTTGCCATATCATTCCTGAGCAGCGTCAGCACGTCAGCCCTCCCTTCTACTATTATCAATTCGTCGCTCTTGCCGACTTCAGGGCCTGCAGGCAGGTGCTCTGGACCATATGAGGATATCTCGCTTACGCGAAGTTCTGACTGCACGACTTCCGATATCTCCTTGCTGTCAGGAATCTCCGTGTTCATGAGTATCTTAAGCAGCTCCTTTGCCCTTGAAAGCACCTTTCTCCTCTTCTCAGACCTTGTGTCCTCTATCTTGTCTATCACGAATTTGGCTTCGTAAGGACCGACCCTGTCGACAGATTCTATAGCTGCTGCAAGTATGCAGGTCTCTATCCTGTCCAGCGATGCCGGCAGATGGAGTTTTCCATAGCTCCTGTTCGAGGATTGTGAAACGTCAATCTCTATTCTCCCTATCTTCCCGTTCTTCTGGAGCTCCCTTAGATCGAGCTCGCTTCCGAGAAGGCCTTCCGTCTGGCCGAAGACCGCGCCTATAATGTCTGGTTTGTCAACCACTCCTTCTATGTTGAATTTTGATTCAACCATGTATTTTACTATCTCAAGATATGTTTTTGCCATATTCATCACCTGTACATCGCCTCTCTGACAGGCTTGCAGAGCTGCTCTATCGATGTTATATTGAGCATCTTCTGAAGCCTCTCTCCTGAGGCAACATCTATCTGTATCCCTTTGTCCATCTCTAGGAGCCTGTTGTAGAGCCTTTCCTTTCTCTGTATGCCCCTCCTGTCATTGTCCATTAAAAGGCATACCCTGCCCTCTATGCTCTTCCTTGCAATGCTGCCCTCAGTTATCGCAGCTATCCCAAGGCTGGCAAGCGCATCTACATCATGCTTGCCCTCAACAATGACTGTCGAGCATGCAAGCTCTGCCAGTATGCGTGAAACTGCCTTAGCTCTTTGCTCCCTTTCCACTTCTATCACAAAATTAGTTGCAGGTGGCGGGATTCATTCGTCGTACAACTGCAAGTAACCCTGCAGCTTGTAAAGCTCCTTCAGCTTGTTTACAGACGAAATATTGAATATCAAACTTACACCGCTTTAATGCAACTTATTCTAAATCTTTATATAATAAAAAGGTTATAAATGCTTTGGTGGCCATGTGCACAGGTATGTGAAAGGGGCAAGAAGCGAAAGGGAGCTTCTCAACAGGCTCTATGATATGGGTTATTCCGTTAT
>JAJYED010000024.1 GCA_021790305.1 Microcaldota archaeon
CGAAATGCCTTACGCTCACGAAGAATTACGATTACGAAGCATATGACAAGAGGGATCTGCTGAAGAACCCTGCAGATCTTGAATAAAGATAAAGTGTAGATATGATTGAATTAGATGTGCTGTATGTGCTGATAAGCGTATTCGCTGTCATCTCAGCGCTTCTAGTATTCGTCTTCAAGAAGCTGCTGCATGCAGCATTAGCTCTTACTGTGACATTTCTGGCAAGCGCTCTTCTCTTCGCTGCAATAGGACAGACCTTCATAGGCCTGCTGCAGATACTCATATTCGTTGGCGGGCTATCTGCATACCTTATAGCTGCAGTTGCTACGGAGAACAAGGGAAAGGAGATGCTCAAGCACGCTCCTTTCTTCGCTTCTGCAATCGTGCTCTCCATAGCCTTCACTGTCATAGCAGTCCTTGTTCCACAGGGCACATACGCCACGTCAACATTACAGCAATCATCATCGATAATGTTCTCCCAATACTATCTGATATTATTCATACTCACTCTGCTGCTCTTCTCTACGGCGATAGGCGGCGTCATAATAATAAAGAAATTCCGTAGGCTGGTGGTCTGATGTTCCCTTACTTAATAGAACTTGCATTCATACTCTTCGCGATAGGGATAGCAGGGATAGCATCTGACAGACATCTAGTCGCAATAATCTTTGCAGTAGAATTGATACTTGTAGGGAGCATCATAGCCCTGATATCCTTCTTCACTGCAAACGCTGCTCCTTCAGCAAACCCTGTAATAATGCTCATATCAATATGGGCGGTAGCTGCTACTGAGATAATAGTTCTGATAACATTCTATGTTTATATGAAATATAACGGGATAAGCTTCGATATAACAAAATTATCGAAGATGAAGTGGTAACATGATTCCATTCATTTTGCTTCTGCCACTGGCTGCATCAATAATACTGATAGCGTTGCTCAAGAACAGGAAGTCACCCGGGTACATAGCAATAATCGGCAGCCTTCTCTCCCTGGCAATGCTGCCTTTAATCACATACGGTACGGATTCTATGCAATGGCTCAACGTAGGTCCGCTTTCGCTTGCAATAACGACGCTTATCACTCCGATAAGCTACATGCTCATAGCAGTAATACTATTCATATCTCCTCTGATCTTTTCTTACTCTACATGGTATATGGACAAACCCAGCGAGCAGCGCAGGTTCTACATAGAGATTCTTGCGTTCGAGGCAGCAATGCTGACATTCGCATTCAGCGGAAGTTTCATCACCTTTGCAATAGCCTGGGAGTTCCTCAGCCTTACCAGCTATCTGTTGATAGGCTTCTGGAATACCAAACAGGGGCCGATAGTGGCATCAAGGAAGGCACTAACGATGGTATTCATAGGGGACATAGCAATACTTGCAGCTATAGGAGTGATGGGAAGTACATTTGGCACACTCAACTTCTCCACAATACTTGGGAGCATCTCTTCAGCCCCGCAAGGAGCTGTTTTTCTTAGCGCAGTACTTCTTGCAATAGCCGCTTTCACAAAGTCTGCGCAGTTTCCATTCCACGAATGGCTTATAGACGCTATGGAGGGCCCTACCCCTGTTTCAGCATATCTGCATTCTACTACTATGGTAAAGGCAGGGGTCTTCTCAATATTGATACTTCTTCCACTCTTTCAGTACACCCAGATGACCTATGTAATACTTGTACTCGGAATAATAACTGCAATAATAGCTACGCTTAACGCAATACGCGAATTCCACATAAAGAAGATAATAGCATACTCTACAATACAGGAGCTCTCTCTGATGATGGTGGCCATAGCTGCCGGAGCGATAACTGCAGGGATATACTTCTTCTTAGTACAGAGCTTCTACAAGGCGCTTCTATTCTTCAGTGCAGGTTCTGCAATGAAGGCGACTAACGAGGAGGATATAAGGAAGGCTAACGGCATTCGTGCAAATAAGCTCCTCTTCTATTCCACGCTCTTCGGAGTACTCTCCCTTGCGGGCTTCATTCCGTTCTCAGGCTTCTTCTCAAGCATAGGGATAAGCTCATCCCTCTC
The DNA here is from genome assembly GCA_021790305.1 of Microcaldota archaeon. Classification (GTDB taxonomy): domain Archaea; phylum Micrarchaeota; class Micrarchaeia; order Micrarchaeales; family CABMGC01; genus JAKAUU01. The sequence goes on from JAJYED010000024.1 coordinate 2,039, forward strand.
CGGTAACATACCTGTATATGCCATACTCTCGCTGATAAGCTTCGGCACCAGCTTCTACATACTCAGATGGTTCTTCTACGTGTCAACTCCGACGAGTATAGATGATGTCAAGAACGAATACAGGGCGCAGCCGAAGCGCATGATACTCCCGATAGCAATACTGGCGATAGCGACTCTTGCCGTATCTCTCCTATTCACAAGATTCCAGTCATTGGTTGCCAGCAGTTCATATTATACCTATGCCAGCGCGGGCATTCCACTCGCATTCAGCATATCAGACGCAATATCATTCACAGTCCTGATACTGATAGCTGCGATAGCGGTTTACCTGATATATGCAAAGAAGAGGATAAACGTATCGCAGAGGTTTTCCAGGCTTGGATATACTGCGCCTGCAGTAAACGCCTTCTATATGCACTTCTCATACTTTATAATGGACATTTCAGAAGGGGCATCAATATTTGACAGATATATTAGCGACATCTTTGACGGCATTGGAAGGTTTGTCGTAAGGTCTGGCTACCTTATAAGAAGGACCTCAGCAGGACAGATAAACTATTATGCAGCTATCTTTGCAATAGCATTAGTGCTGCTTGTGGCATATGTATACCTGGTGTGAAAGATCATGCAATATTACGAATACATAACGATACTTCTTCCGGCAATCCTTGTATTGGGAAATATGGTCATCAGACTGTTTAACAATAAAAAAGCGCAATTAGGATTCAACATCGTAATGCTTGCCATCATAGTTGCATATGCCGTAATAGGAACGGTTTCAGGATACACCTTCTCGATTCTCAGCACCTATCTTGTAAATCCATACTCCCTGTTCTTTACCATACTGTTTGCAATGGGCATGCTCCTTGTAAACACGCTTGCATACAGATACTCTGAGGACTACAATGATTTTGCCCTTATAGGCAGTTTTGCATTAATTGGCATGCTACTTGTCGCAGCGTCAACTTCGATAATAACCATATTCATAGGACTGGAGCTTGCAAGCATACCTTCTGTATTCATAATACTGTTATCGAGAAAAGGAAGCATAGAATCAGCTGCAAAATTCTTCATAATGGCATCGATATCTATAGCAGTATTCTCATTTGCGGCAGTGCTCCTTTACGGGAGCACCTCAAGCCTGGCCCTCTCCAGCTACTCTCCCTCCGTAATAATAACGTTTGCAGCCGTTCTCTTCATAGCCTCTCTCGGCATGGACTCCTCTATATTTCCATTCAACGTCCTGATACCTGATGTATATGAAGGAGCATCCGCATATGCCACTGCAATGCTTGGAGGTATAAACAAGAAGATGGGCTTTGCCGCTCTTATACAGATAATGATACTTGTATTCATTATGAACTCGCAGGCCTTCCTGCTACTAACAATACTTGCAGTACTGACCATGTTCTATGGCAACATAACTGCGATATTGCAGAAAGACATGAAGCGCATGCTTGCATACTCGTCCATCTCCCAGGCAGGATACATACTTATAGGCATAGTTGTTGCAACGCCATCAGGCCTTGCGGCAAGCCTGTACCAGATCTTTGCGCACATGTTCCTCTTCATAGGAACGCTTGCCATAATAGCATGGCTGGAGAGCAGGAACAGGAACAATGTCAATGACCTGATAGGGCTTCATGAGGACAATAAATTTGCAGCTTTTGCCCTCAGCATCATGCTCCTCTCAATGATAGGCCTTCCTTTCACGACAGGCTTTGTAGGGAAGTTCCTGATCTTCCTTAGCGCGGTAAATGCAGGACTTGCATGGCTTGCAATAATAGGAATAATAAACAGCGTCATATCTGTCTTCTATTATGCAAAGGTGATAATAGCCGCATATACCTCAAAAGCAGTTCCTAAGAAGACGAGAATGGACAGATACACCATGGCGGTTGTTATCGTATGCGTTGCAGTGACTCTCATCTTTGGAATATATCCACAGCCACTCATATCATTTGCAAACGGCGCAGCCACATATCTCATGGCAACGCCTAAGATATAATTGCAAGTCAATGGGATAATTTTACCGACTAAGACGGGAAAGCAAAGATTAGAATACTTCAGGCCTTGGCCAGTCTACGTGCCTGTACTCCTCGTCTACCAATTCATTCACCGCTCTCACTGCGCTCATGTTTCCAAGCACCATCAGTATCATGGACAAGAACGAGACTATCATTGGCAGTATCAAAAAGTCTACTCCGCTGCTGTTCATGAATTCATAACTGATCAGCATGAATATGAGGAAGCCTATCACTATGCCTGAGCGTCTCCTGCCCCAAACTGCAGCCGTAAGTCCTGCTGCAAACGAAGCTATGATTGCAACAAGGTTGGCTATCGATGGATAATAATAATTGGTAACGAGCGTCATCATGCCTTTTGCAGTAAGCGAAGTCAGTGCGCTATGATAAAGGACAAGTGCCTGCGGGTAGAATATGTAAATCAGATAAAAGCCGTTAAAAAGCAGGAAGATTCCTCCAACTCCAGTGAAGAAGTTATTCTTGGCCACATTTTTATGCAACTCTTCAGCCTCAACAGTAGATATGTCGTCAAGGCAGTAGAACTTGCCGCTTTTCTTGATTATGTCTACGTAGCAGAATGGCAAGCCGCACTTGCTGCACACCGCGTATGCCTCCCTCCAAGGATGTATTGAGCACTTCAACCCTCTGGCTGAAGCTACCACACTCGGATTAGGCGGGCTTTCCTCTGCCTCTTCTTCAGCTATACCCTCTACTGCAGATCCTGCAGAGACTGGCTCAGCCTGACCAGTACCCTCTTCAAGTTCTTTCCCTTCTCTTAACTTGAATATCAACAGGTCAGAAGACTCCTCATCACCCAAACCCTACACCTATCTATCATATCTGCTTGCAGCACGCTGTGCCTGTTCCTTCTTCCTTTCGAAGACTCCTTTGTGCTTAGCGCAGCTTATGCAGTAGTAAACCTTCCTCCTTGTCATGTAATTCACGCTGTCTGCTCTGACGTCTGTGCTGAATCTTATGACTTTTTCATCAGCTACGGCCTTGTTCCTAGGAACCATCCTGCCGCAGTTGGAGCAGTTTACTAGTTGCTCTTTGCCTCTCAGAAAATCACCTTTTTAATATAATCCTGTTATCCTGTCTCTATATTATAGATACGCTGTAATATAAATATTAACCGGATATAATCAAACAGGTGTTTAAATAAAGATTTTGCTTGCTTCAAACGTTTCAGGAGCCATTGACGAACTCTTATCTGGCATTCCTGACGCATCAGGGGTTATTGCAAAGGAAACAGAAACAGATACTGCCAAGCTTGTAGATTATGTCAGGAAAGCCGCACTGGATAAAAGCTATTCTACGTGCATAGTTGTTCCTGCTGACCATATAATGGCCTCAATAAACCTTAACAGGGATAAAAACATACGGGCTGCCATATGCTTATCAAAAGAAGACCTGGAGCTTGCGAAAGAGAACGGTGCAAACATAATCATAATACCTAAAGAAAGCAATTCAACCGCTTCCGAGGTACTTGGCGGATTATTCACAGCAGCACAGCAAGATTCAAGACCGGATACAATGGCCGTACGGCAGGAGAGCGTTCCACAGAGAATTAATACTGATCAAAGGCAGCAGCAAAAACAGGAAACAGTCCAGGAAGCAAGACAGGAAGTCAAAAGCCAGCAGGCTTACGAAGGCAAAGGGATGTTAAAGAAATTGAAGCACTCTTTAGGGATAGAGGAATAGGTATTGAAGATGCAGGAGAAGAGCAAATCTAGTGTGTTGAATCAGAAGAAGCACGGGCAGATGTACTGCATGCACATAACCAATATTATGCTACCTGCGGTAAGAGCATCTGTAGCAGAGAAGCTTTCGGATATGGGATACGGGCAGGAGTCCATAGCTGCAGAGCTGGGCATAGCGCAGGCAGCTGTAAGCAAGTACATGAATGGACGGTATTCTGGAGATGTGGGCGAGGTTAAGAAGCATATCGAGGAAGGGATGCTCTACAATAGTATAATAGAGAGCATAGTGAAGAAGAAGGGAAGAGCCGCTGTTGAAAACGATATAAATTCACTTTGCGAGAGTCTGGCAGAATACTATAATTCCTGATCAAGACAAGGCTATTAATCAATTTTATATGTTATGTTCAAGCGATGTATGATACTTGATCGACAGATGATATTTAAGTGATAAAATGGCTGAAGAACTAAACCCTTTCAAGATTTCACAGCTACAGTTGGATAAAGCAGCAGAGAAGATGCAGCTTGACAAGACTGCCCATGCAATACTGAGAGAACCTATGAATACTCTCGAGACAACAATACCTGTGCGTATGGATGATGGCTCTGTAGAGGTATTTACAGGATTCAGAGTAAGGTACAATACTGCACGCGGTCCTGCAAAGGGCGGAGTGAGATATCATCCGCAGGAAAACATAGATACTGTAAAGGCGCTCTCAGCATGGATGACCTGGAAGTGTTCACTTGCAAACCTTCCTTTTGGAGGAGGAAAAGGGGGTATAATCTGCGACACAAAGAAGATGAGCGATTCGGAAGTGGAGCGCATGTCAAGGGGATACATACGCTCTGTTCAGAGAGAGATTGGCCCTGAGACAGACATACTTGCACCGGACGTGTATACAAACCCGCAGATAATGGCGTGGATGATGGACGAGTACAGTGCACTAAAAGGGTACAATTCATTCGGCGTACTAACGGGCAAGCCTGTAGAGGTATGGGGATCAGAGGGCAGGTTCGATTCTACGGCAATGGGCGGCATGTATATCATGAGAGAAGCAGCAAACAAGCTTAAGATAAATCTAAAGGGCGCAAAGGTGATAATACAGGGATTCGGGAATGCAGGCAAATTTGCATTCGAACTTGCGCACAACATAGGTGCTAATGTAATAGCGATAAGTGATTCCAAAGGTGGAATCTATTCCGAAGACGGCCTTGACCTTGCAAAGCTTGAAGCTGCCAAGGAGAAGACAGGAAGCGTGCAGGGATACCAGGACAAAAATGCAGAGAAGATATCTAACGAGAAGCTACTTGAGCTGAAGGCAGATGTACTGATACCGGCTGCAATGGAGAACCAGATAACAGGAAGCAATGCCGACAATATAATTGTTCCGTTGCTTCTAGAGCTTGCAAACGGTCCTGTAACTCCTGAAGCAGATGAGATACTTTTCGAGAAAGGGGTGGTGGATCTTCCTGACTTCCTTGTAAACTCAGGAGGTGTGATAGTCTCATACTTCGAATGGGTGCAGAACCTGCAGGGTTATTACTGGGACATAGACGAGGTATACTCAAAGCTTGATAAGATAGTAACAAAGTCCTTCCACGATGTAATGAAGACACAGACGGAATATGCGGCAAAAGGCAAGAAGATAACTCCTAGAGAGGCTGCATATATAATAGCGGTAAGCAGGGTAGCAGCTGCCATGAAGGTACGCGGATGGTACTGATTAGAACTTCTTGAAGTGCTTGAGGAGCTTCTCTACAGGAAGCGTGTTAATCACATCTTCCTTGAGGAGCCATCCTCTTCTTGCAGTGCCTATCCCATATCTGAGTACGTTGAAGTGGTCAGTGCTATGCGAATCGCTGTCTATCGAGAATAGCAGGCCATGCTTCTTTGCCTTTATAATATTCTCATCACCAAGGTCCAGCCTCTCAGGGAAGGAATCTATCTCCATAATGACCCCGTTGTCATGCGCGACCTCAAACACCTTGTCAAGATCCATATTTATCGGATCTCTGCTCCCTATCAACCTGTCTGTCGGATGTCCCATTATATCCACATAGCCGCTTGATAATGCTTTTACAACTCTCTCTGTCATCTCCTCTCTTGACATCTTAAGATTAGTGTGCACGCTTGCAAGCCTGTAATCCATCATCTCCAAAGTCTTCCTCTCAAGGTCAAGGCTGCCATCCTTGAGTATGTCTATCTCTGCGCCTTTCAGCAAGTGTATGCCATCAAGCTTGTCATTTACCTTGTCTATCTCATCAAAATGCTTGGCAAACTGCTTGTCATTCATCCCGTTCGCTATCCTCTCGTTCTTTGTATGGTCACTTATCCCAAGATAGCCCAATCCGTATCTTTTAGCCGCTTCTGCCATCTCAGCTATACTATATGTGCCGTCGCTACGGTCCGTGTGCGAGTGCAGATCGCCCTTTATGTCGCTCAATTCAATGAGTTTCGGTATCTTCCCCTTAAGGCTGAGCTCTATCTCCCCGCGGTTCTCGCGCATCTCCGGAGGCATGTACTGCATGCCAAGCTTTGCATATACATCTTTCTCATCAGCTGCAGCTATGCTCTTCCCCTTCCTGTCAAAAAGCCCATATTCATTTAGCTTATAGCCTTTCTTTATGGCTATCTCGCGCACCTTGACATTATGATCCTTATTGCCTACAAAATACTGCATCGCAGCTCCGAAGCTCTCTGTACCCACTACGCGAAGGTCGCAATTTATCCCTATCCTGAGCAGTACGGTGGTCTTCG
>JAJYED010000025.1 GCA_021790305.1 Microcaldota archaeon
GCCACCTCCATCATTACCGAGCCGAGGTTTGTTATAGAGGTATTCTTCTCCTTCTTCTTGAATAGGGAGAGTATGGTGCTCTTTCCTGCCCCTGGCGTTCCAGTCATCAGGATTTTCTTAGGCATCTGAAGCACGCTCCCGGTGAGGGTTAGTCCTCACCGTATCCTCCTGCGCCTGGAGGCATGCCTCCCTGGCCTCCTGCAGGCCTTGAGCCCTTGGAGCTGATCATGTCATCTATCCTTAATATTGAGACGGTTGCCTCGGTAGCGCTTGCCACTGCCTGGTACTTCACCTTTGTAGGCTCTATCACTCCGAGCTGGTCCATGTCGCTAATCTTGTTTGAGAATATGTCCACGCCGTAGCTCCTGCCGCTCTTGCCCTTGTGCTTGCTTCTCAGCTGCACCAGAGTCTCTATGGCATCCATGCCTGCGCTGTCTGCAAGCGCCTTTGGTATGACTTCGGTAGCATCAGCAAAAGCCTGTATTGCCAGCTGCTCTCTGCCGCCTACGTCCGTTGCCATCTCCCTGAGCTGCATAGCCATCTCTATCTCTGCGCTTCCTCCGCCTGTGACATACTTTCCTACCTCTATCGCACTTGTTATCGCTCCCATCACATCGACTATGGATCTCTCCACTTCGTCGGCGGTCTGCTTTGTAGAGCCTCTTATGAATATGGTTACGCTCTTAGGATCCTTGCACTTCTCGACGAAGACCATCTGCTCTCCGCCTACCTTCCTCTCCTCTACATCGCCAGCATGTCCCAGATCTTCAGAGCTGAGGTCATCAAGACTGGTTACAAGCCTTGCTCCTGTCGCCTTTGAGATCTTCTCCATGTCTGACTTCTTTACGCGCCTTACCGCCATTATCCCTGCCTTTGACAGATAGTGCTGTGCTACGTCGTCTATGCCCTTCTGGACGAAGACCACGTTTGCCTTTGACTTTGCTATCTTGTCTACCATCTCCTTGAGCATCTTCTCCTCCTGTGCAAGGAAGGCCTGCATCTGTTCAGGAGAGGTAATCTCTATCTTTGCCTCTGTCTCGGTCTTCTCTATTTCGAGAGCTACATCGAGGATCGCTATGTTTGCGTTCTTTACACTCTTTGGCATTCCAGGATGGGCTATCTCCTTGTCTATGAGTACGCCGTTTATCAGCTCCGTGTCTATTATGCTCCCTCCTTCCTTCTTCTCGAGCTTTATGAAGTCCTTGTCTATCTTTACCTTGTCACCTTCCTTTGTCGATACCTGCTTCACGGCCTTTATCGCTATCTCGGTAAGGTGCTTCATCGTCTGCTCATCGCCTATGTTCTTTGAGCCTATCGATATGTTTGCTATCTTCTCAAGCTGCTTCTGGTCATTTATAGTTACGTTGCTTGAGATAGAGGTTAATATTTCGCGCGCCTTTGAGGCTGCCATCCCATATCCTCTTATTATCGCTGCAGGAGGTACGCCCTGATCAAGAAGATTGCCTGCATTCTTCAGCAGCTCTCCTGCCAGTATGACAGCTGTGGTTGTGCCGTCTCCCACTTCCTTGTCCTGTGTCTTCGCCACCTCTACAAGTATCTTTGCTATGGGATGTTCGACATTCATCTCTTCGAGAATAGTAGCTCCGTCGTTAGTTATGACTATGTCCCCAAGTTCGCTTACGAGCATCTTGTCCATTCCTTTTGGACCTAGAGTGGTCTTGACTATGCTTGCTACAGCGTAACCTACGGCTATGTTGGTTCTCTGAGCTTCCTTTCCAAGAAGCCTGTTTGCTCCTTCAGGCAGTACGAGGTACTGCTGTCCGCCTAATTGATTTTCAGCCATGTTTTCACCTTATTTTATAATATAAGTAGATTCCTTCCTAAAAACCCTAAAAAGCGATAGCTGATTAGGGAATAAGTACATAATTATATGCGGCTTAAGATTTTTATAGTTTTCTCTGATGAGAGAGACCTATTTGCTTTTCTTGCCCTTTGCAACGGTCTGTGCAAGCTTGTCGAAAGATTCAAAGAATGACTGCCATGAGTAGTGCTTTATGACCCTTGCCCTGCCAGCCTTGCCCATTTTCTTTGCGATGGATGGATTCTCCGCTATCTGTTTTATCCTCTCAGCCATATCGGAATAAGAATTTACAAGGAATCCTGTTTTTCCGTTTATTATCGTTTCCGTAGGCCCTCCTTCATTTACCGATATTACAGGCTTTGAGCTCGCCATCCCTTCCAGAGGCACTATCCCGAAATCCTCGTTTATTGCTGCAAATAGCACAGCCGTACTATTAGAATACAGCTCTGTCAGCTTTTTGTCTCCCGGATTGGATATGAACTTGATGTTTGAGCTTCCTGCAATGCTCTTTAGGTGCCGCATATATCTCATGTGTTCAGGATCCTTTGATAGGGTGCCTGCAAGCACAAGCGAGTGTTTGCTCTTTGTTTCTTTTACGTATTTCTTGAATGCATTTATCACGTATTCCTGCCTTTTATTCACCACAAATCTTGACGGATACAAAAAGTATTTTCCATCCCCATTATCCTTGAACTTCTCGTAATCAACGCCTGGATTTATCACTGTTGATTCCTTTGAGTAGTATTTCTTGATCCTCTGCCTTGTTATCTGGCTATTGGCAGCTACTTCCTCTATGTTCTTCACTATGTTCTTTGCTATTACCTTGTAAGCTCCTGTCATTGCAGCATAGAGCATCTTCTCCTTGTACGACCTTTGCATCATTCGTACAGCATAAAGGTCGTATACCTCTCTGGGAGGGGTATGGCAGTACCATAGCACGCGCTCGTTCTTATGTCTTATCCATTCGCTCGGAGAGATATGAGGGTTTGCAACATCATAATCATCCGTTATCTTCATGTGGTAGAAATTGTATCCGTATCTCAGTCCCTGGGAAGCCCTGTATGGAAGCCTGTCTGCGAGAGGAACATCCTTCCCCACTATCTTTATGTCTACATCTTTGAAGCCCTCGAAGGTCGCATTTTTATCGTACTCCGTAGTGTAGATAGTTGCGCCATAGTGCTTTGCTATTTCCAGTATTACCCTCTCCACTCCCCCTTTGATGTTCAGGTAAGGCTGTATTATCAGTAATTTCATTCAAAAACCGTGATTATCCAGGCATGGTCAGGTTGTTGTGTATCCATGATGCCTTCGGAGTCACGTTAGGCAGCGATCCGGTGAAATTATTCAGTTTGTATATCATTATCTCGTGTGTCGAGTTTATGTAATTAACTCCGCCGGTGAAGTTCGAAGGATAGACAAGGGTAAATCCGTTTAGATGGCCCAGGAAGAATCCTTTGTAGTAGTTTGAATCATAGAATAGTGATGGCGCGTCTGTTATCGTGTGATTAGGGCCATTAGGTATCATTAGGACCATGAAGCTTATGAAGGTCTGACCGCTGATGTTAGCTGCACCTCCATAGAGGATAGGCTGCGCTGCTAGCATCATGTTTGTCTTTGTTCCGTTTGAGGTGTATACATAAGAGGTGGTGTTGGAACTCTCCAGGAAGCTTACAGGCACGCAGTATGTCTTATTTAGAGGGTTGTTACCTACAACAAGGAAGCCCTTAAGTGCCACTGCAGTAGAATTTCCATACTGGCAGTAGTTGCTTACACTCTGGCTTATGTCTATGTATATGAAAGCAGGATCGTGAGCTAGCTCGCATGGAGATGAACCTAGGAGGTAAGGCTGTCTCTGGGCGGCACCCTGGCTCTGTGCATACTGCATAGTCGTCTGGTTCGTATCTATGCATGCCAGGAAGTCAAGCGCGCCCCATTTTGGCACCAGCTCGTTGTCCATAAGGATGTATCCGGATTGGTTGCCGTTCATGAAGTTCCTTAGCTCCGTTGTGTTGTATCCGTCCTTTGGACCTAGTACATACTGCGCCGCAGTAGCGTAGTCAAGCTTTGCTACAGCATTATCTCCTCTTAGTACTGCATTGCTGTTTCCAAACCAGTTTATCCAGTCCCCATAATCCCACCACGCCAGTATTCTTGGCGCGTATGGTCCGACGTTCTTCTGCATCCAGTTTGTGGCGTTTATCCAGTATCCAGGGACCTGGTTGCAGTACATGTCTGCGGCTATCGAATTGCCCTGATTATTTATCGTGGTGCAGTTTGGACTGAAGAACGCTCCGAATGCAGGAGCGACCTGTGCAAACTCTACAAGGAATATTATCAATGCTGCTATCAATACCGGGTTGGTGTAGTGCAGCTTGCGATACTTAGGATAAATGATCATTATCTCTCCGATTATCGCCCCTATCGCTATTATGTATCCTACTCCGAAGTGGGGCAGGTATTTTACCTCTGACATGCCTGCTATCGCAAGAGGCCATACCATCGCCAGCGTCAGTACGCTGGACCTTGAATCCCTCTTGATTATAGCATATAACATCAACGCGGTGAAAGCAAGAAGCACGCCCCATATCAGTATGGATATGCCGCCGATGCTGGCCCCTATTATACCAAAGCCTGCGGCTCCGAAGTCATAGTTGAAGCCGGTAGGCGCATACTCCTGTACGGTCATGAAAAGAGGTATTGAAGGGGTGGTGAAGTGGACGCTGAGCGCTATGTACTTCTGGAAAGGAGTGCCTATAGGGGTGAACTCTATTGCAATTATGGCGATTATTATAAGAGCTGCAAGAAGGCCCAGATAAGTATACATGTCGACCTTTTTCAGGTACTTCCTGCTTTCAAGAAGCTTTGGCAGGTATTCAAGTACTGCTACGAATATAAGTGCCAATAGAGGCATTGACACAACGATAGGCACTCCAAGGATGCTTGGTGTCCTTGCCGTAAGAGTTGCGCTGTATGCCCCGTATATCATATATGTTATTGCGATTATGATTATGAGCAATATGTTCATCTTGTAGAAGTCCATATTGTCCTTGTTCTTCAGTACGTTTATCACTCCCTGCAGCAGAATGTATATCCCGAGAACTCCGGTAGTAACGGTGTAGTAGTGGGCTCCGAAGAAGTTAGATGCAAATGCAAGTCCTGCAAGTATGGTGTATCTGTGCTCCTTCGGATTGTTTACTGCTAGCAGGTATGTAGCGTAGAAGAAGAACATTGCGAATATTCCCCATGGCTCGAGGAGCTGCTCTCCTGCTATGAAGGTTGTTATTAGAGCAGGCATGAAGGTGGCAAGACCTGCACCCAGTAGGGCAGGCACCTTGCCATATTCATAATAGAGGAAGATGAAGACTGAGAATACCAGAAGCGCCGCAGTTATGGGAGGGTAATAGCTGCTTACAAGGCTAAGCAGGCTTGTGTTAACATAATGAGCAGATGCGCTTGCAGTATTGGATATCGAATACCAGTACGCCTCAAGATAAGGTATGAGCGGCTGTATCCTGTGTATGGAAACGTTCAGATGTCCAGGCCATGCTGCATTGTCGTATAATAGCTGGTAGCCGTGCACAAGTATGTACTCGGTGCTTATCATGTCGTAGTAAGGGTCGAATTCAAAGTATGTGGGAGAGACTGCGATGTTTGCGATTCTTGTAAGGAATGTTATAAGCATGAAGAGGACAAGACCCAGATACACATAGTTCATTGCCGTACTTTTCTCAGAGCCCTTATGCTTCTCTCCTATCAGCTCCATCTCTTCCTCTTCGTGCTCTTCGTAAAGCTTTCTCTCTTCTTTTGCATGTCTGTCCTCTATGCTCTTTCTCTCTTCCGGGCCGATATCCTTCAATGATGCGAGCTCTTCAGCGTGCCTGTGGACCAAGTATTCTTCGTCCTTCTCGTGTGCCTTTATCACCTTGAGTATTGCACTGTTTGTCGCTGCACGCTCTCTCAGAGTTTGAAGCCTGCTCTTGTAGTCTGCAGCTATCTCTTCCTTAACGCTCGTAGATTGCTTGTGCTTTACGGATTTTACAGCTCCCATCGCAGACTGCAGGGCAGGCAGGTCAATTGCGCCCTCACGTACAGAAAGGAGGAAGCCTATTATTGACAATATTACTATGTTTGCGTCGTAGAGTCCGGCTGAAAATGCGAATATTGGAGATAGAGGGATCATGTAGGATTCCAGCCATATCATTACAGGGGGAAAGATCAGACCGAAGGCTATGCCTATCATGAATATGAAGACCTTATTCATTTTGGTCTTGTGGAGAAGCGCCAGGGCCAGAAGGAATCCTGGCACTATGACGCTTATTATACCTATTAGAAGAGCTTCTATCAACAGCATATGACCATTCTTTGATAATTTGCATTATTAAAGGTAAATGTTCTATAGAAATTTACAATAAAGATAGATTAGTTGGATTAATAAAAGAGTATGTTATTTTTATGGTTTTGTATGCACGGCAAGGTTTCCATAATAGGCGCAGGCACAGCAGGATTGGTAGCTGGCAGAGATTTAGCATCGGCAGGCATAAGCACAACGATATATGATCAGAAGGAAGAGCTAGGAATACCGGTAAGGGCATCTGGAATAATATCGATAAATGGATTGAAGATGTCAGGCATAGCTTATGAGAGCGCAGTTACCAATACGCTTAGAGGGGCGAGGATACATGCAGGCAGTAGTATAATGAAAATATCTGCCAGGGAACCTGTTGCCAAGGTTCTTGACAGGAAGAGGCTTTCGGACATATGCGAGTATGAAGCTGATCATGCTGGTGCAAAGATAGTCAAGGGACGCCGGATTACCGGCCATATGATAGAAAACCTGCACCGTAACTCGATAATGATAGGAGCAGATGGGGCTGTATCCAACGTTGCAAAGCATTTCGGCATGGGCCCTGTTGAGAGATACGTACTGACGTATAAGGCGGAATTTAATGTAGATATAGAGGACCCGGATTCGGTAGACCTGTTTTTTGACAAGAAAGCGTTTCCAGGGCTTTTTGCATGGACGTGCCCTAATGCAAAGGACCTGCTTGAGGTCGGAGTAGGAGTGGATTCTGGAAAGGCAAATTCCAAGAAGGCGATTGAGAGGTTCATTGCAATGAAGGAGGTTAAGGAGATGGTGGGAGATGCCAAGATGATTGATAATGGAGCAAGCATGATACCTCTCCGGATGCGTAAAAGGATAGTTGACCCTGAGAAGAGAGTTCTGCTGGTAGGTGATGCTGCAGGACAGGTAAAGGGCACTACGGGAGGAGGCATAGTATATGGGTCGGCAGCTGCAATAATGGCTGCAAAGGCGATACGCGATAATCTCTCAAAGGGTAAGAGCCTGTCTGAGTATGAAAGGATGTTCGTTAGGAGGTATGGAAGCGATCTTAGACTGCATGGATACATAAACAGGTTTTATTCCTCGTTGGAAAGCAGGACCATAGGCAGGATAATAGGCGTGATGAACTTCCTTGGAATGGATTCCTTCGTATCTAAGTACGGAGATATGGATCTTCCTTCGCTGTTGATAAAGAGATTCTTTCTGAGAGGACTTATCTAGTCTGTCTTTTTGCCCTCTCCTATAAGTTTCTTGCCGAGCTCCTCTCTCCTCTGCATGTCCTTCTTTACCTTTTCATAATCCTCTTTTGAGAGTACATTGCCAAGTATATACTCTGAGAATTGTGCAGATATCTGGGCGATGTTTATCATTATGGCCTGTAGATCGTTGTGCTTCAGGTAGTACTCTTTTTCAGGCTTTAATACCTCTATGCCGGCTGGAGCAAAATTGAAGGAGATGTTCAGCAGAGTCCATAGGTCTTTTACCAGTATTGTTACTACAGCATTTGTCGTGTATAATTCATCTACTTTAAGCGGTTCGTCTATCTCTCCGGCACAATATATTACCCCCGGGAACTTTAGCAATCTGTTGCTTATCAGATCTGTCATGAGCGGCTGCAGGTCGTCGGGCTTTTCGCTGTGCATGTCGAAATATGCCTTTGCGAGTATGCCTCCGTTCTCTATCGCCTTCCTTGTTACCTCTTCCATCTCTGATTTTGCCATTTTACAGACCTGCTTTTATTTTTGTTACTGCGTCTTCAGGGCTTATCTGCTCCTCTTCTCCCTTGTACATGTTCTTAAGCATCACTAATCCTGTCTGAGCCTCAGATGGGCCTATTATGCAAACGTATTTTATTTCAAGCGAGTTTACATACTCAAGTTGCTTGCCGATATTCCTTGAGGTCATGTTTAAATCTGTGTTGATCCCTGATTCACGGAATATGTTTGCGACCTCTATCGCATACTTCATAGCTTCCTTGCCTATATATACTACGTATGCGTCAGCATATGTCATTGCCCCCGATTTGGCTGCCAGGAATTCAACCACCCTGCTTATCCCTATCGAAGAGCCGACAGCAGGAGTATGCACATTTGAGTATTTCTCAATAAGACCGTCGTATCTTCCTCCAGAGCCTATGGCAAGCGTCTTCTTTCCAGCTGCAGCGGCGGTTATCTCCCATACCATTCCTGTATAATAGTCTATTCCACGTATTATCGATAAATCAACGATTATCTCTCCTTTTATTTTGTATATGCCAAGAAGTGAAATCAGCTCCCGCATATCTGCAATCGGGGCTTTTGTCGCGTCTATATTTGCTTCGATCCTGGTAAGCTTC
>JAJYED010000005.1 GCA_021790305.1 Microcaldota archaeon
TTGACGAAGAGCATAATGAGCTTCTGAAGGAATTGATAAGAAGCGCAGAGCCTGACACGGATAACAACGCAGTAAAGTATGCACGTACAATAAAAGGCTACCTGAATTCAGATAATAAAGAGTAGTCCATTTAAGGAATATGCTTTAATCTATTAGGAGTTATTTTAACGTGATATAATGGAGACAAAACAAAAGAGCAGCGAGAGAAATACAGGAGCAGCGCATAAGGAATGGAATGAGAGAGTAGATACATTCAAGAATGCTGTGAGAGGCGCAGTGGTAGGAGCGGTTGTTGCAGTATCTGCAGCAGGATGCGCAACATACCAGCAGAATGGCCAGTTAGTTGGAGGAGTCCTGGGAGGAGTGATTGGAAGCCAGATAGGACAGGGAGAAGGAAGGGCTGCAGCGACCATAATAGGTACGCTGGCAGGAGCTTATATAGGCGGTTCAATAGGCAGGAGCATGGACAGGCAGGACCAGATAAATGCATATGATGCAATAACTACCAACCCTGTAGGCAGGACGACTGTCTGGACAAACCCATATGGAAACAGGTATAGCGTAACCCCTACACAGCAGTATGTACCGCAGAATGGACAGGCAGCTGGGCAGGTATGCAGAAGCTATGTCACGACAGGTTTCATAGGCGGGCAGGCGCAGACGATAAAAGGAGTTGCATGCAGACAGCCTGATGGCAGCTGGAAGATAGAGTAGACAGTTCTGGGCAGATGCCAGGCATCTGCCCTCTCTTTTTATTAATTGAAGTAGCAGTCGGTAAATGATCCTGTATCTTACAATTACCAGTTTAGTCGTTTGTCGTTCACCAAAGAATCTTTATCAATGATAAGAACATTAAATTGTTTGTGATACGATGAAAACAAAGACCATAGTTACTGACATTACTCCTGATAGACAGAAAACAGAGAGATTAAACACATTTAAAGAAGCTGTCAGAAAGGTGGCAGTAGTAGGAGCAGCATTGGCAGCTACCGCTTCGGTATCAGGCTGTGTGCCATTTTATGGACAGGTAGGCATGGTTGGTGGATATACTGACGGGCAGATAGTTTATAGTGAAACAAATCCATACAGCTATTCGAATGGATGGTCATATAACTATGGAGGGGTGTTACCATATTATAATTCTGGAATAATACCTGGCTACGGATATAGCTACGAGTATACTGTACCTAACTATGGTTATACCATACCTGATTATGATTATGGAGGAGGGATATTTGATTACGGATATAGAGCACCTGACTATGATTATAACAGAGGCTATGGAGATATGCCTGATAGAGATTATGGAGACAGGGATGGAGGCCGTATCTGGATGGGACACCGCAGATAAGATTTAAGGAGCATACTGTATGGGCAAAAGATATTTGACTGATGGTTATGCATAAGGTATCTAATGCAACACAGGCAAAGCCGATAAATCAGATAGAGCTCCTGAAAACCGCTTCTGAAGATGCGCTTGCGTATTATAATAAGGCTGCCGGAACGCTCCATGCGGCACCTGAGATAATCCTGTTTAGCGACTTTAAAAAATCTTCAGAGATGGATAAGTCAGTATTAAATGGCATGGACAAGATAGGAGCATTAGGTACGTATATCTTCAACAAGATATACCTGGATGATCGCGAGCTGTGGCCTGAACCTAAAAAGGATAAGATCGATATAACAACAAGAAGCCTTAGCCATGAGCTTGTTCATCATATGAGGGATAGAAATGGGGCAAGAAACCATTTCCTTGCTAGGCTTTTCAACAAGAAGATTGGAACAGCGATCCGGACATTGGAGGAAGGGTGTGCAGTTTTCGTTGATGGAGTATACCAGTCAGGATCTGAAACGGATAGATCAAGGATAATAAGAGCAGTTTATCATGATCCTGGAATATATGCGCTGTCTATGCTTCCTCAGATCTATGATGCAGTAAAAGGAAAGGACAGAATGTCAATAGTCAGTTCAGGTGAATTTGATTATAAGAGAGTCTCAAGGATTGTTACTAACCATCCTGCAGATCAGGAGAATTATAGCTGGTTTTATACCACAGGAGCCAACCTTGCAGTGATTATATATGCTTCGAATGATTTTAACACCGCCAAGACGGTTAAGAAACTGCTTACCACCGATTATGATGGTCTGCTGGAAGAGATTAGACAATCAGTAAGGCCATGTGTCAGGGAAGCCATATACGACCTGTTCCATGATATGGAAAAGGATAACATAGGATAAACTAACATTATATTAGTATTTCTTATATATTATTAGTAATGATACAATGTGCGTTTGTTTGAGTTTAAAGAACATGTCGCTTCTACCTGGTTTTTATCTGATGTGAAGATAATCATCTCTTAAAACGCAATTCTGTGCAGAATTTGTCGTCGGAGATTTGGACATGGTTCTTCCTTGTAAAATTAAAGCCTTTACAAGCCTGTTTACCAAAATTCCATATTATTGATAATTTTAATGCATCTTCCATAGATCTGGCATAAAAATACAAGCACGAGGAAAAGCATTATTTTTATCCAGTTTTTTACAATAATACAGATGGCTTAACAGAAAGCCCTTGTTTTCCATAAATCTGAAATACATGACTTAAAGCAGTTACTGATTTATACCAATATTTTGGAGATTTATTATTTTATACATATATACTGTTACAATTCAATAATATGGAAAGAAAATAGTCTGATCCACAGTAGGATGAGTAATTCTAACATCTATTTAGAATGGCTAAGATATTGCTAGTTTTTATCTAAATGCCTGTGTACTTTGATTAGAACCGTCTTATTATCATCTTTTACATATGCAAAATGATGTCTCTTTAATTCCGGGTCCTGGTTAATCCTTTTTACAGATCTTGTCATGTGATCTATTCTGACTATCTGAGTCAGATCATCAAAATCATCAGCACTTACCTTGAGGTATGCGGCCGTATCGCCTTCTTCGTATGGAAGATGGCAACCGAAAATCATATAGCTCTCGCCAGGAATAAGCAGTGCGCGTCTTTCTGAAGGGAGTTTGTTGAATTTAGCAGTATCGGCCATAGGTATGAAGGAACCGTCGTCCTTTATTCTGTGGGGTCCGTAACTTTCATGTAGGCCTTTTATAGATGCTCGCACGGCTACTTTCTCGTGCAATTCAAGGATAAAACCATGATTGAGATCCGTTTGGAGATAGTTGCCATATACATACATTAATGCAATTTCTGCCGGAGTGGCTTCTCGGTATCCTTTTCTGATAGCGCCCTTCAGCTCCATGGGAGTTACTTTATCATCAGATATGAATACAGGCTTTATCTCTTTGGCATATTCTTGCATGAAGATTACCAACATTTATTTAGAATGGCTAGAATATTATTAGTATTATACATACCTTCTTGCTGCGGATTTAATAGTATTGATAAATGCCCTGGTCTTTGAGATAGGTTCTCTTTTTATTGCCGCTTCAAGATCCTCCCTTTTTGCAAGCGCTATGCTGATGTCATCAGGATGGAAGGGAGTAGTGCATACTATAAGACCTCTGTCAGGACTTGCGTCTATATATAAACTGCCAACCCCTCCGCATGCATGAAATGATCTCTCATGTGGTTCAAGCTCGTTGTAGAAAGTATACCTGTCTACCGGCCTGAATGTCCAGTTTACCTGTCTTTTCTTAGTAATATCCTCTCCGAGTATTTGAAAGTAGCCTTCGCTTTTTATACTCCTGCCTTGTATCGCAGTAACAGAGTGCTGGAAAAGATCCATTCTGAAATCGGGGTTGAGAAGGAAGGACATAGCGGCAAGCTTCATAGTCACATGCACATACCCTTCCGGTATCTCGAACTTTACAGGGGTCAGCCTTTGTGCCATAATCCTTTCGTATGAATCGCCTTCGAGGGCGTTGTCTCTTCTGAATCTCTTGAATGTTATCGGCACCTGTGATAAAGGATGCTGCGCTGCTTCTATTTGCTGCTCCATTCTTTGTATAGTCTGCATATCATCACTTTTTATTTTGAAATCAAAGCAAAATCATAGTGTTACTAATATATACTTAGAAATTCTAGTATAATGTTGGATTCCTCTTAAGAGAGATTAATAACTTCTCCTTTGCCTTATCCACATGGCCACATTCTGGATTGTATGATATTGAGTGCGCAGTTACTGAATATGAACGAATCTTGCATGTGTTTATATCGCGTGCACGCACACTGTTGGCAGATATGCTGCATGCTGAAACGTCAACTGCAGATATAGACCTGGCAGAGATATTTGCACCAGAATGCATGCTGCCTGTGACTGCTAGCTTGCTTACATGTACATTCCCTGACACTCTTAGATTACCATTAACTTCTAAGTTGAATCTTGAACCACATGTGCCAGATATACTTCCTTCTACTACCACATTGCCCTGATACACTATGTCTTTTTCTAATACAAGATCGCCTTTTATTACAGTCTCTTGTACTTTCTTTTTGTCCGTGCCAATTATTTTCATATAATTAACCTCTTTTTTCCTTATAAATTATGTTTTTGATATCTATATCTTCATTTGATACGAATGGGCGAGGAGCATTTTCAGACTTCGGATAGGCATACCTGTACAATATCTCCTTGTGTGCATGGCATATCGTATCATAAAATATATCCTTTTCTGTTATTATGCTGTCCTTTGCCTCGGCATTCCTAATTTTTATATCGTTTACCGCTCTAGCATAATCCACAATAAGGTCGTTTGCAGATATATCTGTCAGCGAAAAAAGAATGCGGGCAGTGATGTCTCCGTCTGCCTTTACTCTCTTGGCGCATATCTCATCTGCAGAGATATTTGCTGATAATACATTATTGCAGTGCAGCTCCATTACTACAGATAGGTTATTGCAGCGAAGATTCCGCAAATCCATTGATCTTGCCCTTACATTCCCAGGCAGTTCAAGGTTTCTCAGCATTATCTCCTGTGCAGAAAGATCTCCGTCGAGGATAGTCAGGCCGTATCCTCTTCCTCTGTATCCAGTTATATTTCCCTGTACCGTCACGCTTCCCGTATATCTGGTATTTCTATAAAGTACAAGATCACCTGGTATAACTACAGTACTTTTACTTTCCGCGCATATTGCGTCGTCTGCAGTACTGCTCTTCGAGAATATCATCTAACCAAGTATGTTTTATTGTCCTTCACCGCTGCCTCTCTTCCTGATAAACCCGTATAGACCGTGCCTGTGTACGAGAGTTGTAACGTTGACTACCTTTTCCAGTCTGAAACCAGTATCAGATCTTGCATCCATCTTTCCAAGACCGAATGTTGTTCTCGACTCTACATCCAATGGTTCCATCCTAAGGGCCTTTGCAAAAGCATCTGCGAATGCACGGTTTCCGGCGTCTATGGCTTCATTTACCTGCTTCCTTATCTCCTTTCTCTCTTTTATCATTTCGACTAATTTCATATTTTTCATCTCTATAATTGTTAAATTCATAAAGTCGCCAAGACGCATTTACTCTAGATAGTTGGATTTTGTCTGGTCGTCAGCTAATCAAAGAATGCATAAAGACTGATGGAAGAAGATAGGTTTTTGTGATATTTAAAAGTATCTAAGAGCATTCGTCTTACTGTAAAAATTGCATGGATTAGACAATTGCTTTTCTGAGGAAGGGCTTGTACATGCCTCCTCTTCTCAGGTCTGCCTGTTCTATGTCCTCCTTGTCTATGCGTTTTTCTGAAGAGAACCTGCCCTGCTGATCGAGAACAGTGACCATCTGGCCTTTTTGAATATCTACCTCTACCTGTTTACTCTCAGAGGTTATTTTTTTGATTACTTCCATGAATACACGCTCAGTAGATGCAAAAAGCCATATTTAAATATTATTACCGCAACGTTTTTTGTCTAACTCGTTACAAGTATTATTATACATAATATGGACAAGATGTTCAGAGGGTTGGGAAGGTCATTACTAATCATGTTAGAGTTTCTGCCTTTACATCATAGGTATTGTCCTTATCCACTCCTTAGAGCATACAGATAATCTCTGTTTATATTTCTTTACTAATGAAAAGATGAAGCATGGCTACACGCAAAGGGAATAAGAACAGGATATTCAAGTTCTATCTGCCTAAAGATGCATGGATAATAACACTTACCTCTGCAATCTGGGGCATCGGCAGCTTCATGTACTCTCCCTTCCAGTCGATATTCTTCAAGGCGCTGGGAATGCCTCTACTGTATATCGCAGTTATGGCAGCGATAAGCTCTGTTGTAACTGCAGTTGCACTTATCCTGGGAGGCTATCTTGCGGATGTGTTCGGCAGGAGAAAGGTCATAGTCATATTCAGCACGATAGCAGCAGGGAGCGCCTTCCTATATCTCTTCATAAACAGCTGGCAGTTCATACTTATTCCAGTCATAATAGGATCGCTCTGCAGCATCTACACTCCTGCATTCAACTCCGTTCTGACAGAATCTATGAGACAGGATATGCGCCCTTCCGGATTTGCATCCTTTGCAATGCTCAACACCCTTCCTGCAGTATTTGCCCCAGTCATAGGAGGATTGCTGATGGTACACTACGGGGATATAAACGGGCTGAAGATAGCGTTCTTTGTAAGTGGTATACTAGGATTGACTGCGATGCTCTACCGCTCGATAAAGCTGGGTGAGACGTATAAGCCAAAGCCAAGGCTGAAGGAGCCCTTCCTCAAGAACTTCAGAGAGATGATAAACGATTATGCACATACGATCAAAAAGGCAAACAGCGATGCCAAGAAACTTCTCTGGTATACTGTAACCTCGAGCATAGCCGCAAGCTTCACCACCATCTTCATATCCATATATCTTGTAAAGCAGTTGAGCCTCTCTCCAATAACATATGGCCTGTTAAGCGGCATTACAGGACTTGCCACTGTAATCGTACTCATCCCTTCTGTGAGGATAATAAAGCGTGCAGGGCTGAAGAAGGCCACCATACTTGCAGCTCTCTTCTCTCCGCTCTCTATGTTCATCTTTGTATCGTCAAACGGAATGAATGATCTGCTTGCATGGAGCGTTACAGGTGGCGTCGGAGGCGCGATTGCGCAGCCTTCCATGTCCACACTGCAGGGAAATCTCTCTGAAAAGGAACAGCGCGGCAAGCTTATGGCTTTATTCAGCGTAATGCCGCTGATAGCTGCCTTCCCTGCACAGATATTCTCCGGGTACCTCTATGCAAATGTCTCATATATCTCTACATTCATGCTTGCCATACCTTTCTACATAATATCCGTACTGATACTCATGCGCCTGAACATAAAATGACTCAGTGGAATCTTCTGAAGATTATGCATGCTTTTAAATGTTGCTTTTGATATTAATCCATGGCCAGCGTGATTAATGTCTTCAAAGAGAGCATAGATATTGCAAAGAAAAACTATCTGAAGCTCCTTGGACTGTACCTGATTATTCTCATTATATTCACAGTACTGGAGGCTCTTGCTGTTCTTCTTACAGCAGGTGCCGCTCTCGGTGCAGTCTCTGGCATAAGCTCGCCTCTGACGTTTATCCCGTTGGTTCTTATTGTATTTATTGCAGCGATTCTGATAAGTCCAATATGGAATGGGATATATTATTCGCTTGCAATACAGGGAATGAAAAAGAGCAGTAAGACAACCCTTGACAAGGCATTCGGAGATTCCAAAAAAGTTTATAGAAAAATGCTATGGACGTCAGTTATACAAACAGTAATAATGGTAATAATATTGGGAATAATATTAACACCGGATATTCTTTATATACTATCGATCAGATCAGGCTCCAGTGCATTTTCGCATCCGTTGCTTTTTCTATCGACTCTAGGCATAACAGCGCTCGTGTTTATCGTGGTTGCTTTCATATTGGGAGCTCTTTTCTTTGTCGCAGTGCCTCTCGCAATGCTTGACGGAAGCAGCGGAATTGGTGCCATAAGAAAAAGCTTCACGGTTGCAAGGAAGTATTTCTGGAGCGTAATGGGTTTGTTGATACTTTCAGGGATAGCATATGCAATCGTGTATGCAATAACTGAGATCTTTACCTTAGGATTCTCTGTGGTAAATCCGACATTAGGGGAGGTGGTCTCACTCGTACTTACAGTACTTCTAGAATCTTTTATAGTCGGCATAGTGGGCTTTCTGCCCGTAATCTTCTACAAAAGATTTGTAAAATCCTGAGGTTATCTGTTATCTCCGCTGCCGGCTATCTTTCCCCTCTCCTGCCTGCTCTTCAGTTTCTCCAGATTGTGCAGTGCGACATCCTCAAAGTCTATGCCAAGCTCTGTTGAGAGTTGTGCGAGGTACCAGAGTATGTCTCCTATCTCGCCTTTAAGGTCATCCCTGTCTATCTCCCTGTTGTCCCTCGCAATCTTCTTTATCTTGTTGAGGAGCTCTCCCACCTCCCCTGCCAGTCCTATTGAGGGGTAGAAGAATGCACCGTCAAGGTTCTTAGGATAAACTGCTGTTTTGTTGGCTTCGCGTTGATACTCTTCGAAATCCATTTGACCACTATCTTGCTTTTTGAGGAGAGATATTTATAAATATGCATAAAGAATATTTAGTGTCGAATTTTAGATGATTCTTATGAAAAAGTTCAAGAGCACCGATGAGATAAAGATTCCCGACAAGCTCATAGACCAGATAATAGGACAGGAAAAGGCCACGGAGATAATAAAAAAGGCCGCAAAGCAGCACAGGAATGTGCTTCTGATAGGCTCTCCTGGAACAGGTAAGACGCTTCTTGCACAGGCCATGGCAGAGCTCCTCCCTGCAGCTGACCTTGAGGACGTGCTCGCATACAAGAACGTAAATGATGATAACAAGCCTTTGATAAAAGTAGTGAAGACGTACCCTAATGCAAAGGAGGCTCTTGCAAGCGGAAAGCCCCTCGGGGACGGGCAGGGCAGGCAGATAGTGCAGAAGGAGAAGATGGCAGGCAAGGTTGACATGGGCAAGCAGAGGAACTGGATAGTACCAATACTTATAGTACTGGTAGTCGTTGCGATAATAGCGACCTTCCTGAATATACTCAGCAACTCACAGATAATATTTCTGGGGGCGATAATGCTCGGAGTGCTGGTATTCGGAGCGGCTGCGCTCTTCGTAGGCACATTCAGACGCGCAGGGGCAGGCGTGCTTCCAGGAATGTTCGATACCAATGAACCCAAGCTTATAGTCGATAATACGGGGCTCGTACATGCTCCGTTCATAGAGGCTACAGGAGCAAAGGCAGGGGCACTCTTCGGAGATGTCAAGCATGACCCGCTTCAATCAGGTGGCCTTGGAACTCCTCCACACATGAGAGTTGACAGCGGTGCTGTTCACAAAGCAAGCAAGGGAGTTCTCTTCATAGATGAAGTATCAAATCTGGAAGCGAAGAGCCAGCAGGAGCTTCTTACAGCTATGCAGGAGAAGAAATACTCAATAACAGGACAGAGTGAGCTAAGTTCAGGTGCGATGGTAAGGACTGAACCTGTGCCATGCGATTTCCTCCTCGTAGCGGCAGGAAACCTCCAGGATGTTCCAAAAATGCACCCTGCTCTCAGATCAAGAATACGCGGTTATGGATATGAAGTATACATGGAAGATACGATGCCCGATACAGAAAAGAACAGGGATGAGCTTGTAAGGTTCATAGCGCAGGAGATAAAGAAGGATGGAAAGATACCTCCTTTCAGCTACGGAGCATGCATGGCGATAATAGATGAGGCGAAGAGGAGGAGCGGCAGGAAGAACAGGCTCACTCTCATACTCAGGGACCTCGGTGGCATAATAAGAGCTGCTGGGGACATAGCCAGGGATAAGGGCAGGAAGATTGTCACTGAAGAAGACGTCATGGATAGCTTCAAGGTCACAAAACCTCTCGAAGCTCAGTTTGTAGAGCAATCCCTTGAATACAGAAAGGATTATCAGATATTCAGGAGCACCGGGTATGCTATCGGTAGAGTTAATGGCCTTGCAATAGTGGGATCATCATATCTCTCTTCAGGAATTGTTCTTCCGATAGTTGCAGAGGTAACAAAGGCAAGTTCAAGGACTGAAGGTAAGTTGATACCTACAGGTAAGCTAGGTACAATAGCTAGAGAAGCTGTCAAGAACACAGGCGCACTCATAAAGAGACACATGAACAGAGATATGGCAAGCTATGATATTCACGTACAGTTCGTGCAGACATACGAGGGAGTTGAGGGTGACAGTGCGAGCATATCGATAGCCGTAGCGGTCATCTCCGCATTGGAGGGCATACCGGTATCCCAGGAGATTGCGATGACCGGATCCTTGTCAGTAAGAGGAGATGTCCTTCCTGTGGGAGGGATATCGAACAAGGTAAGCGCTGCAATAAATGCAGGGATGAAATGTGTCCTTATACCGCATAACAATGCCGGTGACGTTAATATAGATAAGAAGAGTCTCAGTAAGATAAAGATAATACCTGTAAAGAATATTGCAGACGTCCTCCAGTATGCGCTTAAGAAGAGCAAGCGCAGAGACGAGATGATAAGCAAGCTCAGGAAGTACATAGAGACGGACAAGCTGGAGAGAGAACCGCTGGAAGTGTGATTTGAGTATGGCGACCGAAGAAGGATCAAAAAAGAAGTTAGAGGAGCTTGGAGAGAAGATGGTCAGGGAGATAAAGCAGGGGAAGAATCCCAAGTTTGTTACCTCTACAAGGACGAGGTCCAATATAAACTTTGATCCTAAGGTAGGCTATCTCAAACTTGGCAAGGCAAAGGAAGAGAGAGATTTCGTCAACATCGCGCAGTCTAAGAAGTTCATGCAGACTGTTGCGATAGCATCGAAGTGCCATAGGTTCGTAAAGGAGAACCTGCACACCTCGATAAGAGGGCTTTACTATCAGCTAAAGCACTCCCTTGGAGAGGACATAGACGAGAATATATTCAATGAGCAGGCTGAGTCCAACCCTCTTGTTGAGGATCTGGAAGTTACATTGGATCTGAAAAGGGAGGACCTCAATCTTAATACCAACAGGAAGGGGCTGCTTGCAGGGAAGATGAAGATAATAGACAGCTTTGGCGGTGAAAGACAGGAGATAGATGCGAGCAAGATGGGCAGGAGCGGATGGGCCATACCTAGCGATGTCGACAACGATATCGAATTTGCAGACGTAAAGGCCAAGTATGTCCTTGTTGTGGAGAAGCAGGCCCTGTGGCAGAGGCTTAATGAGGACGGCATATGGAAAAAGGAGGGATGCATATTGATGTCCTCTGAAGGACAGGCTTCGAGAGGCACAAGGAGGCTGATAAGGAAGTTTGCAGATATGAAGTTCCCGGTCTATGTGCTGAACGATGCAGACGCATGGGGATGGTATATATACTGGACGATAAAGACGGGGAGTATCAATCTGGCATATATGGGAGACACAATAGCAACTCCAGAAGCGAGGTTTATCGGCGTCACGATATCAGATATAGAAAAGTATGATTTTCTTAAGAATCTTACTCTAAAAGCCACAGATGTGGATCTTAAAAGGGCACAGGACATGCTTTCTTACCAGTGGATCAATGTGCATGAACAATGGTCAGATGAATTGAAGAAGGTGATAAAGCTGAAACTGAAGCTTGAATCAGACGCGCTGCAGGGCCCAAGACTCACATTTGTGCAGGATTATATAAAGGAGAAGATAAGGAATAAGGACTTCCTGCCGTGAAAGCTTTTTAATCCTCAGATGTGCCTGGATTTCACATTAGCTATGGGCGCTTGTATCCCCTTAATATATTATTGGCATAGCAGTGTATGTCGTCTATTATCATTTTTACTATCTCATTCTCATAATGCTGCTTTTCAGGTTCGGATACTCTGCCATAAGTAAGTATATACATTTTCCATAAATTGGAACTTTCTTTGTCTCTTGAACAGGATGCAAGCCCTACACTGACTCTCTCCCTGATCTCTCTTCTTATTATTTGATTATCGAAGACAGACATCAAAGTTTCCTTTACTTTTGAATCGTAGTCTATACTTGCAATTATCATTTCTGTAAACCTATTTTCATTCTGGATACGTTCAGGTGTCTCTACCTCTTTGTGCCATGTCTCTTTGCGCTTTTCACTCTCTGCAGTTATACTTGCTGCTGCGCTTTCATGATCAGTCGTTCTAGGAACAAGGCTGCTTGTTTCAATAAATGATCCTTTGTTATACGAGGATCCATTAAGCTCCTTGCCGTTGATTTTCCGGGTGGTTGTCATGGTA
This sequence comes from Microcaldota archaeon, assembly GCA_021790305.1. GTDB lineage: Archaea > Micrarchaeota > Micrarchaeia > Micrarchaeales > CABMGC01 > JAKAUU01. The sequence goes on from JAJYED010000005.1 coordinate 12,190, forward strand.
TACAAGTATTTGGTAATTTTAGTAATATATAAGCGTATTCTCTGAGTTCGGCAGGGGTGAATTCATGCCATGCTTCTGCTTGGACAGATATCTCTCAATACGCATCTTTCGCACTCTTTCTTTGCTGCTTTGCATGTGTCTCTCCCTAATTCTATGAAAAGATTTGATACTACGCCCCACTCTTCTTCCGGAATCTTGCTGAGAAGGTCTTGCTCTATCTTCTTTGGATCCTTGTGCCTGCTGTAGCCGAGCCTTCTGGATACTACTGCACAATGTGTATCGACGGCTATGCCTGTATATATGCCAAACCCTTCATTTAGCATCACGTTTGCAACCTTCCTTCCCACTCCAGGAAGCTCCATTAGTTCGTTCATCTTTTTCGGAACTCTTCCGTTGAATCTGCTCTTTATCATCTGCGCAGATGTCTTCAGGTTCCTGGCCTTTGTCTTGTAATAATTCAGTCCGCTGAGATCTAAACTAAGTCTTTTTATATCGGCATTTGCATAATCATCAAATGTCCTGTATTTTTTGAATAACTTCTCTGTAACTGCATTAGTCTGCTTGTCTGTGCACTGCGGGGAGAGAAGGACAGCTACAAATAGATCGGTTGTGTTTCTGTGCTTTAACTGCGTACGAGGACTGTTGCCATATCTTGACTTAAGCAGATTCAATACCTCATTTATGTCAGGAGCAGGTTTTCTCATCTGATTACCTAATTGGCATATGCATTATCTTTAAGAACACTCTTTAATAATATTAAACGTATCTGAATTTCGTAATTCTATATACGAAGCGTATCAGTGATTTATTGAAGAAAGCAGAATCAAAGAGAAAGCCACTTTATATGGTAGGGATGGACTCTGTACCCTTATGGATTCTTGATGAACTTAAAGACGAGAAAGGGATGCAGGCATTCAGGAAGCTCCTTTCCGGTAGCTGCATAAATAATATGGAGTCTACGCTTCCGCCAATGACCGGACCTGCATGGCCGAGCATATATACGGGACTTGAGCCGAAGGACCATGGCGTTCCTGATTTCTTTGTGATGAAAAAAAGTTATACTCCTGACATAGTCTACTATGATTCATCTGCAGTTCCGCCGTTCTGGAAGGAGCTTGTGCATAAAGGAATCAAATGTCTAGTCATAACACCTGCTACTGACATAACGCTTCCTGATTATGGTAATGTTGACATGATAACAGGATTTCCCCTTAAGGCGAGGACAAACAGCAAGGAACTTGAAGAGCTAATGACTAAGCACTCATTTGACGGAGAGCCCAATATAGAGAAGGAGATAAAGGCAGGCAAGATGGATGTGAAAGAGGCTTCCAAGATATTCGCAAAGAGCGTTAGCGCACGCTCCGACATAGCAATTAGCATGATGAATAAGAATAAGTATGGATTTTCCTATGTCTGCTTCACTGAGACCGACAGACTGCAGCATTTCGTAATGAACAGGAAGGATTGGAAGGAGTATCTGCTTCCTGTTTACTCTGAGATATCTGAATATATAGCACATGTAATGCGGCTGATAGACAAGGATGGCGGAAGGCTGGTGATAGTCTCAGACCACGGTGCACAGCCGATAAGGAAGAAGTTCCTTCTGAATAACTGGCTGATGCAGAATGATTATCTGTTTCTCAAGGAGAAGGTAAAGAAGGACTTCATGAAAGGCGGTGAGAAGAAGATGCCTGCAGGATATGCCATGCGAGAACGCATAATGAAGAGCGGGTTGAGGAGCACTTATGACAGGATGCCGTATCACATGAAACGTGCAGCTTACAAGGTATTCAGTACTGTATTTACAGGCGCCGCTTCGGCAGAATATACCAGGATGCATCTTTTTGACTTTGATATGAAGAAGACGAAGGTATTTGCAGCTATATCCAATGATCCCGTAGCCTCAATATGGATAAATGATTCAAGGTTTGCAACGCCTGTTGTAAAAAGCGGCAAGGAGAAGCTAATCGCAGAGTTGAGGGAGGATCTCTCCAAGGTAAAGACTTCAGATGGAAAGAAGATGTTTGTCAACATATTTGACGGCAAGAAGTACTATAACGGCACCAAGAAGTTTATTGCCCCAGACCTTCTCATAGAAGCGCAGAAAGGGCATACTATAGACATCTTCAACTTTTCAAAAGAGAGCATGTTCATGGATCCTGAAGATGCAAAGAGCGGCGACCATATAAGAGAGGGCATCTTTGGCACATATCCAAAAGTCGATGGTCACGGAGTAAGTTCTGTTACAGAAGTGAAAAGTTTTATTATGAAGATTTTAGGTGCAGACAGATGAAGGTACTGATTGTAGACATAGGATCGAAACATAATATGACTGGTGGACAGTCAAGGGTAGTCAGGATGCTTTATGACGGGCTTCGAAAGAGGAAGATGCAGACATACTACTTAGGATACGAAACGCTCTACATGGACAATAAAAAAAAGGGAATCGTATTGAAGAGAACAGGTAAGGCGCTGGAAGCACGGAAGAGCAGGTTAAGCGAAATGAGAATCGTGCGCGCAGCGTACAATGCAGCATACGTCAGAAGGATGAAGGGACTGGGTGCGGACAAGGATGAAATATTTACCAAAGTTAAGAAGATAAATCCAGATGTGATAATTGCAAATGCAATATCTGATTTTCCTCTTATCTCTTATTTAAGAAAGAGAGGACTGCGCTTCAAGGCAGTATACATCGACCATGGAAGCGCTTCGACGACTGCAAGGAAATACTTATCTAAGGAGGGCATACCTCTCAGCATGGGTACAGGAAGAATTGGTACAAGTCTTGCTAGGAAGAGGAAACAGTTCTTCTCCTTCTTTGACATGAATGTAGCACTTAATGACAGGCATTATCATGAGATAAGCAAAATTACAGACAAGGTATCGATAATAGTAAATGGGTCTGATGTAAGGGCTTACAAGGATCCAAAGACAGAGAAGAGATTGAGGACAGAGTTTGGCATAGGAAATGATGATTTTACAGTAGTGTACATAGGCAGACTATTCGAGCGGCAGAAGAATGTATCAGTACTGATAAGGGCATTCAAAGAAATAGAAGGAGAGGATATCAAACTGCTCATAGTCGGAGACGGACCTTCTATGGACATGTACAAAGAGATAGCTGCTGACGATACGAGGATAATATTTGCAGGGGTGATGAAGGATAAGGAACTTAACTCCGTATATAATATAGCGTCTCTATTTGTACTTCCATCTCGCTGGGAAGGATTCGCACTAACCGTACTAGAAGCTGCAGCACACTCCCTTCCGATGATACTTTCAAATAGTGCGTATGTGAGCGACCTTAACGAACATGGAAAGCAGACGATACCTGCATTTGACGAGAATAATCCTGATGAGCTTGCAGACATTATAGCAAAGATACATGCAGACAAGAAGAAGTGGCAGGAACTGCGCAAAGAATCCTCAGGCATATCAAAGCGTTTTACAGAGAAGAGGATGCTGGACAAGTATGAGGAGATGCTGAGAAAACTCTGTTAACTGAAAGATATTAGTTAGTACCGGCATTGGCCTTTAGTCGTGTTATTACCATTCCCGCTTTTGCGTGAAGAATAGTTTTTAATATGATAATGCCATATGTTAGTTTATGAAACCTAAACATGATTTTGAGATAGAAGTGAATGAGGCAAAAAAGCTGGTTGAAGCAGGGAAAAAGGTAATGCTTTTCGAATCAAACTATTCCGAGGTGCAGCTCCTGAGCGAGACCTTCAGCATTGATGAGGAGAAGGTAGAGATAATAGACATAAACGACTTCCAGATAGTCTATATGCATTATGGAGAGGAAGCTGAGATAAAAAAGATAGCAGGCAAGTTTGAGGAGGCAGTGATAGTGTGCCAGCATGGGAACACTTCCAGAGTCTTCGCAGATGCTCTTGCAGAGAATGGAGTGAAAGCGTATAGCCTTTATGGAGGAATAGCAGGCATACTGTCAGGCTGATGCAGGTATATCCTATGATGCATGGCAAGGCCCCGACCATTGTCATGCTTATTCTTATTCTGCTGATATTCTCGGTAACATATCTTTACTTTAGCCATCTGGGTACTGCTACAGGCAGAGAGAATAACAACAGCACAGCACTGCTCAACAGGGAGTTCAGTGTCGGCAGGCTGGAGATCGGCAATTCCTCTTATAATGTATATATAGCCAATACGCTACAGCTTCAGGATCTCGGCTACATGAATGCATCAGGAATAGGCAACTGCGACGGACTTGGCAGATGTGCAGGAATTCTCTTTGTATTCGGCAATGATTCTATGCAGTGCTTCTGGATGAAAAATACCTTTATCCCGCTTAAACAGTCCTGGATATCTGACGGAGTGGTCAACTATACGTATTCTGGGACACCCCTCTCTCAGAATAGCATATGCAATATCGGGAATATGGTCCTTGAAACTGCGCCTTCCTTCCCGATAGAATATGGAGAGGTAGTAAATTACACAGGACATACCTGAAGCGATGATCAGATTGCATGCGCTCTTGGCAAAGCAGGTTTCAGCAAGGTTTTTATTAGCTTTAGTGGATATATTACCAAGTTCTATTTGTAAGTGATAATATGAATTTTATAGACAAGGAAGCACCGGCATTCGAGACAGAGGCATTCAAGGACAATGATTTCAAGAAGATAAAGCTAAGCGACTTCAAAGGAAAGTGGGTAATACTGTTTTTCTATCCTGCAGACTTCACCTTCGTATGCCCTACGGAGCTTGAAGGCTTTGCAAAGGACTACAAAAAGTTCCTCAACAAGAACTGCGAAGTTATAGCTGTAAGCACAGATACCGTTTTTACGCATAAGGCCTGGATAGAGGCAGACAAGAGATTGCAGGGCATCCAGTACTACATGGCCTCTGACAGGAATGGAATAATATCAAGAGTTTATGATGTTTATGATGACAGGACGGGCAATGCACTTAGGGGCTTGTTCGTCATAGACCCTGACGGAATCATAAAATACGTAGTGGTTACGCATGACAACGTAGGAAGAAGCACAGAGGAGACGTACAGGGTACTTACCGCTCTGCAGACAGGAGGGCTCTGCCCTGTGAACTGGAAGGAGGGCGATGCCATGCTGAAGAAGTGAGAGTGCCGTCAACACATGCAGCACTTAATCTCTGATGCACAGCAGCTTTGCTGGTAAAGTCAGGCTTTGCATGTAAAGTATTAGAATAGTTTAAACGCCGACTTGGTTCTGTATCAAGCCCGACTTAATCGGCTTTTAGTAAAAGTTTTTAAATTCCCATAGATAATTAACACTGGTTGGAATGGTAGAAAATAGCAAAAAAAGAGTAACAATGATATCTGTGGGTTATCTTGGAAAAAGTTCAACTTTCGCAAGTTATATTACAATGAAAAATAAGGAAGAACCAGTACTAACTTTGGATACAGTTGTTGATGTGTTGGGTCTTAAAGATAAAATGGCCGTGGTTAAGGTAGATGTCGGCCTGGTAAATACAAGTGGATCAGCTGAAAAGAATAAAGCGATGCAGGAAATATGGAAGAAGCTTATGCAAAGAAAAAATAAATGGAGCACCATAAGAACTAAAATTTTGTCTCTTGAAGAGGTTAGTGACTCACTTTTGCCTTTAGTTTTTAATATTAATTACCCAGAGGTTAAGATAGAAGTAGTTGCAGGAGAATCCACAGTAACTATATCTAGTAAAGAAATTGATTTAAGATACTTAGGGGCTGAACTAAGGAAAACTGAACAGAAAAGACTCAGTATTTTTGGTGACCCTAAACAACCTAAGATTAAAGAATCGAACTGACAGAAAATTCAGATTACTAATAAAGTATCAAATATCTCAATAATGTCTGCTAATTAAGTCATTTTATTAGCGAAGCAATCCACAGCAAAAGGTTTAAATAAGTAGGTCATTTAAACACTTACTATACGCTTAAGGTTATCATGGACTACAGCAACAGAAACATCGTCATTAACGAGCTAATAGGTCTAAAGGTAAAGGTCATAGATTCTTTGGACAAAAAGCAAAAGGGTATCTCCGGTCTTGTGATCGATGAGACAAAAAACACCCTCAGAGTCTTTGATGGCAAAGGCGTAAAGAATATAGTAAAGAAGAATTCAAAATTTGCGTTCAATGTGTCTAAGAGAAGATTTGTAGTAAGAGGAGAAGAAATAAATTTCAGGCCCTATGACAGGATAGAAAAAAGCCTGAAGTTTTACAAAATAAGAGAGTGATTTTCTGGAATGCAACGACAAGAACTGCCCTGTTCACCACGGGCTTAAGACAAGAGGCATGCTGGTGACTGGCACAGTCGTAAGCGACAAGGTCAAGAAGACCGCAATAGTCAAGCTAGACTACACCAGATACATATACAAATACGAGAGATACTTGAGAAAGAGGTCAAGAATACCTGCACACAATCCGGAGTGCATAAACGCAAAGCTCGGCGATACTGTAAACATGCAGGAGACAAGAAGGCTGAGCAAGACCAAATCCTTCGTAATAACAGGAATTGAGAAGAAAGAGTGATTTTTATGAAAGGAGTAGCTTCAAAAGTAACAAAGACACTTATACCGGGCACAGAGATACACTGCGCCGACAACAGCGGAGCCTATACCTTCAGGATGATACACATAATAGGAAAGACAGGAGGAAGGCCAGGGAAGCTTACAGCTGCAGGCGTAGGAGACATAGTATCTGCAAGCGTCAGGAAGGGCAATCCTACATATATCAAAAAGCCAGTACGTGTTGTCATAATAAGGCAGAGGGCCTCGATAAGACGCTCTAATGGCATGAGGGTAAAGTTCGAGGATAATGCAGGGATCATGGTAAATGACGAGAACCTGCCAATAGGCACAGAGGTAAAGGGCGCAATGGCAAGGGAGGTAGTCGAGAGGTTTGTCAAGATAGGAGGAATTGCATCGAGAGTGGTATGAATGATAGAGAGCGGCAAACCTAGGAAGCAGAGGATATTCAGGTATAGTGCGCCTATGCACCTCAGGCAGCATATGGTCAATGCCCACATATCTAAGCAGCTCTCGGAGAAGCTTGGCATAAAGAAGAGGAGCATAGCTGTAAGAAAGGGAGATACGGTAATAGTGATGAAGGGATCCTCAAAGGGCAAATCAGGAAAGGTCAGCGAAGTTGACCTGAAGAGATATACAGTAACTGTAAACGGAGTTGTAAGGAAGAATGCAAAGGGCAAGGAGCTTCCGATACCGATTAATGCTTCAAACGTATACATAACAGAGCTTGACGATACTGACAGATTGAGAAAGGAGAAGCTTGAATCTTTCAAGAGGAGTGTGAAATGAGCAAGAAAGGAGGCAGCAATCATTTGAACCGCATGGCATCACCAAGATACATGCGCGTTGACAAGAAAATGAGCAAGTACATAGCAAAGCCTATGCTTGGCAGGCACACGCTCCAGAGCAGCGTAGCTCTTGTAACAGTTCTCAAAGAGTCGATAGGCATCGAAAGCAACACCTATGAGATGAAGAAGGCAATAAAGGAGGGTAAGATCAAGGTAAACGGCAAAGTAATAAAGGATGAAAGAGCTGCAATAGGTCTTGAGGACATAGTAGAGATTGTCCCTAGCAATGAGGTCTACAGGATAGGAGTGGATAACAAGGGCAGGATAAATGCAGAAAAGACCGACAATAAAGCGCAGACTCTGAAGATAGTAGGCAAATATGTCTACAAGGGAGGGAAGCTGATGCTCAGGCTCCACGACGGCACCTCGGTAGCTGCTGTCAAGGATGCAAATGTCAATGATTCAGTAAGGCTAAACAATGGGAAGATAGAGAAGGTGGTTAAGCTTGAGAAGGGCGCACAGTGCCTTATCATAAGCGGGATCCACTCTGCTGAAAAGGGCAGCGTAGTTGACATAAGAAAGGGAGCTGCAGGGAGAGAGCCTACGGTAGAGATAGAGGGAAAGGGAGGAAGGATAGAGACCGTTCTAAGGAATGTGATAGTTATAGGTGCATGATATGGCAAACAGCAACCCTATGAGAGAGATTTATCTGGATAAGGTAGTAGTAAACATAGGCATAGGGGATAATGACAACATGTTCCAGAATGCACGCATGCTGCTCGAGAAGATAACAGGCAAGAAGCCGGTAGCAACGCTCTCGAAGAGGAGAAGACCCGAACTGGGAATAAGGAAGGATCAGATCATAGGGGCGATGGTGACATTGAGAAATGCGGATGCCAGGAACCTTCTAAAGAAGGCTCTTGAGGCAAATGAGAATGTATACAAAGATTCGTGCATATCAAACAATTCATTAAGCTTCGGTGTCAAGGAATACATTTACCTGCAGGGAGTCAAGTACGACCCTGCTATAGGAATGCTTGGAATGAATGTCAATGCCGCTTTTGCAAGAAAGGGAAAGCGCGTTGAACTGAAGAGAATAAGGGCTTCCAAGGTCTCCAAGAAACACGGAGGAATAAGCAAGGAGGAGATAAAGGAGTATATGCAGAAGAACTTTGGTGCAAAGACCGGAGAGGAAGAGTGATTTTGATGAAATTGACATTTGAACTTATGCAGAAAGGAAGGGCAAAGAGAAAGTGCAGGATATGCGGAACTGCACGAGGCCTCATACGCTCCTATGACCTCTACGTATGCAGGAGATGCTTCAGGGAGGTAGGAAGAGAGGTAGGATTCGAAAAGTATTAGTGATATTCATGGTAGACGTATTCGCAGATGCTATAAACAAGATAAAGGTCTATGAGAACAACGGGTTCGACGAGTGTGAAGTAAGCTCGACGAAGCTGATACGCGCCGTCCTTGAGAAGATGAAGGACAACAACTACATAAGCGGTTTTGAGGAAGTAAAGGACGGAAGGTTCAGCAAGCTCAAGGTAAGTCTGTCCAAGAAGATAAACGACATAGGAGTGATAAAGCCAAGGTATGCGATAAAGCTTGACGAGTTCCAGAAGTACGAGACAAGGTTCATACCGAGCAAGGATTTCGGCGTTTTGATACTCTCGACGCCAAAGGGTATACTTACAAACAGGGAGGCAAAGCAGAACAAGACAGGAGGAAGGCTAATAGCGTATGTGTATTGATGATTATGGAAAAGATAGAGATTCCGAGCGGCACACAGGTAAGCGTTGACAATGAGCATATAGTGATAAAGGGCAAGCTCGGGAGCACGAAGAAGAAGTTCAACAAGAAGTTCGCCAACGTAAAGGTAGAGGGAAATGCTGTTGTGATAGAGGGCTCGAAGATAAAGAGCATGCAGAGAAGGTCGAGCACTGCAGAGCACGCACTTGCAAATGTACTTAACGACGCTATAAAGGCTGTGAATGAAGGCATAGAGGAGCACATGAAGATAGTCTACGCCCACTTCCCGATGTCCGTAGAGATAAAGGGTAAGGAGATAAGCATAAAGAACATCTTCGGCGAAAAGGTGCCTAGGAAGACCAGCATAGTCGGAGAGACGAAGGTTGAGATAAAGGGACAGGACGTCACAGTCAAGGGAATAGACAGGTATGATGTAGGACAGACAGTAGCGAACATAAGGAAGGCATGCGCTGCAAGAGGCAACGACACAAGAGTCTTCCAGGACGGCATATACACAATCATAGAAGAGTGATATTATGGTTAAGAACGCAAAGAAGGTTGTAAAGAGAAAGGTTCCGACATTCAAGAGACCGAACTACGGAGCAAAGCGCAGATCAAGAGTAAAGAACGTCTGGAGAAGCCAGCGCGGAAACGACAACCACATGCGCGCAAAGAAGAAGAATGTTGGCGTAATGCCTATGATAGGCTTCAAGAACAGCGATAAGGTAAGATTCTTAAGGCAGGACGGCACCGTAGAGTTTGTAGTGCACAACAGAGGCGAGCTCGAAGGGCTTGTAGGAAAGGAAGGGATAACGGCAAAGTTCGCCCATGACCTTTCAAAGAGGAGCAGGATGGAGCTGCAGAAGTTTGCTGACGAGAAGAAGATAAGGATCTCGAACAGCTTCAAGGCAGAAGTGAAACCTAAGGCTGCAGGCACAGAAACAAAACAGAAGCAACATTCCGGAACTGATGCGAAGCCAAAGGTTGCCGGCACAGATGTAAAACAAAAAAGTGCAGAGACAGGATCAGATCCAAAGCCTGAGAACCAGAAGAGCAGCGATTTAAAGGGTTAGTATTATGAGCATAAAATTCACAAAGAGAGCGGCATCACTCATTATGAAGAGAGGAGAGAGCGCCATAAAGATAAAGAAGGGCTCTGAAGCCGATGCAAACAACGCGCTTACAAAGGAGGACGTTAGGAAGCTTATCTCAAGCGGAGCTGTCTATGCAGTGAAGGAGAAGAAGAACCTCAGTCTCAACGCCAAGAAGCTGAAGAGGCTAAGAGAGGAAGGGAGGAGAAGAGGAACAGGAAGGAGAAAGGGTACAAGGAAGGCAAGAATGGGCAGGAAGTGGGAGAAGAAGGTAAGGGCCCAGAGAGCTGTTCTCCGAGAGGTAAAGGGCATGGGGCTCGTAGACTCGAAGGTTTATAACGCTTATTACAGACACATAAAAGGAAACGTATATGCTACAAAGGCAACGCTTATCGCACACATGAAGGAAGCAGGGATAAAGTTAGGCGATGCTGAAGTCAAGAAGATAAATGAGGCACTTGCTGCCAGATACAGGAGAGGTTCATGAAAAAGAAGATCATAAAGAATGTTAAATTCAGAAGAAGGAGAGAGTCTGCCACGAACTACAAGAAGAGGTTCGGAATGGTAAAGGGCGGCATTACAAGGGTAGTATTCAGGAGGTCCAACAGTACAATAATAGGCCAGGTTATCAGATATTCAGAGAAAGGAGACATGGTAATGGCAAGGGCTGATTCGAAGGAGCTGGCAAAGATGAAGTGGCCGAGCAGGGCGAACAGGGCAACCGCTTACCTTACAGGCTATCTTCTTGGAAAGAAGGCAGCGGCAAGCGGCAAGAAAGAGGAGTACATACTCGACATAGGGCTGAACTCTCCGATAAAGAATTCTCTCTCGTTCGTCTTCGCAAAGGGATGCAGGGATGCAGGGATGAATATACGAGGCACCTTCGACATAAAGGAAGAGGTTTATAATTATTCGGATGCAAGCTATGCAACATCATTGAAGAAGGACAAGAAGCTCTTCGAGAAGCAGTACAGCGCGTACATAAAGGAAGGGCATGATCCTGAATCGTTCGGCAAGCTGTTCAATGATACGAAGAAGGCATTAGAGAGCATGAAAGCGTGATTATTTTGGAAAATTATAGACGAGATAGAAGGAATTTCAGGGAAGAGGCTCCCGCTCCTGAGTGGAAGCCAAAGACAAAGATAGGGCTCATGGTAAAGAACGGAGAGATAAAGAACGTCGAAGAGATATTCAACATGGGCAAGGACATACGCGAAGTAGAGATAATCAACACGCTTATACCAGACATAAAGGACAATGTTCTTGAGATAGCTTCTGTGCAGAGAATGACAAAGAACAACAGGAAGGCTAAATTCAGGATCACAGCAGTAGTAGGAGACGGAAGAGGCCATGTTGGGATAGGAGTGGGCAAGGGAATAGAGGTAAGGCCTGCAATAGAATCTGCAATAATAGATGCTAAGAAGAATATAATTTCAATAAAGCTTGGATGCGGCTCGTGGGAGTGCAACTGCGGTACAGAACACTCTCTGCCCCTGATACTCAAGGGCAAGTGCGGCAGCTCCGAGGTCATACTCAAGCCTGCTCCGAGAGGAGTAGGAGTCATAGCAAGCAAGACAGTAAGGACTGTATTGGAACTTGCAGGCATAAAGGACATGTGGACCTTCTCAAGAGGAAGGACCAGGGACAAGTACAATATGGCCCTCGCCACATACTATGCCCTGCAGAGTCTCTCTGATATAAAGAATTCTGATTCTATGCAGGTAAAGAGAGCCGATTCTATGCAGGTAAAGAACTGATTCTTTTTAGATTCAGTTCCTCACTATGCTTCCAGTATGCTTCTTTCCGTCCAGAGCATTTGCCAGCTCCTTTACGCTGTCGTTAACAAAGAGTATGTCTATGTTTGACCTCTTTGCTATTTTTGCTGCGAAGAAATCGAGTATGAAATTGGAGCCTGCAGACCTGTCATCGCATCTGTTAGCTATGTCAACAAGCTGCTGATGGTTTAGTTTTGCGAGCTTCTTTGCGCCCTTCTCCCTTATGGGCCTGTCATACACGTAGTTCTCCCTGCTTATGTTTATCATCTTCTTGCATCCTGTAAGCTCGCATGCAAGCATAGCCACGGAATCAGTTGTTATTCCAGGGATTATGCCTCCCATTATGACTATGTCACTCAGCGTTATCCCTGCGGTAAGCTCCTCCATCGTCGTTACTATGTTCGGGTATACGTTGAATTCTGAGAGAAGATCCTTTAGTATCAGCGCATTTATCCTTGTGAACGCTATGCCTATCTGATCCAGTATCGCATTGTTGCTTATTATGCTCCTTGTAGAGCTTATGTAGAGCCTGCTTGAGTACCCTCCCCCTACTACGAATATGAAGCGCGTGTCCTTTATGCGTTTCTTAAGAAGCGCAGCTAGCTCATTCACGTATCTTACGTTTATCCCGCTCTCTTTCGAGAGTATGCTTCCGCCTATAGAGATGCATACGGTCTTCTTCGTTCAATTACCCAAAAATTGCACCGAGTCCCTGTTCGCTCTGATTCCTCTCCGTCTCTATTACTTCTATTACCCTATTCTCAGTATTCTCATCAGCGCGCTGCAGCCCCTCTATGCTCTTCTTCAACTTCTCCTCCGCCTTCTCCAGAAACTCCTGGTTTGCCGAGATGCATAGATAGCTCTTCTCCCTATCCAGATCAAGAGATATGCCGTCCTTTATCTGATAATCCTGCCTTGCAAATATTATGTTTGCATCTTTGTCCTCCTTTAGCTTGCTTATCTCCTCATCGCTCTTGCTCTTGTCGAGATAAGGATCATACTCCATCAGCTTCTTTACAGCTGATGCTTTTGAGGAATCAAATACGTAGACTCTCGAAGGTATGCGAACACCTACTACTCTGCCTTTTTGGCATTTATGTTGCCCTCTCTTCCAGGCCTGTTTATTACTACGGCCTTGCCGTCATCGGTATCTATTACCGTACCCTTTGTTATTATGTTAAGCCTTGCGAAGTTCCTGTTGTCCTTTGACTCGAGAATCGACTTTATCTTTGTCTTCTTGTACTTGCCGTTAACCAGAAGATTTGCGAATCCGGCATACTGGAGCTTGCTCTTCCTCTCTCCGCCTCTGCCCCTTACTTCCTTTACCTTGTTCTTATCCCCAAGCTTCGTAGCTATGAAGTAACCGCCCATATCATGCCTCTTCTTGTCATGATTCTTCAGCTTCTTCTTGCCACTGCCGTTGAGCTTCCTGCGCGATTTTCCGTGGAATTGCGATCCAAACTGACTCATTAAACCACTTATAATTAACACTATCTATATCAGTATAGTACTGCTATACTTATACTGGGAAAACTTTTAAAGTGTTGCTATGCGTTATTCTGATGTATGAACGTGCCATATGTACCAAAATGGGAGCTTTTCGCCTATATCTGCTCTTCAGAATATGCAGCTGAGGAGTTGATAGATTATGCAACTAATCTTCACAGTGGCAGGAATGTCCTTCTTGTCATCAGATATGACAAGGATATTGAGGATAAGATTGGTTCCGCGTACCTGAACATGATGATAAGGTTCCACGACCATATCAACAAGTACAATAAGAGAGGCATGGAGATGCTGATGTTTCTCTATTCTGACCATGAGATAGGAAGGAATGCAAAGGCGGTGAAGCTGGACAATAATAAGTTCGTACTCTTTTCCGACAGCAAAAATTTATTTGACAGGTTTACCGATGTAAAAAAGGTAAAGAAACTGAAGAGGATAAAGATAGTTCCTGGATTCGAATCCGAGTACCTTATCAGATGAGCAGTGCAAAGGCATATCCAAGGACCATTGCAAGGATGGCAAGGAAGATCCATGACCTTATTATTGCAATCATCGTCTTGCCCTGTGCAAAATGCATCTTATAGCTGATAGTAGAACCGTATATGCTTGATACATATATCTGTGTATTTGAGAGAGGTATGCTGAATATGGTTGCTATCTCTACAAATATTGCGGATACTGCTTGGGATATCGTTGAATTGAGATAACGCATTGCCACTATACCGTTTCCCATAAGCGCCAGCTCCCTCCTGCTAAGGAAGAAACTCCCTATTATTATGCCAATTATGGCAAGGGCAAGGACATACGCTGCGTTGCCCTGATGAGGCATGAGCGCGTATACAAAGCCTATAGTATTTGCACCGAGAGTGAATGCTGTGAAGAATGATACAACTATCAGAAGCAGCTTCATGTACTTTATGCTCGTCCAGATATTCTTCTCCTTCATCATATTGTATGAATAACGCATTGTCGCATAGCTGAGAAGTATTGCGAAGACAGATGAGAGTATCCATGCAAGAACCATTACTGCAACGAATGTCAGGTCAGGATTAGCGCCTATTGCTATGTCAAGACCAAGTATCGCCATCGCCATGGTCATCGAAAGGGATTGCGGGACCTTGGTCTTGTGTGCAAAGAGGAAGACTATGAGCGCAGTGAATAGCACTATGGATGAGAGAAGATAATTGTTTACAGGCATGAGGCTGAGAAGCCCGGTGCCGAGAAGATTGCCTTCTGCCATAAGTCCCAGGGAGTATCCGAGTATGGTAAGCAAAATACCCTTTCTCTTGCTGACTATGTTGCTGTTTATCAGGGAGCCGGTGCATGCCGGAAGATTGTTCCCTGAGACAAGGGCTATTACAAGGAATGCCAGCAAATAGACAATCAGGTTCTGCACTCGACCACTAGCTTATTATTGATGCAAAGATTGACACCAGCCTGTCAGCCACGTCCTCGCAGTTGTCCTGCACATCGTCTGAGAGATATGCCAGATCAAGAATATGGTTAAAGGTCTTGTAATCCATCTTAGTGTTGTATGCATAGGCAACCATCTCATCCTTTATGTTGTCCCCTGCCTGCTCATACTTTTCTATCTCGAAGCGCAGCTTTCGCGCCTCGGATACGCTTGAGGCCTTGTGCATCTTCAGAAGAACCTTTATCGCACTGTCAGAGAGGTTGCACATCTTTACCATCTGCCTTGTCACATACTCACTCAGTTTCCTGTTCTTTATCCTATAGCGCACATACGCCCTTGAGAGATTGAATATGCTGTCTACTATGTCATCCTCAAAATCCATGAAGCGGAGCAGATCAGGTATTATATTAGGAGGCATGCCTCCGGAGGTTATTGAATTGGATACATCGAAAACTGCCCTGTCAGACGCTTCCTCTATCTTCTTTATAGAAGCTACGCTTCCTGAGCCGCTTATAACTTTCTTCAGCTCGTTGTTAGCATTAAGAGCATGCGAGACTATCCTGCTGCTCTTCTCCATCATCTCCTCTTCAGAGGACTTTCCGAATAATTTTCCAAAGAATCCCATGATACAACACTCATCTGCCTTCGTTTATCAGAGCGTAGAGCGTAGCAGCCTTCTTCTTCCCTATCTTCTCCACTTCGCACAGCTCTTCCTCGCTTGCATTCATTACGCTCTTTATGCTTCCGAAGTGTTCAAGCAGTCTCTTTGCAAGCATCGGACCTATCCCAGGAAGCATGCTCAGCAGCATTACCCTTCTCTCATATTCCGAAAAGGCACGCTTCTCCCCTATCAGCCTGGGCTCTCTTGAATCCATTGTCTGTTCGCGCTCAGCAACCTTTGCAAGTATGACGGCAGTATGAACAGGATCCTTTGATCTTATGACCTGTATGTTGAAATCGTAATAGAGCTTGAGTATCGTACCGAGTATCACGTTGTCGCTGAGTCTGAAGTCAGCATCGTCCCCTTCTATTAGCAATATAGGCTTCCCGAAACTCGCCGCAAGCCTTTTGACCTGGTCAAAGAGCCTGCTGTCCATTATGGATTTCTCAAAATCCGGAACTGTCTTCCGTTCAATGCAGGTCCTGTCCGATATTATGTAGTCGCCTACAGGCAGCTGGGCAAAGTCTATCAGCACTCCAAGGTTGGAGAGCTCCTCATGCATTATCAGATTGCGCTCCCTATTGTCAACAATTATCTTCAGACTCTGCATCAAACCAGTAATTAGTTCGCTTGACGTCTTTTTTAACCTTTTTGCAGATTAATCATCAGTGTAGACATGGCAAGAAGGGTTAGCAAGAGAAAGATGCCCGACAGGGATAAGCATAGGGTTAATGAAAGGTGGAAGATAGAAGAGGGCGTATTCGACAGGAAGACTATGATGAACATAGAGAAGGTCTTCACCCATGGCATCGCCTCCAGAATGATCCACATAATATCAAAAGGCAAGGAAGCAGATGTCTACCTCGCAGATGCAGGGGACAAGATCAATGAGATGTATGTAGTGCTCAAGATATTCAACCAGGAGAATACCAGCTTCAAGAGAAGAACCGAATATGTCAAGGGGGATCCGAGATTTGACGGAGTAAAGGCAAATGTGACGAGCATAATAAGGATATGGTGCAGGAAGGAGTATGGGAACCTGAAGATAGCTGAAGAGGCACAGGTATCTGCCCCAAAGCCATATTACTTCAAGGGCAATGTTCTTGCAATGCAGCTTATAGGAGATGACGGGGTTCCTTCACCGATACTGAAGAAGACGGAGCTTGAAGACCCTGAAAAGGTCATTGATGAGATTATAGAGAATATGAAGAGACTTTACTCTGCAGGTCTTGTGCATGGAGACATCAGCGAGTATAACATACTGATCAAGGATAATATGCCGTTCCTGATAGACATAGGACAGGGAGTCTCGCTGGGGCATCCAAAAGCGAATGAGTTCCTTGAAAGGGATGTTGCCAACATACTCTATTACTTCAAGAAGGTATATGGAATAGAAAAGAATCAGGAAAAGGTTGTTTCGCAGATAAAGAGCTGATCACTTAGGGATCTCGAAGCCCTTTTTCTTAAGAGTGTCCTTGTCCAGCAGGCTGTATCTCCATATTATGTCCCCTTTCTCATCTCCCTGGACAACCCATGGTTTCACCAGTACTAGATCATTTTCCTTTACCCAGAACCTCCTCTTCAGCCTTCCAGGTATAGAGCATACGCGCTGCTTCTGGTCTGCGCAGTTTATCATGAACTTTGAGGCTCCGAGCGCCTTGTAGACCGTGCCTATAATCTCATCGTCCCTTGGGATCATGAGCGTATGGACCTGTTCGGTATTGTTTTTCTTGTACAAAATAACCACTAATAGTTCTTAACAGTATATCTTGCTCCGCATGCCTCGCACACGATAGTCATGTAGCCGCGTTCTGTGCTCTGCACATGCGTATCTGGCTTGTGGCACTCCTTGCATATGATATATATCTCAAAGTACTTCTTTATCTTTTCAGTGAGCTCCTGCTGCTGCACCTTTGCGCTTATTATCAGTGATGAATTATCCATTGATGTTGGGGTTCCTAGCTCCTTAGTAAGATATCTTGCTATGTCTGCAGGATCCCTCCTTGCAGCATCTGCTATCACATTAAGGTTCCTCAAGAAGGTCTTGCTCCCCTGTATCATCGAGTCTGCCTCAGGTATCTTGAAATCTACCTTTTCCTCTGATAACTGGGATATCTGCGTAAATGCCCTATCTAGTAATTCTTCGTAATTCAATTGCTTCACCAAGATTAAGATCTGTAGTTATAGATAATACAGGAAAGGTATTAATAAGGTTATAGTGATGAATTTTATTGCAGCAGAAGGGCAGGGAGCTAGAGGTTTCCTTTACCGCAAATCCTCTTCATGGCGGGCCTCATGCCTGTTGCGTGTTATGCCGGATATGTCGGCCTTGTATGAAAACGTTGAGATCCTGCCTTTGGCGGTAGTTTTGTATATGAACCGGGCCAGGCCGGAAGGAGCAACCCTAAGTACACTGCAGAAGTGGACCTTCACTATGCGTATAAAAACCTATGCTCTGAAGATACAGGATTGAGTGGACATGCAAACCAGCTTACATATTCGCATTATGCAATACGGGTTTCTGCTGCATATGCTGGGTTCGCCTAGTGGGATGGCGGCAGGTTGCTAACCTGTTTGGCAGTAATGCCTTTACGAGTTCGATTCTCGTACCCAGCGTTCCATCTCTCTCAACGACGTATGCTTTGGAATATTTACTGTATGATTTTTCTATGAGATGAGCATTTCCTTTATGCCTTTTTATCTTTCCCACGCCATTACCTTAGATAATCATAGATGTTTTCTCTGCTTTTAAAGAACAGTAATGTTACTTTTGATTTTTCTACCCTGTAAACCAGTCTTTTATTTCCTATTCTGACCGAGTAGGTATTTTTAACATGATGAAGCTGCTTCCCCATAATGCCTGCTGCCTTAAGTAATTCAATTAGGGTGCGGATCCTTTTGACCTCTTCCTTGTTTGCTTTCTTTAGGTCTTTATCAAATTCACCGGTGGAGAGTATCTCCATAAGTTCACTTCATTATAAACTTGTGGACTTTCTCTTTTCCACTTGCAATGTCTTTAACCATTTTTTCTGCAGCCACAGCATACAGCTCATCATCAGTAAGACCGTGTTTCTGGTCAAATTCAAATAAGGCAAGCCTGACGGCTTCTGTCTTTGTCTTAGCATAATTCTCTTCGACCATACGGTCTATAACTTTTTCAATATATCCTTTTACTTCTATATTGATATTCGCCATATTATAACCTACTTATAAGATATTATTATAAAAAAGATATAAATAACTATTGGTTTTAGTTGCTCATGCATGCCAAACAGATAAGTTGTATGGAGATAATGGGTAATAAGATTTCTTAATTATAACATTGGTAAATAGTGATGATTATCGGCATTCAGCAGCAACAAAGCACTTCACAAATGCACATTATGGAGCTTGAGAAAGGACATATACTTGTAATAGATTACAACAGGCACCATATAACTTATAACTACATATTTCTAGCTAATCTTAGTGCAGGTATGGATTATGTTAGGTGGAAATGGCGATTAGTAGAAGTGCTGTCTAATTAATGGCAGATATCAGTGCCTTTTTCGTGGTTCTATTAGTTATTGATATCTGTAGGCGATTTATCCTGATGCTTAACATATCTCCATGATGGAAGATATTTGTAGCGTCTTTTATCCCTGCAATGAACGGGATATCGAATTCCTTTGCAATGATTGCTGCATGGCTCAGTATTCCTCCTTCTTCTGATATTATGCACTTGACATTTTTTAATCTTAGAACTGCTTCCGGGGTCACATCCTTATAAATAACGATGTCCTTGCCAACCTCACCTTTTATAGATGGCGGCAATTTATAAATCGGTCGCGAAACGTCATAACTTCTGTTTAACTTAGGAAGCGTAAACCCGTGTTGTGCTAATATCCAAGTATAATCCGTTATATTTTTCTTCGGCTTTTCTGGGATTTTGTCATATGCTGCTTTTATCACTGGGGATATGTAATAATCATGATATACTACGCCGTAGCATTTGATATCGTATAGAAGCGAAAAGAAATCTGCAACTCTTTTCTCACGAATTGAGAAGTTATAATTCCTTGGTTTTATCTTTCTCTTTTTTATATCATATTTGGTTATATCTTCGACAAATGTTTCTTCATATCTTTCAGGATTTGCCAATATTTTTGAGTATAAAGAGGTTTTTCTGTTTATAGCATATGCTAACAAAATGTCATTATCCAGCCCAAGCCGTTTTGCAGATAATAGCACTCTCTTCATGGCAAGAGAATTGTCTTCTGTAATTTGATTGAGAAAACCGTAATAGCCATAATTTATTATAGCGTCCTTGAACCTTTCTGCTGGTTTCATGCCTTTAGGTTTTCTGTAAGATTTTCTGATTATCGCTTCCCAGTCAAAAATCTCCAACCTTAATACTCTCTGCGCAAGCCAATATGCAGTTTTCCTGAATTCCTCACTGTACTTGAATGAGAATGCTAGATATCTGTCCCATTTAGAAGTAGGCGTCATTGATAGAAATTCGTTTATATTTTCAAGCTGCCTTTTGCCTATTTGCTTTGCGTCTCTTGCCTGAAGTATATATATCTTGTCATTTTTTAGCCATTCGATATCTTGCGGTTTCTTAAAAATTGCTTCTATGTCCAGTGCATCTGCTATTAATTCTGTTATATGAGATGGGATGCGCTTTGTATTGAGTGAAAACCTTGATATTTTGTAGGTTGAGTCCACCTCTTTTCCGGAAGTAACTTTAGCTGCATTCTTTCCTGACTCAACTGTTATTGTTGAATTATAGTCTGTAAAACATACTCCTCCGCATTTAGCAGGCACGTATTGCTGTATTATAGCTCCTGGTTTTAGTTTGTTATTTAATCCTGACTTCTTGCCATATGTGGTAGCAGCGGATGTGCCGCTGAGGACCTTTTTTAGGTATAGTCTGATTTCATCTTCTTGCAGCGGGCCGTAAGATCTGAAGATACCTGCAAAAGACTTATCAGAATCTTCCAAGTTAAAAGAGCTCCTTACTATATATTTATCTGCCTTGAATGTAAGGTTATAGTCCAGATCCTTTGTAGATATAAATTCGGGTATGTTGAAACCGTTCTGTTTTAGGATGTACAGCTTACTGGCTTTACTCATCTAAAACATCTCTTCATTTTCATTATATGCGCATTTATCTCATTTTTCATTTTCTCATTCAAGGGGTTTTTTTATAATCCTATTTTTGATTTCAGAGCTTCTAATTTTTGCTTGTTGTTCAGTAGTGAGTATCCAAAACTGCCGAATCGTTCAATATTGCTGCTTATATTTTCTATAAACTGTTCAAAAGTAACTTCTATTGTTTCTATCTTTTCGCCATTGTCTAATCTTGGTTCTGCAACTTTTACGCAGTTTCTTGCTATAAACAAGTATATGTAGAACTCTATCCTAGGATAATTCAAAACGTCAATGACTTCGATCTGCTCCCAGTTGTTCGATTCTAACCCTGCTTCTTCCAGCAGCTCTCTTTTGCCTGTTTCGATAGGTTCTTCGTTATCATCCATCTGTCCTCCTATCAGAGTATAATAGGGTTTTTTGCTATCAGGCCGCTCTTCCTTTGTCATTATGATTTTGTTTCCTGATAACGCCATTACTTTTACCCCGTTTCTTCTGCTCTTCAGACCTTCGAATATGGCTGTTGAGCCGTCGAACATCTTCTGAGGCCATTGATAAACATCCCATAATTCGCCCCTGAACGCAAGTTTTGCGTTTTGAGGAAGTTTTGATTGCCCCATGGTAATCAAATATTAGTAGCCAATACTGCCTTTTAATTGTATATGCGAGCATGCATTAGCCAGAAGCATAAGGAATTGACCCGGATAGCAGAGTATGGAAGCAGAGTTAGTTTGGTATATTTTATCCGGATAAGAGAATTCTACGATGCTTGAAAAGGGATATAAATTAATACTGGAATAGATAGTCATATCTTTTCAGTTTCATTGGGTTTGTGAAATGGTAAAGTCATATCCGTTAGACAAGTTTCCTGAGACAGTGCTTAGACCAAATGTAGTAGCTAACCATGATGAACATCTTAAATTCCTATTAAACGATATAAAACAGTATGAGAATGTATGTGGTTATAGGGATCAGGTCCTATTCGACTGGTTGCTAAGAGTGTTTGAGAATCTTGGTATATCTACGGTCAATGCGCAGTATCTTGATTCGCTTGCAGTAACCAAAACGAAGATGGCCATGTTTGTCATACTGGTGGATGATACTGTTGACAATATTAAAAAGAGAGATCTTAGCCTATGTGAAAAACTACTGAAGATTCCATTCGAAGAAGCTAATAATAAAGAATACGGCCATAAAGATAGCCAGTCAGCCTATCTAGATTTCGCAAGGGATTTATGGCTGGAAATAGCTGACGAGATTAAATCATACCCTTATTATGCAGAATACCGGGATGCGTTTGAGTTTGATGTTAGACAGTTTCTCAACTCGATGAGGTACAGTGAGTTTGTAAACAAGCACAACAACGCTGCGAACCTTATTGAAAATGATGCTTATGTGCATCATGGCATGATGGTAATTATACAACTGGATATGGACTTAATGTGCTCGGAAAAGTTTGACAGCAAAGAATTTGGGGCTCTCAGAGAACTTGCATATCTTTCCCAAAAACTGGCCAGAATAGGTAATCTTATAAGTACATATCCCAGAGAGATTATAGAATCAGATATGTCAAGTGAAGCGCTCATTAAATTCAGGAAGGAATATGGAGAAGATTTTAAGTTTAAGTTAAATAAGCTGTTCAACAGGGAGAAAAGGTATCCTGAATTCGAAGAGAAAATGATACGCGAATGGGAGAACAAATATACTATAATCAAGGAACTCGCAACTGGTATTAAATCTATAGATGGCAATAAGTTCATCCAGTCGCTTGAATTTTTCCAGAAAGCTTACCAGACAAAGATAAATGATTGGTAATCTTAGATCTGCATTTCGCAGAGTTCCCTGAATTCATTAACTAGCTTTTCTTTAGAGTCTAGGATAAAACGACAATTTTCCCTGCCCGATACTGCACAATCTGTTTCAAGAGCATGAAGTTCCTGTCCAGTAGCGATAGATGCTATGCCTGCCAATGCGCCTCGTACTATGTGATCCACAGGTGCAGAAGACTTTCCTTTCAGGATCTTGACAAATGGAGAACATTCAAGAATCATGGTCCTATTCTGACTCGACAAAGGTTTTTCATAGCGCATCTTGCCGAATCCATATAAATTGATACTGTCGCATATCCACCCCGAAGGATCATTATCTTTTGATTCAGCATTTAGTTTATTGCGTTGTTCCAGCATAGAATTCCGCATAGTAGAATATAGTATCTTCGTAGTTGACTTATCGCTTGCTATCTTACTGGCATACATTATGAATCCTTCCAATGGCAGTATAGCAACACTCTCACCGTATAATGTAATAGAGCCGTCTTCGAATTTCATCTTTCGGCTCATCAGAAGCGCGTCCAGCAGATTCATTGTGTTTCACCAAAGAGTTTTTCATAACGATCAGGAAACTTTTCCTTCAGGTATTCTTTAGGTCCCCAGTAGTAGACACAGATGTCTCTGCCTGAGCATATGCACTCAGTCTCTATCACATCTATGTCAGTCTTGAAAGTGCCGCTTGCGGAACCTGCAATGAATCCTTCAAATAATGGATCTGAAGGTACCTTGACACCCTTATCTCTCAGATATTTATGAAGTGGAAGTTCAGCTATAGATAATATGCCACAGTTCCCCTCTTCCACTATCTTGTAGGATACAGTTCCCCAGCCTGCAAAGCCGCAGTATTTTATCCAGCGGTCTAAGAATATTCGGGAGGTCAGTTGATATTCTTCTCCAAGCGAAACTGAGAATTCGATCATGCCTTTCTTAACCGATTCATATAGTCGCCTTCCCTCGTTCAGATCGCCTTTTATATTAATAATGTAATCCCCAAGGAAACTTATGGGAAATATGGCCACTGGCTGCTTATTCAGAGTTATCGCACCTTCTTCTATTGCGACCTGCTTTGAAACTGAAAACAATTCAAAGAGATTTATCTAACCACCTTTCAAGTGGTGCTTTTCTGGTATACCTTCTCAGCAGGTCTCACCAGGCATCCGCTCTTTCCAAGCTCTAGGTCATGGATATACTGGCTGTGATCCGTATCCCTCATCTTAAGTATGCTTATAGTCCTCATGCGCTTGGACCCTAGAAGTTCGTTGTAGAAAGTTAACACACAGTCGCATGCAAACTCGCTTACCCCGTCCACTGTAAGCTGGTCTCCTGCCTGTTTTGCAGCTGTAATTATCAGGTTTGTCGTACCTTGCTTGGAAAGCTCGTTTATGAGAAGGTATGTTGCTCTCTGGTCAGACCTCCCGGTATATAATATCTTGTGGTCTGTTGGACGGTTCTTGTAAGCAGAATCAATGTCAGATAGATTAAAACCGAGCGGTATTATAAATTGGTCTAGATTTACCGCAAAAGTTACCAGACTGTCAAAGACTAACCTTTTGGCTCCAACTTCTTTTACAGCTGTATCTATCATTTCAAAAATATTGATGCCTGCCAGATCAAGTGCAACTTCGACTATCTTAATCTTCTTGTTCTCTTCCAGCGATTCAAGATCCCATCCGAACTTCCTTGCCTGATCAAGAAGATCCTGTCTTTTCTGATCCAAAGTCACATATACTCCGCATTCGCCATTCTTTGCACCGCTGTAAAGATATTGCAACGCGAAGATTGTCTTGCCTGTGCCAGGAATACCGGTTAGAAGAACATTGGATCTTTGAGGCAGTCCCCCTTCTACCAACTCATCGAATCCTGGAACTCCTGTCTTGACTCTTGCCCCTACATCCATAGTTTCACCGCATATTATGTATCTAGAAGAGCTTTAAAACATTGGTTTTATTGGTCTGAAGTAAGGAGCATGCATTAGCTAATCAAAATAGCACAAAGTTAT
The DNA here is from genome assembly GCA_021790305.1 of Microcaldota archaeon. Taxonomy (GTDB): domain Archaea; phylum Micrarchaeota; class Micrarchaeia; order Micrarchaeales; family CABMGC01; genus JAKAUU01. Next base: position 36,641 of record JAJYED010000005.1, read on the forward strand.
CATTGAGATTTAGAGTTGTAGTAAACTGCTAACAAGCACTGCGTAACATTTAAAAATATGCTTTTTCAGTTAATGTCAGTGCAGGTGTAAGCTATGTTAGGTGGAACTGACAACGATGGTTAATACTTAGAATTCATTTCTGAAAGTAATTTTATTTTGGTTCTTGATTATTGGGAATATAGAAGTCTATGGCTTCTTGTTTTATCCCATGTAAGATCTTATATTGTGTGCTTTCTTTGTTATCTAATCTTCTAAATCCCAGCTTACCTATAAGTAGTTGGATTATAATCATAGTATGTAATTCAACTCCGCTTCCGAAGAAGCTACGGAAACTATTCTCTGTCTTTTGTAGGTCCGAACTTTCAAAGACTGGAAGTATAGAGAACATCCCATATGGGGCGCCCATATCCCCTAGCAGTATAAATCTGTTAGTAAGGTAGGCTGTATTCTCAATAATATATCTGCGATAATTTACTTTTCCTTTATCAAACTTAGATATGTTTGTCTGGTTGGATATCAATAATGCAGTGTACTTCAATGGCAACGAATCCATCGTAATGGTTATTCTTCGTATTATCTTCTTCTCTAGGAGTTTATGATAAGTATAATGTGCAGCACCTGAGTGCATCTGGTATTTTTTATCTATCTCGTTAAAGTCAATTCTACCATTTTTATTAAGTTCGTATAAAACATTGAATTCTCTTTCTAATAACATATTCACCGGTTTTCTTGGCAGTTCCTTTGTCTTATGCCATATCTTATCCTTAATAATATCAAAGAATCTGTCTCTGAATGGAATAAAGCCATATGAGGATGTGATATAACTCACTATCCAGTCTGCATCCTGGTCTGAGAATACCTTATTCTGCCTAATCTCATAAATTACGTCCTCAAGATATGCTGTGTTGTTGGCCAATAGGTATATTAAAATGTCATATTCTCCTTTAAGCAATGCGACAGTTTGTATTAACGGATATCTATTAAGAACTTCTTTTATCTTTTCTACATCGGGAACCCCGTTTCTGAATTTTACCAGTATATAGAACCTGAACAGTCCAAATGGCCTTGGAGCAAAATCAAGAGTGTATTTTATCTTATAAAGAGATTCCAGTCTGTGTAATCTTCGCTGAGCTTTACTCCTACTTACATTTGCATATTTGCTTATCTCAGAAATTGTTGCTCTGCCATCAGTGCTTATCTTTTCCAGTATCTTTCTGTCAATCTCATCTGGATATATCAATGATTCCAGATTTCCGGTATCATTATGCCTGCCGCGCTTCAGCATAAGTTCATCTAAAGAACTGGCATCAGATCTTGAGCTTACCCTGTATCTTGCCTTAGTAAACTTTCCGTCAGCATCCATCTTGCCAAGATAAAGCGCTACAGACTTCCATTTGGATCTTCCTTTATCATACATATTTGAGCATTCGTATACATAATATCTGCCTTTTAAGATC
>JAJYED010000026.1 GCA_021790305.1 Microcaldota archaeon
CTCTTCATAATTCTTCTTCTCCGCTTCCTTCAATGATTCTTCCAATTCCTTTATCTTCTTTTCAGTATCCTCTTCAAGTTTGTTGAAGATCTTTGTCTTTAGGTCGTTATGCCTGGCAGGTATCATAACTGCGTCTGCTGTAATCCATCCAAGATACCTTGTAACCTTCTTTGGTTTCTTTTTCTCAGGATCATAGATGCTTGTTGCCTCGAAGAGCCTGTACTTTCCATGCATAAATTTTGCCTGTACGTAATGGCCATACTCCCTCCTTATTCTCTGTACCGTCTTTTCTATGCTATCAGGAAGCCTTTTAGGCACAACTCCACCTGTACTACATTTATTTTACTGATATTTAAGATTACATGTTTACAGCATATGGTGGTATAGAGAAAAGTTAAGATTCCCAGTCTTTATATCGAACAGAGAATTTCTACATAGATAAGAAGTACTTTCAGTCTTGTTGCTTATCAGTACTTCTTGGCTTCTTCTACAAACCTGTCAGCCATTAGCACTACCCAGGCCGCAAAGTCCTCAGGCTTTTCCTTCACCCATCTGCTGAACTCTTTTATCGATACCCATCTCCAGCCCTGCACCTCATCCTTGTTGGGCTTCGGCTCGCCGTTGTACCTTCCGAAGAATATATGATCATACTCCTGTTCCGTTAGTCCGCTGCCCACTTCTGCGTGATACGGGAAGACGAATCTCTCCTCAAGCTTCGCCTTTATCCCCATCTCCTCTACAAGCCTTCTCTCTGCTGCCGCTTCATTGGCTTCCCCTGGCCTTGGATGGCTGCAGCAGGTATTCGCCCATTTTGCCTTTGAGTGGTACTTGGTAGATGCCCTCTGCTGAAGCAGCGTCTCCCCCTTGTCATTGAATAGGAAGACTGAGATGGCACGGTGCAGCTGCCCGCCGTTGCTGTGGGCCTTCATCTTCTCCTCTGTCCCTATCTCATTGTCCTGCATGTCTACAAGTATTACCTTCTCCACAGCTCCACCAATAAACTTATATATTACAGAATATATCTACAATTACTATTTTTTATTGCTTTCTGAACTTTATGAAATAGCTATGCTGATCTTATGAAGATACTCTTACAATTCCCTGAAGGGCTGAAGGAGAAGGCTCTTGCGTATGCAAAGGAGGAGGAGGCCAAAGGCAATGAGGTCTTTATCTCTGCATCACCTACATTCGGTGCCTGCGACCTTGCACTCGAAGAGGCAAAGATGATAAAGGTGGATAAGCTGGTCCACTTCGGCCATGCGGAATTCCACAAGGTAGACTTCAATGTGGAGTACAGGGAGTTTGAGGTTGATGCGGACCTCGGCATTCTTGATGATTCAGTAGAAGTTCTTAAGGATTATAAGAAAATTGGCCTGGTTACCACTATACAGCACATACACCAGCTCCAGTATGTAAAAGAATTCTATGAAAAGAATGGCAAGGAGGTGATTGTAGGCAGGCCTTACGGCTTTGCAAAGAAGCCGGGGCAGATCCTCGGATGCGACATAGGAAGCGCTGCAAGGATAGACAAGGAGGTAGATGCCTTTGTCTACTTCGGAGGAGGGATGTTCCATCCTCTTGGCGCTCTGCTGAATACTAAAAAGCCCTTCCTGGTGGTAGAGCCCTTCACAAGGAAGGTCGAGTTCATAGACAGATACAGGGAGATATACAGGAAGAGAAGGAATGGCAAGATAGCTGTTGCGCTATCTGCAAAGAACTTCGGAATAGTGGTGAGCACGAAGAATGGGCAGCATAACATGAACCTTGCAAAACTGCTTAAGAAGAAGATAGAGGCAAACGGGCTTAATGCTGCAATACTGACGGCAAATACAATAAACTTCGAATCCCTTGACAACATGCGCGAGTTTGACGCCTTTGTCAACACCGCCTGCCCAAGGATAGCGATAGATGATATTGACAGAACGAGGAAGCCGATGCTGAGCGCGAACGAGGTAAATGAGGTCCTAGATATGCTCAGCGAACAGATAGTTTCCAAATGATGGTTCTTGGGAATATGTAGTATGTATAGTGTGGGATTAAAAGAATCCTAATCTGGCATACACGTATATACTAATAATATCAATAATCCTGAATCCTTAACTGAGTAGAACTAAGGGATAAAAGAAGAAAAAAGGAGAAGAAAAAATAAAAGAAAATAAAGGTAACTTTATGTTACCTTTACTATCAGTGTTGCAACCTTTACAGCGTTGTTATGTCGACCAGTTGGCGTTGTGCTGTAGTTTAGCCATACGTATCCGTTGAATTCGCTGCCTATAGTATTTCCACTAGAGAAATCGCTTGCAGGAACGTCGATAAATACCTGTTGTATATTACCTGCGTTCAGCGTATTCCCTGGTATAGTGTTCTGTGATATTGATGTTGAGACAGGGAAGCCTGAAGGGGTTGATCCCGAAGCCTGTGGTGCAACGCCTATCAATGCGTTGTATACCGTAGAGCCACCATTCTGGCCGAAGCTAAAACCTACAATCACATTACCTGTTGCGTCAGGAAGTGCTGTTTGGTTCGTACATATGTATCCCGATGATGCTATACATGACGGATGTAGGAATGCACTTCCGTTGAATACTCCCAATGCATAGAGTGCTACCAGCACTATAGCTATGACGAGTATCGCCCATCCATACGTCATGAGGTATTCCATTGCGCTTTGCAATTTGAAGTTTTTACTCATATCCGCACCTGTTTTTCATTCATAAGTGATTAATAAAGTATTTAAACCTTACTGAATGAGGACATGCTCTCTGAAGTTTGCCGAGTAATAAACTTTAATATGTTTCTGACATATTCATAATATATTTTTAGCGTATTTCTTTGGCTTCTCAGGAATTAGAATCGATAGTGCAGTGATACATGATGCTTGATAGAGTAATACATTCGATTGCCAGGAAGGCGGCAAGATCCAAACATAGTGAGTTACTTGATAGTATCAGGACAGGATGGAACAGCTACAGCTTCATCTTCTATATAGGTGGAGTGAGCGCCATACTCGGAAGCCTCTTCGGAGTAGCAGGATGGCTCTCAGTCATAGTTACAGTAGCTTTCTTTTACTATGCAGGAAAGTTCGTCAATGAGCTGCAGCAGGAGAAGGAGAAGATGAAGAAGCAGAAAAAGAAGAGATAGTCTTATCCATACTTATCCATACATATCTTTACGTTAATCATCAACCATGCCTTCGCCGCAGTCAAGCTCGGCTCCACAGTTGTAGCATCTCCTGTGGCATGCAGACATATCCTGCATCTCAAAACCGCAGACCGGACATTCCATAATAACAGTTTGATTATCTCAGATTACAAATATAAGGATAAACTAGGCACTTTATGCGGAACAGAGATTGGAGAGTATCCTTGGTAATTCTTAGATTAATGCGTATGGAATAGGCAATATGCGGCCTTACGAAGCATTGGAATATATTTATAAAGCTATTCCCATACTTCGCATTGAAACGATGTTTTTCAAGGGTTAAAAATCGGCTTTAAAAGGTATCCTTGTGATTATCTGGTTGTGGTATAAATGGCAAAATCAAGTAAACCAAACTACGGTGCATGGGCCCTTAAGTTCATAGGAAGCCTGGTATATCTGTACGTTCTGTACCAGCTTTGGGCTCCTGGCTCAGTATCAGGAGTATTCGGCCCTATATTGTTCGGAGTTGCAGCAGTTGCTTCTGTAGCGCTGTTCATAACGAACCTTGCAGCAGTGGCTATGCCAAAGAGTGACAAGTCATCGATGTGGCTTGCCAAGCTGGCAAACGTTGGAGGCTTTGCCCTTCTTGCAGCTGCATATGTAGGACCTGCTGCGATGGCAGGAAGCCTTCTATCAGAGGCTCTTGTAGGATTCGTTATCGCATACATAGGAGTCGGAATGGATATGAACAATTAAAGGTTCAGATCCTTTCTTTCTTTAATTTTTTTATTTTCTTTTCCTTTTTTCTTATTCTTCTTTTTTATCTTATCTGGCTTGGCCTGCATCCGGTATAAGAGATTTGCCTTGCACATATATCTGGAAGAGCAGTTACCTTGGTAATACTCTGAAGTGGTAGTATGTCTGATAATAGGAAGAATAGGCCAAAGATGGATCTCAGGGGAGAGGAGCGCTTCGGACCAGTACTCTCAAGGCTTTATACCCTGTTTTCAAGAGAGGGTGCTCTTGGCATATACGATTTTGCTTGCAAGGACATACTTTCTAAGAAGGGATCCTTCAGCCTTCTGGATGTTGGAACAGGACCGGGAATCCTTCCCAAGATGCTCTCCATGCGTACAGATAAGATAGATATATGGGCAGTGGATCCTTCCGAATCGATGCTCAGGATAGCGATTAAGAACAATAAATGGGATGGGAGAAGGTTTGCAATAGGTTACAGCCAGATGCTTCCTTTCAGTAGAAGGTTTGACATGATCATAAGCTCAGTGTCCTTCCATCACTGGGCGCATAAGAAGGAATCATTGGCATATCTCTCAGGCTTCCTTAAGCCAGGAGGGGAGATACGCATATACGAGCTTAGGAAGAGCAACAGGCTCCTCGCTTATTTTTTGGACAAGCACAGGATGAGCATAGGGGAGCTAAGGCATGCTGCTGATGGTACAGGACTTGCAGTTAAAGAGGTTGTGGAAAAGGATGGCTTTGTCCGTGGAACTTATGTGAAGAAGAAACTGCCGAAGAACAGATAAGAATATATAAAAGGTATTGAAGGAGATATACAATCGTGTGATTTATTGGAGCGCTGCAGTACCAGCATACCTGGATTTGACAATCTTGTTGAAGGGGGTTTTCCTAAAGGGTCCATGATTCTTCTTACAGGCGCTCCTGGCACAGGAAAGACCATCTTCGGCCTGCAGTATCTTTACAATGGGGCCATGAATGGGGAGAATGGGATATACGTATGCATAGAGTCAACTCCCCAGTCCCTTAAGATACAGGCTGCACGCTTCGGAATGGACTTCGATAAGCTTGAAAAAGAGGGCAAGGTGATCTTCTACCAGGTGCCTAAGGACAGCAGGAAGTTCAGCATCTTCAAGAAGATAGATGAGGATTCACGGAAGATAAATGCAAAGAGGCTTGTCTTTGACAGCCTTGCTACCTTGAACATACTGCTTGGCAAGTTCATCTCCCTCTGGGATTCTGGAGAGAGCAAGGATGACTCTTCCGGAAGCGCAAAGATACAGTCAAGCAACATAAACTCCTTCGACCGCATGGTCATTGCAAACAGTATAATAGAGCAGCTGAAGCCCATAGGCGCAACCACCCTTCTGATAACATACGGCAGCGGAGGCACTGAAAGGATGTCCTCTGATGAGGCTAGCGAATTCCTTTGCGATGGCGTTGTAGAGTTCTATAATCTGCCTATAGGGGTAAAGTACTCTAGGAGCATGAGGATCGGGAAGATGAGGAGCACCAAGAACAGCCAGTACATACACGAATTCAGGATATCTGAAAAGGGGATAGAGGTAAGCCCTGGAGAAGTGAGGCTTTTCGATGAATAGCATACCCGATTTCTTTGACAAATTGATGATTGCAAAGGAGATGAAGTTCGATCAGGGAAGCATAAAGCTCTTCGGCCACAGCGTCGTCCTTCCTCCTGCAAAGCTCTTCTCCGAGTATATACGGATGGTGGGCAATGATCCTAAGTATACTGATCTCATCTACGAAGCCGCAAGGGTCAGCTTCAGGGAGGGAATGGGAAAGGACCTGCAGAAGAGGTTCGAGTTCAACATCGGCGACTTCTTCAACTGGCTTCCCAAGATATCCGCTCTTGCAGGCTGGGGCTCCTCCACCATCTCGCAGTTCATACCTGAGAAGAGGTATGGAATAATAACAACAAAGGGCTCTCCTGTTGTTGCTGAGTTGAAAGGGAGCGTTCACGGCCCTGTCGACCATGTTCTTAGAGGCTTCATAACAGGCAGTACCGAATCCATGTATGGAGTAGTAGAAGGAATGAGCACGGTTGAGGTAGAGTGCGAGAACGACGGATACAGGGAGTGCAAGTTCATCTTCAATCCCGAGATGAAGGAAGTACCGAAGGAGCAGAAGAAGTAAATCCCGATTCGGATCCTTACAAGGCACAGGTATTGATGACTTCCAGAAAGCTATTTCTTAGCTGCTACAATAATCATTTGTTTTGCACTTTTGTTTAAGTCCGCAAATGTTTTTCCTGAAAAGGAATATAGGTGCCTAAATCCGGATTTTGATAGTTGTTTTATCAGCTCTTCTTCGGAATATAACCTTATTTTATTGACTGGGTGAGCCTTTAAGAAAACAAGGTCATTGCCAACCTTTTCATAGAACTTTTCATCTCTGATCCTATAACATATTTTATCAACAAACTCTATCCCACCATGTTCAATGGCCACGTACTTACCGCAGTCATTGTAAAAAATAGGTTTTGGATTATTTGATATGTATTCAAGAGCTAATTCCTTGTTTGGTATATCGAGTATTATTATGCCATTTTTCTTCAGATGTTTGGCAGCGTTGTTTAGTACTGCTATGTTGCCTTTTTCATCAAAGTATCCCAGGCTATTATACCATGAAAGATACGCATCAAATTTTTTATTCAGATCAAAATTACGCAAATCCCCTACGAAATAACTATCCGCATGATCCGAAGAGGATATTCTTGCTTGTTCTATTAATTCCTCGTTTATATCTATGCCATATACGTCATAACCATAGTTTCTGAGAAACTCATGCAACCTGCCATTGCCGCACGGTGCATCAAGAATAGAATTTAATTCTGTATTAAGGTGCCTGGACGCCATTCTTATCAGTGCATCTATGTAAATAGCTTCCCTTTCAGAGACTATCTTATCGAATTTTATATGCCACTCTATTTCTGGCGGAATACTTTTTTTAGGCATAGATGTTTCTTGCGCATTAGATATAAATATTTTAACCTCATCGCGGCTTTGCCGATTTGATGCTGTTTCTGAAAGAATTACTTTGAGAACTTTATATAGATCCTGCGGTAGAGCAGAAGTACTGCAACAACCAGTACCACCACAGTTCCCAGATATGCATATAGGAATGGTGATTCTGCGCTGCTCTTTATGCTTGAACCTATACTAATAGTAAGAAGCAGGCTCAGGAAGCCCATGAATGCAAGTACGAGAGAATGAACGGTAAAGATCATGCTGAATGCCCTGCTCCTGTTGTCCTTTCCCTTCTTATCCTCTATCCTGTAGAAGAGTGATGGAAGATTCATAAGATAAGGATATCTCTCAAAGAGCGCATACCTGTACCTTAACATAAGAAGTATCAGTACTGAAGCAAGAGTGAAGATCAATGGAATTATGAACAGGACGCTCTTTCCTATAATTCCATAATAATAGAATGAGGCAATCCATGAGACAACAAGAAGGAGCAGGCTTATCGCTATGAATGCCTTTGCGATGCCCTCAAGTCCGTATCTCTTAAGCTTAGTAACTGCCATGCTTATCTTACCCAATCAAATATATTTAAACCTGTCGTATCTGGAAGCCTGCCAAGACCAGATTATGAAAAGGAGCTGCAAGGTTAAATATAATGAGTTAGTTTAGATAGGGTATTGGAAGAATTCAGGATATCAGATAAGGTATTAAATGAATTCAGGTTATACTGAATGGTGGTTATATCAGTAAGGAAAGTGATAGGATCATACTCATGAAACTCAAGAGACTGGCAGAAGAGTTTGGCATGAAGTTTGATATAAAGATATTCAAGAAGAATATTGTAAGTGAACAGGATTGCCTGTTACTTCAATTTATAAGTGGCGCTCCTGTTAATGGATTTGATAATTTTGGAACAACGCTAAAACAGAGAGCTAAGAATATTGATCGTTTCCTCGCTTCAGACATGTCCTTATACTATAATAGGGGGGATGGTTTGGTTGTGGATATTGCAGAGACGTTGGGAGTAATTAAAAATATCAAGAACCAAAAGACCAAAAAAAGACTTCTTGTTCTATTAAACGGATTTAAGACATATGCAGGAGAGGCAGTAGTACTGGGTAAGCCTGAAAAAACAGATAAAAGGAAGAAAATCAGTAGAGTATTATACCATGAATGGATACATGTTCTTGTTGAGTATAACGGACTTACATTTAAAGATTGGAGATACAATGAGGCATTTACCGTATACCTAGAGCATTATCTGAAAACTATGGACAGTAAAGATATTGAAGATCTCAAAATAATGGTAAAAAAGGCCAGTCATAAGAAAGGGTATGGTAATGTAACCAGACGCATGGGCAGATTCATAAAGCTCTTCCAGGACAAAGACACACCTGAAGAGAGGGCTGCTGCT
>JAJYED010000027.1 GCA_021790305.1 Microcaldota archaeon
ACATCAGATACAAAAGTTACACTTGGGTCATCAAATTCAAAGAATATCCTCTTCGGAGTGGGCACTCCTGCAGGTCAGGCCCCAGGAACATACTCCCAGACAATAAATATCATCTCTTCATGCTGAAGAAGCGCTTCAGGCAGGCAAAGCATGCCTATAATATAACTGGATTTCCACTAATGCGAATGCTTTTTAAATACTAAGGTGAATGATATCTAATTGTAAATAATGGTGAAATGGTGAATAAGAAATCCTTGTTAGTGCCTATAATAATTGCAGGTGTATTTTTCGGAAGCATCGCAGGGCTACTGTTTGCAGGAGGCGGAACAGATGCCGTAACAGCTTCAGTCACGATAAACAACTACTGTACCTTCACAGTAAGCAACACTGCAATAAACTTCGGCTCTATGAATCCAGGAACCACCACTGCAACAACTGCCAACGGTGTCGTAACCGTAACTGATACTGGAAACATAGGTTCAAACATACTTACTTCAGGTAATTCATGGGTATATAACTCAAACAGCTTCGGAGTACAGAATACAGTATGGAGCGGGTCATCATCCACTGCATACGCTTCAGCAACTCCATTGACAATTACTTCTACGGATACGGGTATAGTAGTAACAACGACTGCTACAAACACGATATACTATGGATTAGGAATACCTGCAGGTCAGGCCCCAGGAACATACTCTCAGACCATAGATGTAATATCGACCTGCTGAATGGTTTATGATAAAATGGCTGACATCTGGTTGATCTAGTGGATAAGAGATTGCTTATTTCGATAGTGCTGCTGTGTGCACTTCCATCTCTTGCCTTGGCATCAAACCAAACTCTAAACCATACTGCTGTACAAACAAACCATACTGTAAATCAGACTCTTACACATGCTGTTAACCATACTAGCAACAATACTGTTAACCAGACAAGCGCAAGTTCAGACCAAGGAGGTTTCGGAGAATTCAGCGGCAATCTTGTATACATACTGCAATCAGGAGCATCTCACACAGAATACTGGACGCTTGTAAACAAGTTCAACTATCCTGTAAGTTTCTCAATAGTGCCTCCTGCTTTCAATTCCACCCCTACACCTCCTAATCTGACCTTCTCAGTAATGAATGGAACAATACCTGCAGGATCAAACCTTACGATAAGCGTTGTTGCAACCTCTCCATCATGGGTCTCTTACATATTTGCATCAAAGAACAACACATGGAGCGGTTATGCCACTGCATATGCAAAATCTGCTTCTACCGCAAGCAGCGGGGCAAGCATAGCGCTTGGCACAGCCAAACTAATTACAATAACTGTAGAGCCTCCTAATGTGCTCCCAACGATCATAGCTGTGATAGTAATCGTAGTTATAATCATAGTCGCTGCGTATCTACTGTATTCAAGGAGCAGGAAGAAAGTAAGCAGGAGAAGGTAACTCCTTAATCTGATCTTCTATTTGCATGAAAATGCAAGGCATTCTGGGGAATGTTTATATAATTGCGAATCCCATTGCTTTTGGGGATAAGATGAATCACAAAGAGAAAGCAAAGCGAATGGTACTGTACCATGAAGCAATGCAGCAAAAGATTGAGAGGCACAATGCCGCAATTCTGCCACCTTCTGTGAAGGTGGATAAGCTTGAAGAGGCATATGACAAGCTTCAGAACTACGTATATAAACTGGTCCCTAAGGATTCAGTATAATTCTCAATATGGTGCATGCAATCATTATATGCAAAGGGAGGACATGCCTGGAAAGATAAATGTAAATTCTAATTCCGGTAAAAAAGGAGGGAAAAGCATAGTCCACATTCTCAAATCCAAAGGAGTAGAGGTATCTGACCAGGGAAAGGCCCTGATATCGTTTTCGCACGATAAATCATACATAACGCCTGTAAGGCCTTTAGCTGTTGCATTTCCAAAAAACAAGGAGCAGGTAGCAGCAATTCTCAGGATATGCGACAAAAACAGGGTGAAGGTTACTGCGGTAGGCGGAGGTTCATCTCTCACCGGCTCATCAATTCCATTAAATGGCGGAATAGCAATAAGCATGGAGAGATTGAACAGGATAATAGAGATAAATATAGAGGATGGCTTTGCAATTGCAGAGCCGAATGTGACAATAGAGGAGCTGAACAAGAAGCTTGAGAGATACGGCTACTTCTATCCACCGGATCCTGCAAGCGCCCATATGGCAACAATAGGGGGAAGCATCTCAACTAATGCTGGAGGATTAAAAGCCCTAATGTACGGTTCAACGAAGCACTGGGTCCTGGACACAGAGCTGGTGCTCACCTCAGGGGAGATAATAAGGACAGGGAGCAGTACGCTGAAGATGAGCCGCGGATACGATCTGACGGCACTTGTCTGCGGAAGCGAGGGCACGCTCGGCATAGTCACGCAGGCTACACTGAAGATAGCGAAGAGACCAGAATCATCAGGAATAATAATCAGCTACTTCGGTTCAATAAAGAATCTGGCAGAGGCCGTAGGCCAGCTGAAGAAGCAGGGAGCGCCTCTCATAATGGCAGAGTTCATGGACCAAGCCTCGCTCCTGGAGTTCATGCACGCAAGGAAGAAGAGGACTCCAAAGAATGCAAACTATGTATTGCTTACTTCGGTCTCAGGCACTGGCAAGAACGATGCGATCGCAAAGGCATGCATTAAGATAATAGGCGAGCATAAGCCCGTTAAACAAGAATACCTAAGGAAGAACAAGGAGATAATTCATATTTATTCTGCAAGGCGGGAGCTCCATGAGAAGATGGTAGAGGAGGCGCATATGGAGGGAAAGGACATAATCATAGGCGATGTGATAGTGCCGCCTTCAAGGCTTGCTCCTGCGCTTCTTGAGATAGAGCGCGAGATAAAGCTCTCAGGACAGAGAGCCGCGCTCTTCGGGCATATAGGCGATGGCAACATACACTCAAACGTATACTTCACCCCCATAGACAAGAAAGGGATAAGAGAGGTGATGAAGCTGCAGGAGAGAATAGGCAGGATTGCACTTAAGAACGGAGGAAGCGTCTCAGCTGAGCATGGAATAGGCTTGGAAAAGAAAGCCCTTCTAATAGAAGAGCTAAAATCTAAGGATTCGGAGCGGATTCTTGGCATAATGAAGGAGATAAAGAAGGCATTCGACCCTAACGGCATACTAAATCCGGGTAAGATCTTCGACATGTAGCCATCCAAGAATAACGCAAGTATAAAAAGCATATTTAACACATTAATCTTGTGGAATTCAGGATACGCAATCTTGATTATCTCAAGAAGTGGCTTGTAATAGGCATATTCTTAGGCGTAGCCGCAGGAATAGGTGCACTTATCTTCTACTACATGATAATATATGCTCAGCAGTTGTTCCTGGGACAGATAGCCGGAACCCAGCTTCCTAATGCTGTTGGCGAAGGGAGCATTACCTACGTTCCAGGAAACTATCTTCTGGTACCGGTATCAATAATCATCGGCGGACTGTTGTCAGGGCTCATAGTGTATAAGTTTGCCCCTGAAGCGGAGGGACACGGAACAGATGCGATGATAGATGCCTTCCATAATAAGAAGGGAAAAGTAAGGAGAAGGATACCTATTGTCAAGGCTGTTGCATCTGCAATAACTATAGGATCAGGAGGTAGTGCAGGGAGAGAAGGACCGACTGCACAGATAGCCGCAGGAATAGGTTCGTGGCTCTCTGACGTATTCAAACTTACTCCTGATGAAAGGAGAATAGCTGTACTTGTAGGCACAGGCGCAGGGATAGGGACAATATTCAAAGCACCTATAGGAGGTGCGCTACTTGCGCTGGAGATTCCATACAAACGTGACTTCGAAACAAACGCTCTCTTCCCTGCAATAGTCGCAAGCGCGATAGGCTACTCCATCTTCGGCTCAATAGTCGGCTTCCAGCCGATATTTGGCTATTATCTCGATGTATTCAATCCGTTGAACCTGCCTTTATTCGCAATACTCGGAATAGTTACAGGAGCATTCGTCATATTCTATGTCAAGACCTTCTATAAGACAAAGAGCTTGTTCAAATCATTAAGGATAAACAGGTACTTCAAGCCAATGCTCGGTGCAATCTGCGTCGCAGCCATAGTCTTCGTATTTCCAGAGGTGATGGGTGTAGGATATGGCTGGGTGCAGATAATGATCAACAGCGGCATACAGTCATTTCCAACTTATGGCCTGCCTATTCTGGCAATATTGATATTGCTCCCATTTGCCAAAGTCATTGCAACTTCATTCTCGATAGGCTCTGGCGGTTCAGGAGGGGTCTTCGCCCCTGGAATATTCATAGGCGCGTCCATTGGACTATTAATGGGCCTTCTTTTCCATTACATCAGCCCTTCAATAGCAACGTCTGTTGCGCCATTTGTAATCATAGGAGCTCTTGCATTTATGGGTGCAGCAGGCAAGGTGCCTATATCGGTGCTGCTCATGGTAACAGAGATGACAGGCAGCCTGCAGTTGCTTCCAGGTGCAATGGTAGCTGTTGCATTATCATATCTGCTTTCAGGAAAGCATACTATATACTCTTCACAGGTAGAGACGAGAAAGGACTCCCCAGCACACAAGCATGAGTATGACAAGCCCATACTGCAGAACATGCGCATAAACAGGTTGAAGCCCATCGATCTATCTGTAAGCACTGACAAAACAGTTGCATACGCTCTTGAAAGGATGCATAAGCTTGATCTATCAGAGCTTCCAGTTATAGACCTAAGGAAAGATAAAAAAATAATAGGAAAGATCTCAGCCACTGATTTATCCGGATTGAAGGATTCAACGAGGATATCCAAGGTAAGGACGGAACCGATACATCCTATTGACCACCATTCAGCTACTGCGAGGCAGGCATTAAATGCAATGTCAAAATCCAATACTTCTTGGGCAGCAGTCACCCTAAATGGCAGGTATGTAGGATGCATAACGCTTGCAGATATAGAAGAGAGCTACGGAAGGACACTTGGCATGGCCTTGTCCGAGCAAAATGCTTAGACCACTTCACACAGGCATTTACTCTTTTATGCTGATAACCTTTTCTCTTGATTTGAATCCATGCACTATCTTCACATCAGCCATGCTTATTCCCACATGCTTTGCAATAAGCCTTAACACAGCCTCATTGGCCCTTCCCTCGATGGCTTTTTCCCTTACCTTTATCCTGTATGTAGTGTCGTCTACCTGCTGAATAGATTCTTTCTTTGAATTCGGTACAACCCTTACCTTTATTCTCATGCGATCATTTCTATCTCCATTCTAATGCATAATGGTATTAAAGTTTATCACTTCCAATACCTCTTTGTTCTACAAATACAGAGGCTACCAGATGATAATAGACGCACATGTACACATAGGTTCTGATGTTGACGGAGCATCACAGTCAATGCAGGAGCTTAAAAGCAATATGACAAGATACGGGATAGACAAATCAATAATATTTCCATTCAATGAGAAAGGGGATCTTGTCAAGGCAAGCCTGAAGCTTCTTGGGTACAAAAGCCCATCTTTATTGCCATTCCTAAGGTTTGACCCTAAGATCATGAAGCCTGAAAGATTAGAAGAACTTCTTGAGAATGACTTCTACGGTGTAAAGCTTCATCCGAGAGCGCAAGCCTTTGATCCCATAGATGCTAAATATTACAAACTATATGAAAAGATCGAGGATTCAGGAAAGCCTCTGCTTATCCATACGCGAAAGTCAATACCATTCTCGCCAAAATTACTCAGAACGAATGGGAAGTTCTCTGATCCTGACAGGATTGTCAGTCTTGCAAAAAAGTTTCCAGATCTTGATATAATAATAGCGCATTTTGCAAACCTTTCAGGAGACGCATTAAAAACAATAGCCAAGCAGGATAATCTTTATGTCGACACTTCAATATTCGGAACAACATTCATCGTGAAGATGATGTGCAATGTGCTTGGGGCAGAAAAGATGATTATGGGATCAGACGCACCATACTCTGATCAGGAGATAGAGATGCTTAAAGTGAGGAAGGCAGAGATAAGCAGATCAGAAAAGGAAAAGATACTCTCCGGAAACATAAGAAAGATACTTTCATTATGAATAATTAATCATAATTCGTCTATTCGCTTCCTTCCAAAGATCCAGTGATTAGAATCACTGGCCTTTCTTTCTCGCTTCCTTGAGCGCCTTTGCAGTCCATACTAAGTCATTTACAAAGTCTGCAAGGTGGTCGGGACCCATGCTCTTCCTCAGAGGAGTAAAGAGCTCCGCGTTTGAAATGTCCTTGTTGCTCCATGTCTTCATTATGAAGTCCCATGGTATATGTACGGATTTGCGTATAGGAACCAAGTTCAGCTCTATAGCTACCTCGCGCAATTGCTCTATGGCCCTTGCCCCAGAGGCGCTTCCATAGCTTACAAAGCCGACAGCCTTCTTTGACCATTCAGGAGAGAGCCAGTCCAAAGCATTCTTCAGCACGCTTGAATAGCCATGGTTGTATTCTGGAGATACGATTATGAATGCATCTGCACCATCTACCTTTGCAGACCATTTCTGCACCATTTCATTCTGATACTTCTTACCCATCATCGACGGAGATGTTGGTGAATCGAAGAAAGGCATAGGATAATCCTTCAGATCTACGAGCTCTACTTCTATTCCTTCCCAGTTCTTCAATTCATCTGCTATCCACTTCGCAGGCCTTTCGCCGAATCTTCCTTCTCTTATGCTTCCCAGTACTACACAAATCTTTATTTTGTCCTCCATCATTCTCACTATTCTATATTTAATTCAAGACAATTCCATATTATGCAGCGCAAAGTATATAAAATATAGTATGTCCTATAAACGCTTTGGGTAAAAGAAAGGCTATTTTTCTCAGGATTCCTTCTTACCGGGGATAATCCTAAACAATCTGTTTGTCTTGATATCTGCACTGCCCGTTAGTCTGTCATGCCTCTCAGGATCCCTTACCTTCAATTTATTCATCAGATGGGAAAACTCGTACTCTATCTGTCCCTTTGTTACCGTCATGATATTCTCATACCTTGCATTTCCTATCTTAGATGCATCAAATCTGTACTCTCTTCTCAAGCTTTCATCAACAATATTGCAACTGCAAGTTGATGGTGTGTATATGTCCTCTTTGAGAACTTGCAGGAGTACTGTCTAAACACCCGTTTCACTTCCATGAAAAAGGTATCAATAAGTCTTTTATGCTTCGAGTCTCCTTGTTCTTTCATATTGGTCGCCAAATAACCAATATCCCGAAGGGTTAAAATCCTTCGGGTTATACTACAAATAGAGGATTTCTACAGAGTCATATTGTCACAACTATTGGATTAATGCTGCAAAATCCTGTCTTTTATCATCAGCTGAATGCTGCTATTGCCTGCTCAAGCTCCCTATGGCTCTTTGCATACTCATCTATGGAAATGCCTCTGTCTATTGCCTCCCATGCCTGCCTTATGCTTCTTGCACCGCCTTCAGGGCCCATAGGGTGCCCGAATACGCCTCTGCCAGGAACCATTGAGAAGTCCTTTGTTCCGAATGTCTTATACATGAGATCGG
>JAJYED010000028.1 GCA_021790305.1 Microcaldota archaeon
TCTCTCTCTCCGATAAGGATAGTGGCAACAAATAAACGAATAATACTTGTCAATCCCTCATTCTCATCATTGTGGCTCGGTTATAACTTATTCACTCCAACCAGATACGAAGTAATTCCTTACAGCAATGTGGCAAATATAACACTGCTTACAGGCATCTCATTTTCAAGCATCTCCATATTCCTGACTACAGGATCTCCGAACTGGGACGGCAGCATCGAAGGACTTAAGACAAAGGATGCGAAGGCGATGTTCATATTCATGGAGAAGGTGACAGAATCGTTGAGAAAGCAGGGCAACAATCCTACACCATCTGCCCATAAAAGTTCGAAGAAGAAGAGGAATGAGGTTGACATCAAGAGGTCAAGGGAGATGGTAAAGAACAGAGGTGCAAAATTCGTCTGGCTCGGCCCACAGCCTCTGGATTATGTCTCAGATGCTCTTGAAGTTGACAAGAACAGCGTGACAAGGGTAGATATGGGAGAGATAGAAAAACTGGATAAGGGCACAGCTGAAAAGTTTGATGGATGCATATTCGTATGCAATAACGGAGCTTTCTCATCTTCGGTATCAGATTATATGTGGGAAAAACACGGGGTCAATACCTTCGTGCTTCATGGGGGCATAGAACAGTACAAGACAGCAGGGAAGAGCGCAGGCACTTCCTGAACAGAGGAAGTTCAGAATATGATAAAGCATATCTGCCGTAGTTTCTTTTTGTAAAAATAGGGAATTAACGCAAACGCATGTATCTTTTTGTCCACCGTTCGTTATCCCTTTTCTTTGTAAGCAACACTATTGAGGTTAGAATATACTGATACCTTATCGCTCTTTGGTCAAGTTCTTTCCTTGCTCTGTATAGATTATCACGACTCAGATCCCCTCTTGCTATGGCCACATGCGGGATAAACTTGCGATGGGCAGGTTTTGCATATTCTGACAAGGCACCGCATGTCTCTTTGTACAACCTGTTTAGTCTTTGGTTACTCTTTATCTTCAGGTATAGTACGTTGTTGCTGCCATTTCTGCCTTTAGTATTGTTCCTGAAGTATCCTGAGCCATTTATCTCTAGCGTAAATCTTGGAATATTACTGCATATTGATCTGAGTTTTTTGATTATTTCATTTATGTGCTTTTCCTCAAGCTCATTCTTATCTGCTATGAAAAGTGTGATGTGCGGGCCGTAGGGTTTGTTGACAAGGTAGCTGCTGTGATACTTTGCAGATATCCTTTTTGTAAGCCTTATCAGTTTTGACTCTACCCTTGAGTTTACGCACACGTTTATCTGATATATCAGTTTCATCGTAACACCTTTATCTCGTCACTGAGTTGTTACTCTTTTTAAATAAATAATAGTATATATCATTGTGATATTATGGCATATCTGGATGGCATAGCCGTATTGGATATTGAGACCTCCGGATTAAGTCCCGATAGGTGTGCTATCCTTAGCATAGGCATCGTTTCTTACAGAGAGAGGCTAAATGAATTCTACAGGGAGTATTACCCGTTTGATGGAGCCGAAGTTGTAGAAGAGAGCATGAAGATAAACGGATTGGATATTGACAGGATTAAGAGAGATCCGATAAATGACCCGAAGAATGCGGTTGAGGATGTTAGGGCTTTCCTGCAGAACAGCGGATGTAATGTAACAGCAGGACAGAATCCCTCTTTTGATAGAAATTTTGTAAACGCATATGCAGAAAGATATGGTATAGATTTCAGATTGCCGATATGGATGCTGGATATGCATTCTGTCTGTATGGCATATATGCTTGAACGGGGCATTGACATCCCAAGGAAACAGGGTGTTGGGCTTTTCCTGAGTGGAGATAAGATATTGGAATTTGTAGGTTTAGGAGCAGAACCAAAACCGCATAATGCTCTGAATGGTGCAAGATATGAGTTTGAAGCGTTATGCAGGTTAATCTATGGAAAGAGCGTACTGCCTCAATTCAGCACTCTTCCATTGCCTGAAAGACTGAGAAAGTGACAAACGTCACTTGAGATCCTTAGTATCAAGAGCTATGAAGTCAATGTTTACTCTGTCCAGGGGAATCAGTTCTCTGCTATTGCAATCCATTATGGTCTTCCTCAGGTCAAACATGCGTAGTTCCTCGTCCTTGAGCCTGTCTAGTTCTTCCATGCTGAACCATCTTGCATCGAGTAACTCGGTTTCCTGGTGCTTTAGTTCACCTCCGATAACCGAAGCTTTAAAGACAAACTTTATTGCATTGTTCCCGTTTCTGTTATGTTCATAGACACCTATTAATCCCTCCAGCTTCACGTCCAGATTGGTCTCCTCTTTGACCTCCCTTGTAGTAGCTGCAATGATGTCTTCGTCAAGCTCAAGATGTCCTACAGGATAACTCCATTTGCCATACACGTGAGGCTGTGCCTCTTTTACCAGTACGAACCTGTCCTCCTTGAAGACTATCGCACCGCAGACTACCTTTATTACTCCCATAAAATCATTGTAAGAATTGCGGATATACAGTGATAGCAGGAATTTAAAGCGCATTCCAGGTGTATGCTATTGACGTATGAATTCAAGTGTGAACATGGACTTTTTATACAGGCATGTGTGTGCTTGAAGAACTCGCAAATAAAGCCGTTGATGATTAGGTCTTACGTGTTTTCTTGACAATCACCAATATGTGTCTGCTGCTGTCGACTACCGAAGGTATCTCCCTGACCATTTCATTCATCATCATGAGATTTTTCCATGCCTTCCTATCATTTTTGAATTTCCTTATATATCTCTCAAACCAAGTACCAGTAAGTCCCTGGAGACCGATGACCTTCATTACTTTTAATCCTTCAACTTTTGAAAAAAGTTCAAGGAGTTCATCGTATGTAAAGTAATGTGTGTAGTATTTCTGTTTCCACATAGTATCTTCTCCGCTTATTAGCCTGATGGCATGTTTAGTTCTCCTTATCTCAAAATGTGCTTTTGGATACGGGACTGACAAAGTTCCCCACCTACTCATTACGGAAACAAATAGGTAAGAGTTCTTTTTTGCCACTCTTTCCAGCTCTTTTAGCGCCTTAAGCCTGTTCCTGCTCCCTGCGAGATGGGATAATGGCCCTCCAGTGCATAAAACCAGGTCAAAAGTGTTATCCTCAAAATGAGATAAATCATGAATTGATCCTACCATAAATTCATCAAAATTACCGATGACTTTTTCTATTTTCGCTTGTTTTTTTGCAAATTCGATGTTCTCAGGAGAGAGATCAAGAAGAGATATTCTGTAAGCCTTCTTTGCAAGGTATATCGAATATCTTCCTGGGCCACCACCGGCATCCAATATCCTGCCTTTTCTAGGCAGGAACATTTCCAGATAATGTAATGTTGTCTGGAACTCCAGCATATGTGTTTGCCTTTTTATCAAACGGTTCCATTCCTTCTTGGCATCGTTATACGCTTTTTTAGTTAGGGCTTCCGCTTGATTACGTTGCATGTTGTAAACTCTGGAAGAAATATTATAAAGCGATTCTATAACTTGCATAGTTTTGTATAGTATTAGCTTTAGGTTATGCCTTGAGAGTTTAACGTCTGTTATGCTCTTAACACTCTGGTTATTTTACACTATAAAAGTTAGGTAGGGATAGAATATATAGTGTAATAGCACCTGCATTGCAGTTTATTATCTGTAAAAATTATTGTGTAATGACAATAATAACAAAATAAATGCCTAAAAAAAAGGATACAATTTTGAAAGATACTTTAGAATCCTTAATGGTTCGTTATTTTCATGTGCACACTGTTTTTAGTTGCAGTAATCTTTGCTGTTCCGCCTATAGGGAATGTTATTTGCGGTGTAGTGTGTCCGAAATCTGCACCTGAGATTACAGGGATGCCCTTCAATTCCTCCTTAGTCTCGATTATCTTCTTTAGCAGTTGCGTGGTCATCCCAGATGCCTTTTGGAATCTTCCAATCACTAACCCTTTTACCATTTCAAAATTTGGCTGATGTATTAATGATTGGAGATCCCTATCAAATGTAGGTGGATGCGTCTCTTCATCATCTTCCAAGAATAGTATACTGTTTTTTATGCTTGGCATATATTGCGTACCTTGAAGCAGATTGAGAGTGCATAAATTTCCTCCGATTATCGTTCCTTCCGCTTCTCCTTGATTGATTACAGTATAGCCGTCATTTTTTATGAATTTCCTGTCATACTGGTCCCTGTACCATGGATCATCGCTCCACTCCTTTGCTGCTTTTACCTCAAACGGCTTTGAAGACATTAAGCACTTCTGAAAATATTCTGCTGTGAATTCAGACCCAAGCTTCATACCGAAGGTAGAGAAATGAGGTCCAGAATATGTAATTAGGCCTGTTTTGGCATAAATCGCATTTGACAGGGCAGTTATGTCGGAATAGCCACAAAATATTTTGGGGTTTTCTTTTATTAGCTTGTAGTCCAGATATTTAAGTAATTGATTGGAGTTAAAACCTCCTATAACAGCCAGTATCCCTTTTATTCTCCTGTTGTTGAACGCCCAATTGAGGTCCTCAACTCTGGACTTTATAGATGATGAAGCAAATTCGTCGCTTTCTTTTGTGTATTTGCCGTATTCTACTTCTAATCCTAACCTTTTCAGTGCTGAAATCGCGATTTTTTCGCTATCCGCTCTTATTATACTCATGCTCCTGGATGGAGCTATGACTGCAATATGATCCCCATGTCTAAGCTTCTTTGCAACTACTGCCATGCTTTTAATATTACAGCGACAGTTAATAATTTTTTTGGAATTAAGAGTCAGAAACAATGGCATAGTGTCATTGAGTAGATTCTAGGAAAGTATCAGGGGCTCCTGAAGGGATCCAGTCACATACTCATAAAGTATCTGGTTGTAAGTAAGCATATGCAAATGTTTATCGAAAAGGGCATACAACAAAAGTTATTGTAGGTAATACCTTTCAATTATATTTTTCTCTGAGGCTCTGTATTGCAAAATCTCATACTTGCCGTTTGCCACACCGTAGACCAGATCAATGACACCTTCATTGATGGCAATGTCTTTTTCTCCTACTTTTTATTTATCTCAATTATGTCTTCTTTGGTTAGTAGTTCCAAGTTAATCAAATGATAATTGCAATTAGAGTATATAATAATACCGGGTATTGCCAATAAATGATAAGGATCAGCCCTGAGAGGGAATTGAACCCCCGACATCTTGTTTACAAAACAAGCGCTCTACCACTGAGCTACCAGGGCATAATAAGCCGTTACTTTGTGTTAGATTACCACGATTAGAAGATATAAAAAACTGTCTGCTCATTCGCTAATTATTATGTCCTTGAAGGATCTGACGAAATACGCCTTTGCGCGCTTTACCTCGCTCTTTCCGTCCTTTGTCAATTCATATATTATTATCTTGCCGTCCTTCCTTCCCTCTATTAGTCCGTTGTTCTTAAGCTCCTTCAGGGCAGGGTATATCGTTCCTGCCTTGGGCTTCGCACCTCTCCTCTTCTCTATCTCCTCGGCAAGCTCCTCGCCGTGCATGCTCTTCTTTGAGAGGAGCCATAGTATCTGGAATGATAGCATCCCGCGCATGTCGCACGTTCCACATGTTTTCTTCATGTTACCTGAAGTATATAGGATAATGGATATACTTAAATAGTTTCTTATGTAGGATATCCTATAGGTGAGATGTATGTGCGAATGTGGAAGAGAGTGCAAATGCAGTTCTGGCCGTGGAATGCGGGGCTTCCTTACAAAGGAAGAGAAGATGGAACTCCTCAAAGAGTACAAGGATAATCTTGAGAAGGAGGCTAAGGGAGTGGAAGAGCAGATAAATGAACTGGAAAAGAACAACTGAGTATGCGTTTATTTTTTTCTTTTATTTTATTTTTTAATCATTATGCTTTGCAGAGAGCAAAGCTGTTTTGAAGGAGCTTTTTATCACATGCTCCTGTCTGCAAAGAACTTCTTGCTGTTCTTTGTCCTCAATCCTTTAACTATGTGGTCGAAGGCCTTTTCAGGATCAGATTCCATGCCGCAGGTGTATAGATCAAGGGTGGCGTAGTTGTATTCTTTCCATATGTGGAGCGCAACGTGGCTCTCGGTTATAAGGGCTATTACACTTATGCCGCCTTTCTTGCCTCCGAAGGACCATGCCTTAACCTCTACCAGGGTCATGCCTGCTATGTTTATCGCATCTGTCACAAGCTTCTTCAGGTACTCCATGTCCTCCATGCGCTTCATGTCCAGATCATACAGGTTGCCGTAGAAGTGCTTGCCGATTATCTTGTCTTCTACCTTTATTTCATCTTTCTCAGGAAGAGTTGAGCCGACAACCTTTGTTATCGTCTTGGTCTTTGCTTTTTCCAGATTTCCATTCATCTTTATCGATTGCCTTGTTTTATTCTTGATTAACGTATTTTGATTAAACGAATGTTGATAATTGAGTATGGAAACATATTTAAATATAATTATAGGCAGCCTTTCTATTAATACGTATTTTTGTTGAAATGGTATTTATGAAGATAATTGAGCTGCAGGGGAAGCTTCCTGAAGAGGTTATCGAGTCTTTTAAGAAGAGAGGAATAGCAGAGCTTACCCCTCCACAGGCGCTTGCCGTAGAGTATGGGCTTCTCGAAGGAAGGGACTTTGTGGTAGCCGCGCCTACTGCAAGCGGCAAGACGCTGATAGCTGAGATGGCGATGTTGAGAAGCGTGATGCGTGGCAGGAAGAAGGCGATATATGTTGCACCTATGCGTGCGCTCGTTAGCGAGAAGTATCATGAGTTCAAGGAGGCGTATCCTGGAATAAAAGTAGCCATGTCCATAGGCGACCTGGATTCGCTTGACAGCTGGTTGCATGAATATCAGATAGTGCTGGCGTCTACGGAAAAGCTGGATAGCCTGATAAGGCACGGTGCAGAGTGGCTCGACTCTGTAGGCTGCATAGTATTTGATGAAGTACACATGCTTGATGATTCGACTAGAGGGCCTACGCTCGAGATCCTTATGACAAGGCTGAAGAGGATAGCAAAGGATTCCCAGATAATAGCATTAAGCGCAACTGTGGGGAATGCGAAGGAGCTGGCAGAGTGGCTTGGGAGCGAATTGATAGAGAGCGATTACAGACCGGTGGAGCTTAGGAAGGGCATAGAGCAGAACGGGGCTATTTATTATGCAGATGGAGAGGAAGAGCTTGATAATGACAACAAACTTGCTGAGATACGGATAGCTGCAAATACCTTTGACATACACAAGCAGATACTCTTCTTCTACAGCACAAAGAGGAATACCGAAGCTGGCGCAGAGAGGCTCTCCCTCCTTACCTCATCGGTGCTTAGCCAGGAGGAGAAGATGAAGCTCA
>JAJYED010000006.1 GCA_021790305.1 Microcaldota archaeon
CCCTCACCGGGAGCGTGCTTCGGATGCCTAAGAAAATCCTGATGACTGGAACGCCAGGGGCAGGAAAGAGCACCATACTCTCCCTATTCAAGAAGAAGGAGAAGAATACCTCTATAACAAACCTCGGCTCGGTAATGATGGAGGTGGCCAAGGAGCAGCGCAAGAACATAAAGGACAGGGACAAGCTAAGGTACATGGACGATCATGACATTACCGAGGTAAGGGAGGAGGCTCTTTCCAGGATAATGTCCCATAGCCGGAACGCGATAATAGACACGCACTCCTCTGTAAAGCAGGGGAGGAGGTATGTGCCTGGCTTTTCAATGAAGGAGCTCGGCCATATGGACGTCGATGCTATTATATATGTGGACGCATCATCAGATGATATAATAAAGAGGCGCATGTCCGATACCACACGGAAGAGAGAGATAGAGGGCCCTTCAGAGATCGATGAGCAGAGGAGCATAAACCTCGCCATAATCTCAACCATAGCCCTACATTTAAATATTCCAATATACATATTATATAACAGAGACGGAATGGCAAAAGACGTGGCAGAACAGGTAAAAACAATAACAAAGGAGATATTCGGCGAGTGAATGAGCGTAGTAATATACATTGTGCTGATAGGGATCGCATATGCCATAGGGGCTATACTGATCCAGAGGAAGCTTACAGATCCTCTCAAATCCATAGAGACGCAGCTGCTTATGCAGGAAAAGCTCAAGGAGATAAAGACCCTTGCGGCTACGGACAAAGAGGCATACAACCAGAAGCAGCAGGAGGTCTCAAAGATGATGATGGACAACATGAAGAAGCAGTTCAAGCCAATGATAGTTACCTTTCCGCTCTTTCTAGGCGTATTCTACCTTCTCATGCCATACTTATTCAGCGGCTTCGGCTCTACTACGCCTGCAATAACGCTAATGTCAATACCCCTTACATACTCCCAATTCTTCATACTCCTGATCTTCATAATAGGAATGGTAGTCTCACTCTCGCTATCGAGCAGGGACAAGAAGATAGTCAAGAGGAGAATGGCAGAGAGGAACGAGCAAAACAATAATAATGTTAACTACTCCCAATAAAGTACAAAATATGAATACTCAGAAGTGATACTATGCCAAAACCAATGCACCGATCAAGAAGCTTCAGGCGCCTGGACAGGGTAACCCCTAAGAACAGGCACGTAATACACTACAAAAGGAAGGAAGGCTCTTTTCCTCATTGTGCGATATGCAAGAATGAGCTGAATGGCATACCTAGGGCCACGCAGGGCAAGAGCAAGAGCGCAAAGACAAACGCAAGGCTCTTCGGAGGCGTGCTATGCTCAAAGTGCTCAAGCAACGTGATAAAGCTCGCAAGCAGGATAGAGAACGGAGAGATGAAGATAAACGATATAGGGATGCGCGAGAAGAACTACGTCCTGCAGATGATATCGCACTGAACCATCAGCGGATATTATGGAAGCACTCATACTATCGGGGGAGCCGGCAGCAGGCAAGACAACCGTCGCAAGGCTACTCGCAGACAAGCTGAATCTTAAGCTGATTGGCGGAGGGGACATACTCAAGGAGCTCGCGGCCAAGCATGGCTACAAACCTTCAGGTGCAGAATGGTGGGATACCGAAGACGGCATAAAGTTCCTCAAGGAAAGGGAGAAGGACCCTGAATTCGACATAGAGGCTGACAGGATAATGAAGGAGAAGGTAGAGAAGGGGAACATCATACTGACCAGCTACACCGCTCCATGGATATCTAAAAAGGGCTTCAAGGTATGGCTGCAGTGCAGTGCATCAAAAAGAGCTAAGCGCATGTCAAAGAGGGATCACTCCTCAATGGAGGAGAGCGAGAATGCTGTTATAATCAGGGACAAGGAGAACTATGCGCTTTACAAAGAGCTCTATAATATAGAATTCGGAAAGGACCTGAGCCCGTTCAACATGGTAATAGACACAGAGGACAGAAGCCCTGAGGACATAACTGAAATGATACTGAAAGAATACAACAAAGCAAACAAATAAAAGAGTTAACTGGCATAAAAAAGTGCTCGTTTTACGCTTATAAGTGATCTATATGGCACTAATTGAAGAAGGCAGAGTATGCATAAAGAAGTTCGGAAGAGATGCAGGCAGCAAGGCCGCAATAACAAAGGTAGTAGACGACAGATTCGTGATGGTAGTTACCTCTATAAGGCCTAAGGAGAGGAAGTGCAACGTTGCACACCTTGAATACCTTCCTGAGAAGGTAGATACGAAGAACAAGGCACAGCTTGCAAAGAGCCTTGACATAGACGAGGCAAAGCTTAAAGAAGAGCCAAAGCCCAAAAAATAATATCTTTTACAAACCTTAGGCACAAAGCTGCAAAAGGTATAAAAGAAGCTTCGGCTAATCCATACTACTAATCATAGGGGAGAGTATGGCTGAGGTCGTAACAGAGCTTGCAAAGAGACTAAATGGGATAGCTATAATCAGCTCTGACCTCGAAGCTACCGACCTTAACGGCACGGATATAGAATCCATGACTGCGCACATAGTCAGCTTCTTCAAGGATGCAAAAGGTCCAAGAATTCTCAACAAGCAGATCCTGGACCAGATAATGCAGAGCCACATTCCAGAGGCCATTGTCAAGGAACAGGTAATACAAAGACCTCGGATAACGCCCATTACACAGCACAATTTCTCAATCAGGAACCTTGAAGTAAAGAAGACAGGGGCAAAAGCAAGTGATTTTGCAGAATACTTCAACAACAGGCTCGACAGGTTGAAGTCAATGATACTTGAAGGCAGGAATGTCAAATTTGCAGAGGTCCTCAAGAACATAGAATCTATCAAGCAGTTGATGAACGGAAGGGAGCTAGGAATAATAGGGATGGTATATGACAAGATCACCACGAAGAACGGCCACATACTTGTAACCATAGAGGATTCAACGGGCACAGCGAAGGTCCTCTTCCTCAAGCCCTCAAAAGAGTCCTCAAAGGAGCAGATGCGCCTCTTTGCAGATGCCGAAAAGCTTCTTGTCGATGAAGTGATAGGGGTACGCGGAAGAATATCAAACCCTTTCATAATGGCAAACACCATGATAAGGCCTGACATACCCATAAAGCAGAGGAAGCGCACAGAAGAGGACATGGCCATAGCCTTCATGTCAGATGTACATGCAGGCTCAAAGCTCTTTATGGAAAAGCAGTTCAGGAGCTTCATAAAGTGGATAAACCTCTCTACCAATTATAAGCAGGATCTTGCGGAGAAGGTAAAATACATAGTCGTAGGAGGTGATCTTGTAGACGGGATAGGCGTCTACCCTAACCAGGAAACAGAGCTTACGATAGAGAGTATATATCGACAGTACAACTTCCTGTTTGAGCTTTTTGCAGAGATCCCTGAGAGTATAGAGATATTTATGCTTCCTGGCAATCATGATGCGATGCAGAGGGCAGAGCCCCAGCCTCCTCTTGCAGAAGAGTTTCTTAAGGAGATGAAGTTCAAGAATATACACATGGTGTCAAGTCCAGGCTATGTTACGCTTGACGGGATAAAGATTCTCTCATATCATGGAACATCCCTAGATTCTGTAATTCATGGGATAAAAGGTTTGAGCTACTCAAAACCCGAAGGCGCGATGCTGGAGGTTCTCAAGCGCAGGCACCTCTCCCCGGTATACGGCCATAATCCTATCGTTCCATCTTCTACTGACCAGATGATAATGGACCAGGTGCCTGACATACTGCATATGGGGCATCTTCATAAGAACGGGAGCACAGATTACCATGGCACTCTGATAGTCAACAGCGGTACATGGCAGGCAAGGACATCCTACCAGATAAAACTCGGGCATATGCCCACCCCTGCAGTTCTCCCGATATACAATACCAAGACAATGGAGCTGTTCAATGTAGATTTCAATCTGATAAATGATTAATATGGACATAGAGTCGTATTTCAACAAAATCCAGGAAGAATTCAATACAGCTTATGCTGTCGCTTCAGAGGCACGCTCCAAAGGATATGACCCTAAACCATATGTAGAGATAAGGCCTGCCCCTGACCTGGCAAGCAGGGTAGAGGGACTGATAAACATAGAAGGTCTGGCAGACATAATACGAGCTGTGGAAAAAGGGCAGTCGAGGAACAAGCTCGCATTTGACGTGGCAAGAGAGATATGTGCAAATGAGCGCTTCTCAAATTATGAAGAGCTTAAGAGGATAGAGCTCGCAGTGAGAGTAGGCGTGGCGGTGCTGACAGAAGGCATTCTTGTCGCACCTACTGAGGGTATAAGCAGCTTTGCAAAGTATAAGAACAGGGACGGTACTGATTATCTCTGCGTCTGCTATGCAGGCCCTATAAGAGGAGCAGGCGGAACATCTGCGGCGCTCTCCGTGGCTCTTGCAGATCATTGCAGGAAAATATTCAACATAAGCGACTACAAGCCCACAGAAGACGAGATAGAGCGATACATGGAAGAGATAGAGCTCTATCATGACAGGATAGCAAGACTGCAATACAAGCCACCTGAACAGGATATACGGGAGATACTCAGAAACTGTCCCGTGTGCATAGACGGCATGCCCCCAGGAATACTTGAAGTTGGTGTGCATGCAAACATGAAGAGGACAATGTCCAACGGGAAGGAAGTGCCGATAACAAATAAAGTCAGAGGAGGAGTTCCTTTAGTGGTTTGTGAAGGAATAGCCCAGAAGGCAAAGAAGATGCTAAAAGAGACAAAGTCCGTAGGGCTAAACTGGGATTGGCTGAACAACATAATAAAAGTCGATGTCAAAAAGACAGAGGCAAAGGACTCAAAGGCAGTATTTCTGGAGGAGATAGTCGCCGGCCGTCCGATACTCGCATATCCTGGGATGACAGGCGGCTTCAGGCTAAGGTACGGCAGGTCGAGATTCACAGGCATTGCCGCAAAAGGGGTCAGCCCTGCAACCATGATAATACTAAAGAGCTTCATAGCTACCGGAACACAGATGAAGGTGGAATTCCCCGGAAAGGGCTGCGTAGCTGCACCTGTAGACTCTATAGAAGGCCCATTTGTAACTCTCAAGGACGGCTCTGCGCTGAGGATAGACGACGCAGAGACTGCAGAACGGCTCAAGGACCAGATAAAGGAAATAATAAATGTAGGCGACATTCTTGTCACTTATGGCGACTTCAAAAAATCAAACACACAGCTAAAAACTCCGAGCTATACCGAGGAGTTATGGGGATTAGAGCTAAAGGAAAAGCAACCTGATTTAAATGCAGATCATAAAACAATCACCTTTGAAGAGGCAAAATCCATTTCTGCAAAGCACTCCATACCTATCCACCCTAAATTCCTGTTTGAATTCCAGTCAATATCCGCACAAGAATTGGACTATCTAAGAGAGTATATTAGGAACAACAAAGCGGAGGACTCGGAAGCCAAGAAAAAGATAAGATTAGATAGCAAAGCAAAGAGGATATTAGAACTGCTAAACGTCTCCCACACCATAAGCTCAGAACATATTATAACGGAGAAAGAGTTATGGGATGCACTTCTTGCTTCTATAAATCCTGATAAAGAAGGATCGGCAAATCCTGAAACCGATACGTTAGAATACGTAAATTCATTAAGCGAATTCAAGATACCTAGAAGATCCACCTTTGTAGGTGCAAGGATAGGAAGGCCTGAGAAGGCAAAGGAGAGATTGATGAAGCCTGCGCCAAACATATTATTTCCGCTAGGATCTTACGGGGGCAGGGACAGGAACATCTCCAGCGCCTATTCAAATGATATGAAGAAGTTCAAGCACCAGATGTCAGTGGAGATAGCGAGATATAGGTGCAGCAACTGCAAGAGGATAATAGACACTCCATACTGCTACGATTGCTCAAGGCATGCTTACGTGGAGAAGATATGCCCCATATGTTCATCTGCAGTAGACGACATATGCCCAAGGTGCGAGGTTCACGGCGTCGGATATTATCAAAGGGAGATAGACCTTACCAAACTTGTGACAAACGCAATGACAAAGCTGGGCATAAGCAGTATGCCGAAGGTGCTCAAGGGAGTAAAGGGCATGGTGAATGCAAACAAATACACTGAGCCTATGGAAAAAGGAATCCTAAGGGCATTCCACAATATTTACATATTCAAGGACGGTACGTCAAGGTTCGACGCAACAGACATGCCTATAACCCACTTTTACCCTATCGAGATTGGGATAAGCGTAGAACGTGCGAGAGAGCTGGGCTATACGAAGGACTACTTGGGCAATGAGCTTACTGAAGAGACGCAGCTTGTAGAGATGATGCACCAGGATGTCATACTGAACAGAAGGGGGGCAGACTATCTTCTCAAGACTGCACGATTTGTCGACGAGCTTCTGGAGAGGTTCTACGGACTAAAGCCGTTCTACAACGCCACAACAATAAACGACCTGGTTGGCAAACTCGTTATAACGCTCTCACCTCACACCTCATGCGGAGTAACAAACAGGATAATCGGATTCACAGACGCAAATGTCGGTTTTGCCCATCCATATGTAATATGTGCAAGAAGGAGGAACTGCGACGGAGACGAAGATTCGACAATGCTTCTCCTAGATGCGCTGATAAACTTCTCAAGGGAGTACCACCCAAGCAGCACAGGTGGCACGATGGACATCCCGATAATTCTTACCGTAAATGTGAAACCAGAGGAAGTGGATGATGAGGTGCACGCAATGGAATGCGTTGCAGGCTATCCTCTTGAATTCTACAGGAAGGCGTATGAGAGAGTCTCCCCTTCTGAAGCGAAGCTTGAGATAGTTGAGAGCAGACTGGGATCAAAAAGCATCTATTCGAACATAATGTTCACAAATCATACCTCATATAATGCTGTAAATGTGTCCCCCAAGCGTTCAAGCTACACACAGTTCAAGACTATGGGGGAGAAGCTTGATGCAGAATTCAATCTCATGGACATGATACATGCTGTAGACAAGAAGAATGCTGCAAGGAAGGTAATAACCGGACACTTCATACCAGACCTTATAGGCAATCTCCATTCGTTCTCAAGGCAGATCTTCAGGTGCTCATCATGCAATTCAAAATACAGGCGCATCCCATTATCAGGAAAATGCACAAAGGACGGTGGCAAGCTCCTACTTACAATATCAAAAGGAGGCATTGAGAAATACTTGCAGATGGCGATAAATCTTGCAGACAAGTATGACCTTGACGATTACATAAAGCAAAGGCTTTACCTTACAAAGGAGGAGATAAACAGCATCTTTGCAAGCGAAGAACCCGTAAAGGAAGGTACGGAAGGCCAGTTCAACCTTCTAAGCTACGTTTAACACTATTCAGGTATCAACTTTTCACTATTACCCTTATTAACGCCTAAATTGACTACTCCCTTATGTATGACAACGGATTTCACATCATATGTCCACTCCGCGGTCGAATAATCTGTAAATCCGCTTATCTTCAGAGGTTTTAATTTTCCATTCTCAGCTTCATACAATCCAAGATTGCCACTGAGTTTCTGTACATATAAAAATTCTCCATTGCTAAATCCATCGATAGTAAGTCCTGCATCATAAATCTTGCTAAATCCAATTTTTGCATTTACCACTGTTCCTTTGACATGATACGTCACATTATCAAATACTTCCTCTTTTTTCCAATCAACCTTGCCGCCCTTTTCTATAGGCGCATAGCCAAAACTTATCTCCACTTCATGGGGATTTTTAACTGCCTCCTTTATATCAAGTGCAATATGGACCGATTTTGTAGACGTGCCGATATCTTTATTGTATAAATAAGTGTCATTTCCAAGCCTACTGCTATCTTTAACGATCTTCCCTTTGCCCGTTATGCCATGAAGAACATCTACGGGCTTTGCCTCATCCTTAGCAACATTACTATATGCCCGCCAAGGCAACATCCAATCATCATTCAATACCCTTTCGCGCCCAAATTTCTCATTTTCAATGCGCACTATCCCGTGGTATATTTCAGAAGTAATCGTTGCCTTCCCTTTATAAGAGCTGAATACGTCCTGCAACCACAGGACCTCCAGACGTTTAGCCCCATCTTTTTTATTTTCAGTTAATATGCCCAAATTAACGTTAAGCTGGACTGACCATGAGTTTTCCAATTCGTACAAGCGTCCATTTTCCTTTTTGTAAGAGTTTCCAATAATCCTATTTACATTTACTTCTGCTACGGTTCTATTAGTAGGCAAACCTCTGGTTGCAGACTCTCCTACAGCCTGATGCTTTTTCTCCCGCAATGAACGTATTTTGTTAGCAACTACTATGGACTGCTGCTCCCTAGTCAACGCCGGTTCTTGCATAATAAGATAATGGATATCTACGACACTTAAGATAAAAACCGCCGCAGCCGCTGCCTTTACCAATCTGTCAGAAGTCCTGCCGACTTTCTCTACAAATTCTTTAGCTCCTGGACTCTCTGGTTGTTTATGTCTACTGTTATCTTGCCCATATGATTCTTTTACACGTTCAGAAACACGACCAACATGTTCTTTAAACTCCTCCGCAGAGCTTATTTTCTTCTCCTCTTTTGTACCAGAATCATGGGACTTGTTTCTGTGTTTTATCATCCTTCCACTGAACAGCTATAGCTGATTATGATATTAAAATATTTGCAGAGGCTAATAGGATAACGAAACCTTCTTTATAGTATCTTCAAGTATGTCAAGTCCCTTTTCCAAGACCTTCTTGTCAATCTCAAGCTGAGGTATTATCCTTATTGAGCACTCTCCTGCAGGAAGAAGCACAAGACCACGTTCAAAAGCCTCCTTTATTATCCTGTTCCTTTCCTCTATTCCAGGAGTCTTGCTCTTCTTGTCCTTGACAATCTCAATCCCTATCATCATCCCAATGCCTCTTACATCTCCGACAATCTCATACCTATCCTTCATTGCATCAAGACGTTTCATCATTATTCTTGACCTTTCCTTTATTCCAGATTCTATCCTATGCACATTCTTTTTTACATAGCTGAGAAGGGCGTCTGCTCCTGCAGCCACAGTTGCATTACCTCCAAAAGTATTTGCATGCGCGCCCTGCTTCAGGTCGCCAAGCGAGCTTCTTGTTACGGTAACTCCCATAGGCAATCCTGCCCCTATGCTCTTTGCAAAGGTGTAGATATCTGCTTCAACGCCGAAGTTGTCCATAGCGAGGAACTTGCCTGTTCTCATATACCCTGCCTGCACCTCATCGTCAATAAGGAGCATGCCATTGTCATCTGCAATCTCACGGAGCCCTTTTATGAATTCCTTAGGCGGCACGACATAACCTCCCTCTCCCTGTACTGGTTCTACGAATATCGCAGCAGTCTCGTCAGGCGGAATCTCCTTTGCAAGCGGATACTTCTTGATGTAATCAAGGCAGGCCATCCCGCATGAAGGGTATTCCTGCTTGAAAGGGCATCTGTAACAATAAGCATAAGGGGCATGCACCACAGGACCGAATGGCCCTGCGCCTTCGCGCTGTACAGCCTTAGAAGCGGTCATGGAGAGCGATCCGTATGTCCTGCCATGGAATCCTCCGTAAAATGCAAGAACATACTTTCTTTTAGTGAATATCCTAGAGAACTTAAGGGCTGCTTCGTTCGCCTCAGTCCCTGAATTGGAGAAGAAGACCTTGCCAAAGCCCTTGGGAAACATCTTCAACAGATTTTCTGCAAAGTTAACCGGCCCTTCCGAATAGTAATCGGTAAATGCATTATGCATCAGCAGCTCCATCTGCTTCCTTATCGCATCCCTTACCTCCTTCTTGGAATTATCGCCGAAATTATACACCGATATGAACGTGGAGAAGTCGATGAACCTGTTTCCAGAAATATCGTAAATGTAATCCCCTCCCGCTCTCTGTACAACAAGCGGAAAGTCCTCTTTAGTAGTAGTGATCATAAACTTTTTATCGCGCCCTATAGCACGCTTTATCCTGCTGTCAACCTTGAAACCCATGTTCTCAGTAAGGATTGGGGCAAAAGAATTAATAAACACTCAACAATGTCTACTCCTTTATTCCTTCAAGCATGCTTAACACATTCCATACTACGGTCCTTGCATAAGGTGGCAGGTTTATGTCGTTGCTTATCTCATCTATCTTGTATGTGGCTGTTCCGGCTCTTACCGAATAGGCGTTGTTCTCCTGTTCAAGAGCTGCTTTCGCTTCGCTAAGCGAGTTCTTCACATTCCTCGGAACGCTATTGTCATTGAGCAATGAGTCTATCTGTTGCTTGATCTGTGCAATTATCTCGTCAAATTCCTTATTGTTTCCCATAAGATCACATTATGTACGGGCCCGGCGGGACTTTCAGAAGGTCTTTTGAACCCGCGACCCTCAGATTAGAAGTCTGTCGCTCTGTCCAAGCTGAGCTACGGGCCCATAAGTATCAAATATAAAAAAACCTCTTCAGGTTCCCTGTTACCATAGAAGCCACATCATAAAAGCCAATTCCTTTGATCTTTGATATGAGTTCCAAGGTTTCCTTCACATCAGAAGGGCTGTGTCCGGCAACCGGGGAATCCGTCTCAACTACTATATTACCTATGTCGAGATGCTTTATAATCTTTTTCCTATTCGAGGTAAGCCTTGGAGGTATGGATATAAGATGGCCCATGCCTGCCAGCTTCTGCGCCTCCTCAAGAGTTCCATCAAAGAAATGCATCATAAAACGCACACCGGAAGACTCCCGTACAATATCAACTACATGCTTCATCATTCCACGCGCATGCACCACTACCGGTATCCCAAGTTCTTCAGCGATCTTTATCTGTCTTCTAAATATCCCTTTTTGCAGCTCAAGATTATATTTATCTAGATACTTTACATCAAGCCCTATCTCCCCTATCCCTATTATCTTAGGGTTTGCCCTTATCTGCATCTCTATATCATCTATCCTGTCTTCATCCTCTATAGCAGAAGGGTCTATCCCTATAGTGGCAAATACACCATCATAATTGGTCATCTCAACAGCTCCCATGTTGCCCTCTACCGTACCTCCAGCCGTTATGATTATCCCAACACCTTCCTCACGCGCCTTTTCTATAATCTCCAATGGATGTTTGAAGAGTTCTAGATGGCAGTGTGCATCAGACATCTCTGCCTTATCAAGAAGAGTTTCCTTTACTATCTCTTTGGAAAGTTGGACCATCAGTACTACCTATCTCATAATCTTAAGACTCAAACAATAATTCCGTCTTACACTTATCTACAAAGCTCCGTTAATTACAAAGAACATAAGAGATAGTGCAACAATTACAACATACACAAATATCAAAGCATACAGCACCTTTGCAGATAGCGTAGAGTTGCTGTGCAAACGTTCTCCGACTGCAGGATTTCCTGCGTTCCACCTAGTTGCTTCGTTGGTGTTCATCGCAGCCAAGTCTTCAGCTATGGTCACTTCCTTTAGCTTTCTAAAACGCTTCTTATCCTTCATCTCATCTTTCATTAACTTCTCAACCTGGTCTATCTCTCGTTTTACACTCATAAAAATCACAATTATTAATACCTAATAACGCCAGCTCTACTTAAATATTTGCATACATAAATACAAAGGCATAAAAAAGACCTATCTATTATAAAATATATGCTGAAAGTAAATACTAAGTACATAGTTGTTAATCATGGCGATAAAAAGACAAGACACTCAAAAAACGCTGACATCCTACAAACGTGCAATGCGAACACTAAGGATAATCTCATCACTTTCTTTGGCAGTGGCGATCATAGCAATAGCAATAGCGATGCTTGCTCTTGTAGAAGTCGGCCAGCACCCTGTGGCTCTTGCAAACCATACAACAAATACTACTCCTAACGCAACTACGTTCGGAGACAGGCTTGTAAATATAGACCAGCCTCTTAACTCAACAGAGCTTGGCGTCATAAACAACGCGCCAAACTCATATTTTGAAAAAGCAGGAGAGATGTACCTTAACGGTTCAATAAAGAACCCAATAGGTTATCTGGTAGGTTCGCTAAAGGTAAACACTGTCCACGGCCTCGTCATAAATGGCAAGCCATCTGTAATATATCTTGGGTCAATAACCTGTGTATTCTGCGGAGAGAACAGATGGGCGATGGCTCTGGCACTTTCAAGGTTCGGCACATTCAACCAACTGTACAAAGGATACAGCTCCCTTGGTGACAGCGACGTGCCTACTCTGTACTGGAATAAAGACAACTACAATACTCCCGGGATTGACCTTACAAACCACTATTCAAGTCCATATATAAACCTCATCACGCTTGAAGACGAGTATCCGATAACCGGCGGGTTTGCTCTTCAGCCAATGTCTGTAATAGGAGGAGAGGTGAACAGCTCAAATAATCAGAGTGACATAGCTGCGTTTAATCTAATAAACAAGTTAAACAACTTCAACGGCACCCCATACACGATATGGGGCAACTATCAAATCGACGGTGCAGACGGCATAGATTTCGGCAACACCACTGCAATCAGCGGAGGCTACCCTGAACTCACCTTCATGACCCACACGCAGATACTCAATTCCCTAAATTCGCCTAACGATCAGTTTTCATGGTCTGAATATGCTGCCGCAGACTTTTACATAGCCGAGACGTGCCTGACGTTAAACAATTCTACGCAGATCAGTGCATGCAGCCTTCCTGCAATAGCCAAGATAGAGCAGCAGATTCAGAAGGGCTCATTCTGATCTTAAATGGTAATAAAAATGGCAAAGAATACCAAAAGCGCTAAAAAATCCCACAAAAGGCCAAGAAAGACTGCAATGAGCAGGGCAAAGAAATTAGTGGCGATAGTCACAAAGCCGATATATCTCGCAGTTCTAATAGTTGCAGCAATAATTTACTATTATATTTTCTACTATCTTATAACGAGCAGCAACTACGGCTTATTCCTTCTGACAGTTCCAATATACCTGCTATATACCTTGGTTATAACATCTGCTCTTCTACTTACGATAGCCGTGTCCTCGATACATGGAGGAATAAAGTATGGGCGTGCAATCACAGGCAGCGTATCAGGTTCAATAATCCTTCTTGCAGGAGGCACAATAGCCAGTTGCGCATGCACAGTTCCAATATTTGTATCGTTATTGTACATAGTCGGTGCAACCGTGGCGGATGTAACTCTGATAAACTTCTACATAAGCACATACCAGCTATACCTATTCAGTGCATTGATTCTGGCCAACCTTGCGCTCATATACCATTATCTGGGAAGGCTCTGAAGCATGTAGTATGGTCCAAGGCATTACTATTCCGCACAACGCACTAAAGAAAAGCAACCTTTTTATATGTGAAAAAATAAGCCAATACTATACGGCGAGTACTATGGAATTAAAAAACAAAGAGATAATAGTGACCGGAGGAGCGGGCTTCATCGGAAGCAATCTTGTTTCTGTCCTTGCAAAGGATAACAGCGTAACTGTTATAGACAACATGCATACTGGCACAGAGGCAAACCTTACTGAAGACATAAAAAACAATAATGTACGCTTGATAAAGGCAGATTCCAAGGACATAAGCAAGGCAAATGTCGATCCTGATTATATATTCCATCTTGGAATGTATTCGTCAACACCTATGTATAAAGAGGACAATAACAGGGTGCACGAGGTAGTTGAAGGGGCCGTAAAGGTATTCAAATACTCAATAGAAAAGAATGCAAAGACTGTATTCATATCATCATCATCCTTGTACAATGGTCTGCAGATGCCTTACTCCGAGCATTTACTGCCAAAGGTGACCGATTTCTATACGGAAGCGAGATATTATGTGGAAAGACTGGCGGAGCTTTATACTAATCTTTACAATCTCGACGCTACCGGGATAAGGCTGTTCTCAGTATATGGCAAAAGAGAGGAGAACAAGAAGCAGTACGCAAACCTTGTGACCCAGTTCATATGGGCGCTAAGGGACAACCAGCCTGCAGTTATATACGGCGACGGAAGCCAGACCAGGGACTTTACAAACGCATCTGACGTAGTAAGGGCTGCGATACTTGCATCAGCGTACAAAGGCTACGACATATTCAACGTAGGGACAGGGAAGAGCTACTCTCTGAATGATACTGTAAAGAAGATAAACGAACTCTCAGGAAAGGAGCTTAAGGCGCAGTATGTTCCGAACAAGATAAACAACTATGTTGCACACACTCTTGCAGACACCAGGAAATCAAAGGAGAAACTGGGCTTCGAAGCCAAGGTAAATCTTGATGAAGGGATAAAAGAACTTCTAAATCACTATAGCGTAAATTGATTTCCGAACACAAGAAAAGGAATATAAGCTTAATCTTGCCTATAGCCACATATGGCTAAACTCTTTCCTCTAGGCACTGGAATAAGCAGGATGCGTGGAATCCTCAAGATAATAAAGGAGAATGACGACAAGATGGATCTCGCCAAACTTGCAGAGGAATCTGAGATTGATATAGACTCCCTACTGCCTCTTATAGAAGTATGCGACCTGCTTGGATTCACTCATACCAAGGATTCAAAAATAAAGCTTACCAAAGAAGGAGAGGAACTAAACCTAAGGAACATGTCGAAGATACTGAGGAACAAACTAGAGGCTATAGATCCATTCAAAAGCGCAGTAGAGCTGCTATCAAAAGGAGAGCTCACCTCAGACGAACTGTTCGAATCCATGGAGTCGAAGGGAATCCTATTCCACGGTGAGAAAGCAATAAACAACGCGATGCTAAAGGGTCTTTTTGTCGACTGGGCTCTTAGGACAAAGCTAATGAGATACGATCCTGAGAAGGATGTATGGTCTCTACCTAAATAACCCTAATCTGTCAGATCTGCGTATATGTCGCTCTCGGCCTTGCTGAACCATGCCGCTTTTCTGTCCCTAGGCCTCGTGTGCCTTATCTGTTCTATTCTTTTCAAGCGAGAAGGTTTTTTGGAAAGTACAATTGCCCTATCTGAAAGCTCCACTGCCTCCTCAACATTATGGGTTACCATTATTATCGATTTTACAGAGATATCATTGCTCTTGAGCATATACACAATGTCCGATCTAAGATTCTCTGCAGTTAGTTCGTCAAGCGAACTGAACGGTTCATCCATAAGCAGCAAATTAGGCGCAGAAGCTATCGCCCTTGCGATACCTACTCTCTGTTTCATGCCTCCGCTAAGGGAATTCGGATACTGCTTGCCGAGACCTTCCAGTCCAAGTTTATTCATAAGTCCTATTGCAATCTCATTTTTTTTATCTTCATCAAAATCCGTAAGGGATAATCCTATTTTTATATTCTCAAGGTTTGTTAACCAGGGCATCAGTGCAAAATCCTGAAATACAAAGCCGATTCCACGGGCAGGTCCGTCTATCTTCTTACCTGCGTAATAAACCTTTCCTCTCTCAGGAGGTATTAAGCCTGCAATTATCCTAAGTAGAGTTGATTTGCCACATCCAGAAGGGCCTATTATAGAAACAAACTCTCCCTCATTAACTTGGAATGATAAATCATCTATTACCTTTATGCCGCTGTCTTCAAAACCGAATGAAACATGTTCTATAGACAAAATGCTTTTCATTAAATATCACTTATAATACTCTGAAACCCTCTTGTATAATTTCTTCCAGACAAAGAAATTTATAAGGTATATCATAAGTACCATGTTTATTATTGCCAGGGCAAGCAATCCAATGTTGTTTGCATTCAAAGCAAGGTCAAGCAGTTTCCCCATTCCCACTCCTACAGAAGTTATCACAGTATTTCCTGTCCCTGAAATTCCTCCGCTTGTGAAGTATTCTGCAACTATGCTTGCATTCCACTCTGCAGCAATCGCAGTTATGCTTCCTGTTATGAGTCCAGGCAGTATGGCACCTATGTAAATCCTCTTCCAGGCTTCCCTGCCCTTTACTCCAAAAACATCCCTTACCTCTATAATGCTCTTAAGCACTCCTGAATTGGATGTTATCCCAAATATCACGTACCATATGCCGCTAAGGAAGAATATCAGGAATGCAACAAGGTTAGGCCCGTATGGCATATCCTTGAAGCCAATAACTATCAAAGGTATGAGGATAGTGGCAGGTACAGAGGCGATTATCTGGAAGGTAGAGGTATACCTTGATTTATTTCTAGAAGTGAACAATAGGTATACGCATAAAGGAAGCACCACTGCCAGTATAACAACATACGCAACCCATACTCTTACAAAGGTAGCAAAAAGCGCTACCAGAACCTCCCACTCATATTGCAGTATGTTAGACTGCATGGCAAAATACGCAGATATAAGGATAATGACAATTGCAAAGGCATATGGAATATACCTGTAAAGCCTGCCCTTATCCTTACTCTTGGTCTTCTTATTTTTAGCAGAAGGCCATTTAGTCCTTGTTGCAACTTTTGTCCCGCCACTACCTATTCTCTTTCCTCCACTAACTAAAAGTTTAGTTGCACGCTGAACATAAGAGATCTTCCTAACGGTGCTTACCAGTGCAGCCGCATGCTTGTATCCCATGACATCTACGTCTCTGGTCTGGCCAACGCTGAACTTCTTCTCAAGCGGATTGAAGAAAAGCAATACAGTTGCGATAACGAACGCGATGAATACTGCAATGCCTATCAGATAATAGTATATGTTTGTAGCACCAAGAGTCACAAGCGCCACTCCTATCCCATAAGTGACCTGATAATTGCTATTGCCTACAGAAAAGATTTCGCTAGTAACAAGGTAGAAGAGACCAATAGCCCATGAAAGCTTTGTCTGTTCTATGACTCTGGGTATGCTTGCAGGAATGAAGATCTTCCTAAGCTTGTCAAAACTGCCGAATCCGTATATATCTGCAACCTCTATCATCTCCTTAGGGAGGGTCTTTATCGCTTCATAAGCACCAAAGATTATGTTCCACAGCATGCTTGTAACTATCAGGAATATTACTGCAGCATTTATGCCTAAAGATCCTGGCAGTGCGCTTACCACTACGAGAATGACAAAAGGAAAGAAAGCCAGTATCGGCAGCGTCTGGAGTACGTCTACAACAGGAAGTATTATCTTTGCAGCCCTGTCGGACACGGCAGCGTATATTCCCACCAATATGCCTATTATGACAGAGAGGAACAGTGCAACGAACATCCTTAACCATGAGGCAGAAGTATCAACTATCAATAGCAGTATGAGCGAGAGTAGGTCCATTGTTAATAGCTCTTAAAAAGCAGATATAAATATTCCTATGCAAAGAGAATTGTGAAGAGAGCATGAAAGCTGCAAAAAAAGGCAAGAAATCCGCAAGGGAACGCAATCCCATCAAAAGGAAGGCTATTGTTAGAAAATCAATTCATACGCAGATATCGCAGGCTCCTGACACAGAAGGACTGCTTGTGCGGAGTATTCTAAATCCATCAAGAGAGTTGCGTGACGGAATAGTGATAGAAGACCTGATATACTCCCTAACTCCAAAGCTTGCAAGGACAGCTTACAACTTCGGCTATTCTATAGGCATGGACATATCTGCAAATTCCAAAAAAGAGAAAAACACTCTGGTACCTGTACTCGGAAGGCTTGGCTTCAGGAGTATAATCTACCAACCATTCAGAGATGCACTTGTAATAAAATCCGGATCAAGAAACCATGATGCAAAAAAGGTTGGCGCAAAGATACACTCTTTTGAAGCAGGAATAATCGCAGGATATCTATCGGCCCATTCCGGAGAGATAATCAATACAGTTGAAAAGGAGTGCATATACAACGGAGATCCTGTGTGCAGGTTTGTATCAAATACCGGTAGAGCCTTCGGAAGCAACAGCAATCCGTCTTTAGAAGACGTGATAGACTCGATAGCAGTCAATTTTCACGAGATAAGATTCAGCGACAGATCAGAAGTTGCATATCATATGTTGCCACTTATCCCAATGACAAAGCAGCCCCTCAGAGCAGAGATAACAAAAATATTCTACCTGATAGGGATTGAATTGTCCCAAAGATACTCGGGTAATGGCGCAAAAGCTCTGTTGGAAAATATAGCCAGATATTTCGGAACATCCCAAGGACCGGTAAAGATAGCCCCGAAAACAGCCGAGGTGCAGCTAATGTATTCATATCATAATTCCAATTCGGCTTTTGTAGAGTTATCTACGGCAATGATAAGAGGTTTCATAAAAGGCAAAACCTCAAAAGAGCCCAATGTATATATAAACGTTGATAAAAATAAGAATTACGTTGTTGATATAACTACCGCGGTGCACAAATGAATATTAAATCCTTAGACCCAGTGTTGAAGCTGATACCTGGAATAAAGAAGCCTGCTACCCCTCTGTCATTCAGGGACAAGCTTAAATGGACAGCTGTCATAATGTGTACTTATTTTATATTATTCAGCACACCTGCATACGGGGTAAACCTTGCGACGCTTCAGCAGCCAGTGGAGCAGCTGATAAATGTCATATTCGCTGCAAGGACAGGCACTCTGATAACAGTAGGCATAGGTCCCATAGTCCTCTCCAGCATAATACTCCAATTGCTGCAAGGATCAGGCGTATTTAACATAGATATGAATGACCCAGAACAAAAGGGAAGATTCCAGGCAATCCAGAAGCTCGCAGCCATGACTATAGCGATAATAGAAGCATTTATATTTACATACACGGGATACGTGCCGATAGCAAGCCCAGCATTTTTCGGCATAGTGGTACTACAACTCGCCATAAGCGCCATAATCGTTGTATTCCTCGATGAGATGATGGTCAAATACGGTCTCACTTCAGGAATAAACCTCTTCATAGCAGGAGGGGTGGCATATTCGATAATAGCAGGAACAATAAACATACTTGGAAATGAAGCATTGGCTGCAATAGTGGCCGGCGGCGCAACAGCAATACCGAATGCAATACTCGCATTTGGTCCACTCTTCTTCTCTGTGCTTGTGATGCTAGTGAGCATATATGCATATGACATAATGGTTGAGGTACCTCTCGCATTCAGCCAGCTACGTGGAGTCGGCGGAAGACTTCCAATACCGTTCCTTTATGTAAGCGTACTTCCTGTAATTCTTGCAACATCTATGATACTCAGCCTTACGGTATGGTTCGGCTTCCTTTCCGGAGTATCGGGAGGATTGGCTCCGTTAGCGCATTTTATAGCTTTTTATCAAAAAACAACCACCACTTCAGGAGGGACAACTAACAATCTTGTAGGGGGCATAGTATATCTGATATCTCCAAACTTCCCTCTTCCATACTCCAGCAGCTATGGCGGAATAGGTGGTTACGGTCCTTATGTTTCATTCTTGGCAACTGCAACCAGCACACTGTACCTCCCAACAGGCGGTTTTGTATATGTGCCCGAATGGCTGCACTTTATAATATACATGGTAGTGCTGATGCTCCTCTGCGTAATATTCGGAAGGTTCTGGATAGAGATGACAGGGCAGAGCCCTAAGAATGTCGCAGAACAACTACAGGGAGTAGGCTGGCAGATTCCCGGCTTCAGGAGGGATCCCAGGATAACCGAAAATGTGCTGAACAAATACATACCTACTATAACTATTCTGGGTAGCCTCTTCGTCGGATTTCTTGCCGCAGTAGCAACACTCACCGGAGCTGTAGGAACAGGCATGGGAGTCCTCCTTACAGTAGGTATAATGTACATGCTATTCAAGCAGCTGGAGCAGGAGCGTGCACTGGAAAATATGCCAGAACTGAACAAATTCCTTTCCTAGATGCTTTTTCATGAAAAGAAAGGAGGTGCTAAGGAAACTCGAAGGCCATGGTCTTACTCCTTTTCAAAAGAAAGTTCTCCTTGCCACGTTCACAATACCTGAAGGCGAGACAAGAACCTACAAGCAGGTGGCAGAGATGGCAGGATATCCTGGAGCCGCAAGGGCTGTAGGCTCTGTAATGCGCATGAATCCTCTTGCACCTCTTATTCCGTGCCATAGGGTGATAAGGTCGGATGGGGATATCGGAAATTACTCAGCTCCAGGAGGCAGGAAGAAAAAGATTATAATGCTAAGGAAGGAGCATGCGATATAATATTGCATATATTGACCATATATCCTTGCATTGTTTGTTCAGAATACGGAAATGTTTATTAAACCTTGTTAATAATAAACACTCTATTAATTAATAATCTGTCCG
Organism: Microcaldota archaeon; assembly: GCA_021790305.1. Classification (GTDB taxonomy): domain Archaea; phylum Micrarchaeota; class Micrarchaeia; order Micrarchaeales; family CABMGC01; genus JAKAUU01. Next base: position 20,065 of record JAJYED010000006.1, read on the forward strand.
GCCGGTCGGATGACAATCAAAAAATACGCACTCATAGCTGGGATAATAATAGTTGGCATAATTGCCATACTTGTAGCCTTGCAATTTTATAATCAGAATTCACAATCAGCCAATAATGGTATTATCGGTCAGATAAATCTATATAATCCTTCAAATGTGGCATTTATAGCCGCACTGATTATATCTTATCTTCTTGGTATAGTGCATGGAATAACTCCTGACGAGCATACGTGGCCAATAACCTTCTCTTATGCCGTAGGGAGCGGAAGCACAAAAGGCGGTATGAAGGCAGGGCTGATATTCTCAAGCGGCTTCACGCTGCAGAGAGCTGTCCTTTCCGAAGTGGCATACTTCGCCCTTGCAGGGATCTTTATGACAGCTTTCGCATTCGGGGTTACCTATGTCTTCGTAGGAGTAGCGATGCTGGCTGCAGGCGTCTATATTAAAAGAAAGGATATGTACCCTCACTGGCACGCAATAGAGGACAGGCTTGGCGTGCTATTCCATATGCACAAGGAAGGCAGCAAAGACCAGCGGATGGAATTCGAGCACAAAAAGAATCCGATAGATTCCTCGGACATGTCAAGCGAGCTAAAACAGATTCCAAGCAAGCTGGCATTTGTCCACGGTCTGATAGCAGGATTCGGTTTCGGAGCATTCGCATTGATAATATACACTGTTCTGTCGCCATCTATGCCTAGCCCGTGGCTGGGATGGCTGCCTGGATTCCTCTTTGGTATGGGCACCATGACCATGCAGGTCACATTTGGTGCATTCTTCGGAAGATGGCTGACCAAGGTAAAGAAGCTGACAAAACAGGGAATCACCTTCGTTTCAAGGTCTATAAGCTCAGATGTTCTGCTTTACGGAGGGATCGCATTTGCAGTAGGCGGCGCGGCAATACTGGCATTTCCTCAATTACTTGAATATGCCATAGTGACTCCGATACAGGTCCACAATCTTCACAATCTTGGGATAGGCTTCTTCCTGGTCATAATAGTAGTAGTGATAATAGGCATTCTGTCTTATAGGGCATCTATGAAGAAAGCTGTAAGGCTATACTCACGTAAACGTACATTAAGAGGTTCAAGATTTTAGCTGGCGAAATTATGGAAATAATGAGCATATCTTTAGACAAGGAAACTCTTCAAGAACTCAATGAGATACAGGAAAACCTCGGCTTCAGGAGCAGATCCAAGATGCTCAGATCTGCCATAGACCTTCTTCTGAGCGAATACAAAGTTCTGGAATCATTGAAAGGCACCCACAATGTTGTATTTGTAATAACCTACAGGGACAATGAGAAGAACCACGTATCCAACATCCTTCATGATTTTGAAGAAGAGATAAAGGTAACCGTGCATCAGCATAACGGCACGATGTGCCTGGACATGCTGAACATAAACGCGGACGCACAGAAGATAAAGAAGCTATTTGCAGAGATGAAGGGAAGCAAATGTATACGATCCCTTAACTTCACCCTATTAGGGCGCTCGTTCCTGAAATCAAGCCTGCCCCTGTAAGCTTTAGAGACCTCCTCAAATCCAGCTGCTCTTTTAACACCGTGAGCTGGAAATCCCACACTATTTATGGGCGGACGAAGGTCACGTTTTAACTTAGTGTAGACTCGGAAATCTTGATATTCATCCATTAGCGGCGAATCTCTTGAGCGCGGCAACCTTTACAAAATCGTTTATCAGCATGAACACGGCTCCTAACACCAATATGGACAGTATTGGCACTACGCCTATTCTAGCCACAAATATGCCGAAGTATGAAAGTATTACTCCTACGGATATCCCGAACAGGGAAGATAGCATGAGTTTTGTGCTCGGTCTGGACTTCCAGAAATGCCTCTTCTCCCTCAGGCTGAAGATTGCAAACTGATCGGTAATATTGAACATAAGGAAGACAAAGGTCTGGAACTGCACTATGCTAAATCCAAAGATACTTATCCCCAACGGTATGAATAGCAGAGCCTCTATGATCATAAGTATGCCCATAACAGAGGATATCTTAACTATGGATTTTACATTCCACGAATCCGGTTTTCCAGAGTAATCAGCATTATCTGTAGAGATTGCTATGTTAACTATATCATTTGTAAATATCAGCAGAATAAGCAGGAAAGGCGTTATCGGTATGAACCTCAAAGCTATGAACGCAATTGCTACGAAGCCCACTATCTGAAAGACCTTTGCCACCTTGACCAGAGTATATGTTATCATCCTTGCGAAGATCCTCCTACTCTCCTTTACTGCATCCACTATGACCTCAAGCCCGTTTTTGGTAAGAACCAGTGCAGCTGAACTCTTTGCAACGTCAGTCGCAGTTGCCACTGCAATTCCTACCTCTGCCTCTTTAAGTGCCGGGGCATCATTTACCCCGTCTCCAGTCATCCCCACTATATACCCTTTATCCTGCAGTGCTTTCACTATTGTGTACTTATCCTCTGGATATACTCCTGCAAATCCGTCTGCTCCAACTATTCTTTTATCGGATTTATCGCTCTTGCCTGCAAGCATAAGTATATTGCTGCCCAGGCCAACCTCTGCTGCAATCTCTCTTGCAACAGCCTGGCTGTCGCCTGTTATCATCTTAACAGAGATGCCCAATTCCTTGAGCTCTTCCATAAGGTGCTTGGCTTCAGGTCTCGGAGGATCATAGAGTGCAACAATCCCAATCATCTTCCATGCACCATTGCCTTTTCGCATTGCAACCGCAAGGGACCGCATTCCCAAGCTGGCGAGTTTGTTGACAGTCGCATTGATATTCCTTCCCTGCCCTGGACTCAATCTGACAAGCTTCATGACTGTCCAGGCTGCTCCTTTAGTTACCTCGTATCTCTTCCCATCTTCTATCAACGCTTGTGTTCTCTTGGTAGAGGGATTGAACGGACTGAAGGTCAGCTGTTTCCCTGTCCTTATGTGCAACGAAGATGCATATGAAAGAATGGCAGTATCTATCGGATCATTATCCTCCTGTCTTGAGGCCTCCGCAGCATATTTCAGTACTATCTTTTCATCACAGCCGTAAGGTATCACCTCCTTAATTGTTATTACGTTCTGAGTTATAGTTCCTGTCTTGTCTGTGCACAATATCTCCATCGTAGAGGTATCCTCTATAGCTTCCAGCCTTGTAACAAGTACTGATTTCTTGGCCATCTTCTCAGTACCTAAGGCCATCGAGACGGTAAACGCAGCAGAGAGTGCGACAGGTACGGATGCTACAAGTATGACCAGAAGGAAGGGAAGCAGTACGCTTATGCTAAGCCCTACCACCAGTGTTCCATATATCAGCATTATGAGGACTATGAGTGAGTCGGCCGCTACAAGATACTTGACAATTCCGAGCACGGTGTCTTCGAGATGTGATTTAGGCTTCGCTATCTGGACAAGCTTCTCAGTCATCCCGTATTTTGTATTATACCCTGTTCCTGTCACAATGCACGTTGCCTCTCCGCGTTTTGCCACAGAACCCTGATACAAAGTATCACCTTCCTTCTTCTCTGCAAGGAAGGATTCGCCGTTTATCACAGACTCGTCCATCTCAAGAAGTTCGCATTCGAGGATCGTCGCGTCTGCAGGTATTATATCCCCAAGCCTTATTCTGATTACATCCCCGGGCACAAGAAGTCTTGCAGGCAGCACCTTCCATTTACCGTCACGCAGCACCCTTGCGTTGGATGCGAGCATGCTGCTAAGCGCTTCTACGGACTTATCTGCCTTATACTCCTCAAGGAAGCCTATAACTGCATTGAAAACAAGAAGTGCCACAATGATATAAAAGTCAGCAGCCCTGCCTGTTACCAAAGAGATTACAGCTACGAGCCAGAGCAGCAGCTGCACAGGACCATAAAACTTCTTGACAAAAAGCAGAACCCTGCTATTCTTCTTGGCCTTTATCTCATTATATCCATACCTTCCTATCAGTCTGCCGGCTTCTTTCGAAGTTAACCCGGCGTTTTTACTATCTGGCTTCGCCCCCTTTTTTCCACGTTCCATAGTAGTATCTGGAATAAAGCATATAAAAAATGCATTTATCCGATGAGAGCAGCAAGTGCCATGCGCTTTGGATCAGCCAGCGGATTTATCATATTCCTTCTACAGCAAGAAGCGGGCACGACGGGATTTGAACCCGCAACCATCTGGTCCGAAGCCAGATGCGCTATCCAAGTTGCGCCACGTGCCCATTGGTTATCTCATATCAGCGTTTAAATATAAAGAAGACGGAAGGGGCAGCAAAAGATTAATAATGTTTAACGTGCCATAAAATTACGTGTTTTTATGATAACGGAAGTGAATATAAAAGAGATAGAGGCAAAGAGAGCCCACAAGGATCTGATAGCAAACATGAAGTTCAACATAAACTTCGATGATGTGAAGGTTGACAAGGATAATGTCAGCGTAGATTTCACGTTTACTACGGATTATGAAGGCCAGGAGGGCTCAAAGAACATCGGCAAACTTGAGATAAAGGGAAACATAGTCTCAAAGGAGAGCAAGAAGGATGCGGATGAGATAGTGAGCATGTGGAAGGAGAAGAAGACGCTTCCAATAAACTTCGCAGAGGATGTAATAAACATGCTGAATTTCGAGTGCGGTTCAAGAGGAACTCTTGTAGCATACTCGATGGGTTTTGTCGCTCCGCTGCCACTCTCAAGAGCACGCCTTCAGGAAAAGTAACTAAAAAGCTTAATCTGTTGCATCTGCAACAGCCCCAGATGAGGCTATGGAGCTACAGGGAGTCCTTATTGATATAGACTATGTCTCATCTGCCGGGAGAAGCATAGTACGTCTTACCCTCAAAAGCAACTCCGGCGTATACTCGATATTAGACAAGAATTTCTATCCCTACTTCAGGCTCATTCCTTATAACAGCAATGCAGATACCTCCTCCATAGAGAAGATGCTATTCAGGGACAACCAGGGCAACCAGATAGCAATACACAAGGTATCGAAGTCAAACCTAACGCTATATGGTAAGGAGAGGACCGTGCTCAAGGTGGAAGTTAACACCTCCAGAAGCGTACCTGAGATAAGCAAGATGCTAACGGAATTCGGGGAGGCCTACGAATACGATATCCTATTCTGGAAACGCTATCTGATAGACAAGCAGATCAATCCCTTACATGGGATAACCGCAGAGGTTCACGAAGAGGACGGCCAGCTTGCTCTAGACAGCATAAAAGAGCTAAAAGAGGAGTACAAGCTTGAAAAAGGTCTGACGTGCATGTGCTTCGACATAGAGACCTATAATCCCTCAGTTGTACCGAGGCCAGAAAAAGATCCTGCAATAATGATAAGCTACTACACTGACGGAGAGGCTGCAGTTCTTACAACCAAGAAGATAAACAGGAAGTTCGTCAAGACATACGCCAACGAAAAGGAGATGATAAGCGCATTTGTCAAGCTGATAAAGGAAAAGGACGTTGATATAATCTCAGGATACAACTCCTCAAATTTTGACATTCCTTATCTTATGAAAAGAGCTGAGAAGAACGGAATAAATTTCCACATAGGCAGGTATGACGAAGATGTCAGGCAGGAGCATCATGGCCTTCTCGAGGCGATAAAGATACCAGGAAGGATAAATCTTGACGTATACAACGTTGCAAGGTTCGTATCTATAGTAGGTGCTTCTGAGAAGCTGATAAAGATAAACCGGTTCACCCTATCAGAGGTGTACAGGGCGATAAGCGGAGACACAAAAATAACCGTCGACAAGAAAAACATATGGCAGATATGGGACGGTTCGGATGCAGACCTTGAAGAGCTTGCAGACTATTCATTAAGCGATTCGGTAACGCTTAACAGGCTATATGAATTCTTCATAAACCTGCAGATAGAGACTGCGAAAGTCTCAAGGCTAACACTTGCTGAGAATGCGGTATCTACTACGGGCCAATTGGTAGAAGCCCTTCTGATGAGATACGCCTCTGACAATAACGAGATAGTGCCTAACAAGCCCTCACAATACGAGATAAACGAGAGGATGTCAAATCCTATAGAAGGGGCATTCGTCAAGACTCCAGAAGCCGGTATATACAACCATATAGTGGTACTTGACTTCAGGAGCCTGTACCCATCGATAATAATATCCCACAACATAGATCCGTCGACAATAGCAGACCGCTCCTATTCAGAAAAGGTAAGCGAATCTCCAAACGGAGTGAAGTTCATGATGCACCCGGTTGGAATAATACCAAAGGCGCTCAAGAAGCTTATAGACGACAGGAAGGAGATAAAGAAGGCATACAAGAACGATCCTGATAACCAGACACTGGCTGCAAGGTCAAGCGCACTTAAGATACTTGCAAACTCATTCTACGGTTATCTGGGCTATGCAAGATCAAGGTGGTATTCAAGAGACTGCGCTGCAAGCGTAACCGCTTATGGCAGATCTTACATAACCATGACGATAGAGCACGCTGAGAAGGCAGGCTTCAAGGTTCTGTACAGTGATACCGATAGCATATTCATACAGTTGCAGGGAAAGCCAAAGGAAGAAGCGATGAAGTTCCTTAACGACATTAACGCAGAGCTGCCAGAGCTCATGGAGCTTGAGCTGGAGGATTTCTATGTCAGAGGGGTATTCGTAGGCAAGAAAGGAGCGGAATCGGGAGGCGCAAAGAAGAAGTATGCACTTCTCTCGGAAGCAGGGAGGGTTAAGATAAAGGGATTTGAGCTTGTAAGGAGGGACTGGTCAAACGTGGCGCGAACAACGCAGAAGGATGTTCTCGAAGCTATACTCAAGGAGGGAAGCAAGGAGAAGGCACTGCAGATAGTAAAGGATGTGCTAACCCGGCTGAGGGATGGAAAGGTGGAACTGAAGGACCTTATAATATACACACAGTTGAGGAAGGGGATAGACAAGTATGATGGAAAGTCTCCAGAACTGGCAGCTGCAAGGAAGGCGATACAGAAGGGAGCTAAGACAAAGGAAGAAGTAGAGGGAGCGACCATAGGTTATATAATAACCAGAAGCGGAAATACAATATCGGAAAAAGCTGAGATCGACGAGCTTGCAGATTCGTACGATCCCGATTATTACATAAACCACCAGGTAGTCCCTGCAACGCTGAAGATACTGAAGGAACTGGGCTTCAGCGAGGAGGAGCTGAAGGGTGGCGGAGTACAAAAAAGACTGTAAGGTTGTTTTGAATGGAAGATAAAGAGATAAATAAATTGAAGGAGGCAGGAAAGGCTTCTGCAGAAGCGCTTGCGCTTGCAAAGAGCATAATAAAACCTGGCAAGAGCATTCTTGAAGCAGCAGAGGAGATAGAACGCTCCATAAAGTCAAAAGGATTCCTGCTCGCATTCCCTGTAAATCTGTCGATAAACGAGAAGGCTGCGCATTTCACTCCTGAGACAGATGACAACTCCGTATTCTCCGAAAAGGATGTTGTAAAGGTGGATCTTGGAGCACGCAAGGATACTATTCTTACGGATTGCGCCATAACGATAGACCTTTCAAACAAGAATGCAAAGCTTGTGGAGGCCACAAACGAGGCTCTTGAAAGCGCAATATCCGTGGTAAAAGCAGGCAGGCAGCTGAGGGATATAGGCAAGGAGATAGAAAATGTGGCATCAAAGCACGGCTTCAAGCCCATAAGGAATCTTGGCGGCCATGGGATAAGCGAAGCCGACCTTCACGCCGACTTCTTCATACCTAACTTTGACAATGGCGATAATAAAGAACTGGAAGAAGGGCAGGTAATCGCAATAGAACCCTTCCTTACTACTGGCAGGGGGCAGGTAGAGGACAGTACCTTCACCGCAATCTTCCAGAAAAACTCCCAGTGCATGACAAGGTCGAACGAGGCAAGAGCTGTCAGTGCATTCATAGACGAGAACTTCCTTACCTATCCGTTTGCAACAAGATGGCTCTCAAGGGAGCTGCAGGAGCTTGACGATTTCAAGATAAGGAGAGGGATAGCCGAATTGATAAATTCAGGAGCGATAGAGGCCTTCCCAGGGCTTGTTGAAAAGGGACGCGGCATGGTCGCCCAGGCAGAGCACTCCCTCCTTGTCCAGAAGGACGGATGCGAAATAATAACAAAATGATTATATGAGATGCCCTTACTGCGGAAATGACAGTACTGAAGTCATCGACTCAAGAGAGGTGCCAAACGAATCGAGCACAAGGCGGAGGAGGCAGTGCAATGACTGCAAGCACAGGTTCACCACCTATGAGAAACCAGATTTTGCAGGAGTGACCGTAATAAAGCGTGATAATACGAGAGAGTCGTTCAACAGGGACAAGGTACTCAGCGGCATACTAAAAGCATGCGAGAAGCGCAAGATCAGCAGAGAGGCTATGGACCGTGTTGTAGATAAGATAGAGGCGAAGATCAACGGCAATGACATAAAGGAGATAAAGTCAAGTGCGATAGGAGACATGGTGGTAAAGGAGCTCTTCAAGCTTGATTCCGTAGCTTACATAAGATTCGCAAGCGTATACAAGAATTTCGATTCCCCTGATGAGTTCAAGGAAGTGGTCAAACTATTCGAGAAGGGTAAAAGAAAGGAGAAAAAGGAAAAGAAATAAGTGCGACCGATCACTCGCACTTCGTGAAGCCGCATGCCTTGCAGATTATGCAGCCATTCTCATTTACAAGAGTCATCTCGGCGCAGGTAGGGCACTTATCCGGCTTTATTCCATGAACATTCTTTATGGTATCCTGCCTTCCGTCTATTGCACTAGCTGTCTCATCTTCCAGAAGCTTCTTGGCAACTGCCGGCGCTGTTATTCCTGCAAGAACCTCTATGCTCTTTGCTATCGCATCAGGCACGCTGTATATCTTCATTCCATGGTCCCATCCTATTGATGAGTTGGCTCTTATGCCCTTAAGGCTATCTATTACCTCTCGTACGTCTCCACCCTGCTGCAGGTACTTGCTTATCAGCCTGCCTATCGCCTCTGCATAGCTCTTCTCCTCGCTTCCTGTCTTACCGAGGTTAATGAAGACTTCGCGTATCGAAGTGCTGTCAAAGTTAGCTGTCAGATACATGGGGCTTCCATTCGGCAAAGTTACCTTCATGGTCTGTCCGCTAAGAACCACATCACGCTTCCACATCAGCTCTTCAGCAGCTCTCTCCTCTTTCTTCTGCTGCTCCTGCTCCTTCTTCTTCTGCTGCTCTTCTGTTATCAGTATGCCTTCTCTTGAACCCTCTCTATAAACTGTTATTCCCTTGCATCCTGACTCCCAAGCCTGCATATACACCTTGCCGACATCCTCTACTGAAGCGTCGTTGGGCAGGTTAACAGTCGAAGATATCGCACTGTCTATGTGCTTCTGTATTGTCGCCTGCATCTTGACCCTGAACTCAGCGTCTATCTTATGTGCAGGCACGAAGAAGTCAGGAAGGTTGTCCTCATCAGCTATGTTGAAGAGGCGCATGTACTCCATGGCCAATGGGTGGTATACCTTGTAGTACTCCTGGCTCAGTGATTCTGACCTTCTGGTATAGCTGAATGCAAAGATAGGTTCTATGCCGCTGGATGTCCCTGCAAGCACGGATATGCTTCCCGTAGGCGGTACAGTTAGTATGGCTACGTTCCTCAACCCATGATTCTCTATGCCCTTCTTTATCTCATCATTAAGCGTCTGTATGAAAGGCATTGACAGGTGCTTCTTTGCATCAAACAGAGGGAAGGATCCCTTCTCCTTCGCTATCTCTACGCTCTCCATATAAGCCCTGTTCTTTATCCTGGTAAAGAGCTCGTCTATAAACGCAAGTGCACGTTCACTATCATACCTTACCTTTAGCTTGACCAGCATGTCTCCCAGTCCGGTTATGCCCAAGCCTATTCTCCTGCTGTTCCTTGCAGCTTCAGACTGCTCCTTGAGTGGATGTCTTGAATCATTGTAATCAAGGACGTCATCTAGGAATCTGACGCCGTATCTCACCGCCTTGTCAAGCTGCTCCCACTCTATCTTTGCATTGTCAGTGAAAGCTCCTGCGACAAAAGCAGAAAGATTCAGGCTTCCAAGGTCGCATGCGCCATAAGGCTGCAACGGCTGTTCGGAGCACGGGTTCGTCCCTATGACTTCCATCCCATTATACTCGCTAGGCGAATACTTCTTCACAGTATCCCAGAATATAAGTCCAGGCTCTGCCCAATCCCTTGCAGAGTTTACAAGCTCATTCCAAAGCTCTCTGGCATTTATCTTGCTCGTAACCTTGCCGACAACTCCATTCTCATACCTGAGCGTAAAGTCCTTATTCTCCTTTACCGCCTGCATGAATTCGTCCGTTATCTTTACGCTAATGTTCGCGTATCTAACATTGGATAAGTTCCTCTTTACCTTTATGAATGAAAGAATGTCCGGATGGTCAACCCTTATCGTTATCATGAGCGCTCCTCTCCTTCCATGCTGCCCTATCGTGTGCGTCGTCTCGCTGAATATATTCATGAAAGATACGGAACCTGTAGAAACCACTGCTGAGTTGTTTACAGGGGTGTTCCTTGGCCTAAGTATGCTTATATCTGTGCCCACTCCTCCTCCATAGCTGTATGTCCTTGCAGCTTCCTTGCACCAGTCAAAGATATCCTCTATAGAATCATTCTTTACAGGTATAACATAACAGTTTAACAGGGTAGACTTCCTCTGCTGCCCTGCAGCAAAGAGTATTCTTCCTCCAGGAAGGAACCTGAAATCGCCCAGCAGCCAGTTGAACTTTTCATACCACTCGGCTCTCTTCTCAGGACTCGCTTCAACGTCAGCTATGACTCTGGAGACTCTTGACCACATCTGATCAGGAGTCCTCTCCAGCATCGTCCCTTCAAGATCCTTAAGCGCATACTTCTCATAGAATACGCGCGAACGTATCTCGTCGCCATTGAAGAATTCATATGTCTCCTTAGGAATTGCAGTTACCTCTCTTTCTACGCTCTTTTTCTCAACAAAATCAGTTTTCCCATCTTTTTCCATGCATTCGCCCCAAAATACAACATGTTGTGCCCTGAAAACTCAAGACCACTACCTATTGTGGCACGGAACATATTTAAATCAAAATCAGAAAGCTCTTTTATCAGTAAAACCATTTGCTCACAATCAGCTTTAAATAGTTATTCTGAACCCCACAAAAGTTTCCTCTGCATAAATCCCAAAAAGGAACAGGAATTAAACGGGCCTAAGCCGGGAATCGAACCCGGTCCTGAGGATCCACAGTCCTCTATGCTAACCATTACACTACCAAGGCCATGAAGCAAGAATATAACAGCATTTATTATATATAATCCTGTTGATTTAAAGTGCAAAGCTAAATAACTTTGGCATGCAAATAAACTCCGAAGGCGGGGTAGCTCAGCCTGGTTAGAGCGCTAGACTCATATGCATAGCATGATGAGTAATGAGCCTTTCGGCTATGATCTTAGAAATCTAGAGATCGGGTGTTCAAATCTCCCCCCCGCCAAAGCATCCTATTCAATATGCGCTTAGTTTCTTTTTGCACTCTTAAGAATGCGCCCAGATACTGCCTTATCAGTTTCAGCCTCATTTACGAATGCCCCACTATTCTCTATCGCCTTGCTTAATACTGGGTCCACTCCAAATGCTTCAAGATCTTCAGGACGCTTTGCCCATATTACGTCCGACATTCCATCTGTACGCATCGTTTCCCAGAGTTCTAAAAAGGTCAGGACTATGTCCTGTCCTTTGCTTCCATCCTCTCGGATCATCCTTCTATCCTGAACTGCAA
>JAJYED010000007.1 GCA_021790305.1 Microcaldota archaeon
TTCCGATCTAAGATGAATTCAGGTAGAATGAGTAGATATTCTCATAATTGTAAGGCGAAGTAGTAATGTTGGTTGGTCTGTAAAAGGATATTGTGACATTTTTAGGTATTTCGTTGCTAGTGCTGACTTCGACAGTGATGTTATACATAGTGAAATTCACCTTGCCTGCACTGGTCCCAGACACGCTTACGCTTTTAGAGACGACTATCGGAGCTATTGTTGTAGAAGGCTTGATTGAAGATGTACTTGTAATCGATGTGGAAGTAGATGAAGTTGAGATTGTCGATATAGAAGATGTAGTTGATGCGGAAGATGTGGATGTTGATGTGGAAATTGATGTTGAGGTAGTAGATGACGTTGAGGTTGATGATACAGAGGTGGAAGGAGGATGGATTATTACTCCACCGCTACCGCTGCCACCTCCACTGCCTGAAGGGGCTACAGTAGTTGTTAAGGTAGTGCTTGATGTGGTTGATGTTGTAGTAGACAGGGATATGGTGATGATGCTTAATTGTATGCTATTGACAGTAACAGGATTTGATGCCGAATCTATTATGAATACATTTGCAGATATGGTGTTGCCCGCATCTGCAGTTGGAACAAACCATAGGAAGGTGTTGCTTGTTCCTGTTATACCTGTATACAGAGCGTTTGCAACCAGAGCATCTGTTACCGTATTGAAAACAAGATAATTTGCAGTATATGGTAAAGTACCCCCGGTCCATGAAGAGCTGAATGCTTCATATTGACCTGTGTCTACTGTCGGAGTGTTACTCGCGGCAAGATTTGGTGTTCCCAATGCTGCATTAACGAATACTACATCGTTTGAGGATAACTGTGTTTCCGGTGTTGTTGCAGAATCTGTTACACCTATGCAGTATGAGTTTGCTGATGTCGGACTTACCGTTATGCTGTTTGATGTCACTGATACTGATGAGTATGTTGCAAGTACGTTTGAACTGTCCTGTGAACAGGTGTTTCCTGATGGTCCGGCGTACCATTTAACCGTGTAGTCCGGAGTTCCGCCTGACCAGCTGGATGACAGTGTTATGGACTGCCCTGAGTCTATTGTCGGGTTTGTTGGAGTTATTGATGGTATGGATAGGACTGGATTGATAGTAAATGTTGAACTGTATAGTGAGTTTACTGTTGTAGGGCTTGAATCGGTAATTACTATATTTGCCTCCTCTGGGGAGTTGCTTGTATCTGCCGATATTGTTTGGAAGATATAGGATACTGAGTTTGCAGTCTGCCCTGTTAGAAGGTCGTTGTGTGTTATTACGGAAGGAGTTATGCTATTGGATATCAGTATATTGTAAGTGTATGGCCCAGTGCAGTTGTCCTCTGTCACTACAAAATTCTCATACTGCCCTATGTCTATTATTGTATTGGAAGGGTTTGTTATAAACACTGTGCATGATGGTGTCAGACGCGCACTACTAAAACTTACAGATGGCATGCTGCTAAGAGGCGGCATATGCCTCGAATACATATAATAGAATGAGGCATTTCCGACCATTGATGATAATATAGGATATGTCTCAGTCTGCTTGGGGAAACTCACACTTATCGGCATTGCATTGCTTCCATAACTGTACGTTATTAGTTGTCCTGCACCTCCATTCCCTCCTGCAGCCCATGAAGTTCCTGCCGAACCTCCCAGGGCACCTGACAAGTCATAATTTCCTGCAGTATATCCTCCATTGCCATATGCTATCAGCAGGGCGCCTCCTCCTGACCCGCCTGCTCCTGAACCAGCCTTGTACAATGAGGTTTCGTTTATGCTCCCTGCAATAACTCTATTTGATTCTATGAACGTGCCAGTTGAAGTGCCATCACCTCCGCTGCCTCCGTTTGCTCCACTTCCCCCTCCACCACTTTGCAGATATGTCAAAGGAGCGTTGCCCCACTTAGCAACATTGGCAGCATCTACTACCGAAGGTGCAGCTGGTGTTGCACCATTCTGTCCTATCCCTGTTGATCCTAAACCTCCTCCTATCAAAGTGTTTGCGCCGTTGCCTCCTGTAAGAGATAGCAACACATTGCCTCCTCCAGCTCCACCGCTGCCTCCAAAAGAGTCCGGGATTGCTCCACAGGCAGCGCCGTTATAACCTGCAGCGCTGTTTCCATTGCAGCCTGATGAAGGCGTTAACCCACGTATCTGTCCCTCATTATCAATCGTACCGGTACACATTATCCTGTTAACCGCAAGTTCCGCTTTGGCAGAGGTCAGTGTAAGGTTACTGCATGCGATATCGGAAATGCGTAGAGGACCATTGTAATAACCAGACTGGAAGAATAAAAGCATATTGGAGGTCTCACTTCCCATACCGTTTCTATAGTTTATTGACGTGTAGTTTATCTCCCCGGAATCGTTGAAACCTATACTTATCGTGTGTGGTGCTTTAAGATCTGTAATGTTTGAACCGCTCTGCATGTGGGGAACGTATTCGTAATTATAGAGATATATGTATGGGCTGTACGTGTAAGTGCCAGAGATGGTTCCTATACCTGGAAAAGCTCCCAAACCGTTGCCGCTGCTTGTGTTTGAAAGACTCAGGGCTTCTGCCCAAGTATTGGGTGTTGAAGAGTATGCCGTTGCGTTAACAAGAACGGTTATTATGTTTCCAGGTGCAGTTACTCCTGCCACATTGTCAAATGTCCATCCCTGCACTCTCAGGCCATTATCAGAATACTCTATACCTTTAGGGCCATATCCTGCTCCTCCTTTATACCAGCTATTTGAATATGAAAAGTTCCAGTACTGGTTGAATACACTGCTTCCGTCATCATACTCTCCGTAATCGCAGAGTATAGTATTGGAAGGATTTGCGCATGAAAGTTGTGGTGCTTCTCCTGTGTCTATCTTATTAAGGAGATTTGTTGTCTTCGTTCCAAACCCTATCGCAATTGTATTTGTGGCTGTCGTATGTGCTGCGATGGAAGGGCCATACTTTATCCAGAATATCACATTCTGGCTTGTATAAAGGGTGTTGGCAGGCTGGTACCAATCAAGTTGATTGCCTTCCATCCATGAAGGAACAACCGTTCCATTATTTGTATAGAAGAATTCGGTATTATTCAGGGAATTCGCTTCATACTGCTGGTATGCAAGAGCATTGAATGATATCATCACCTGCAGTCCGTTTACAGTTGCGCTTGACTGGGAATTGCTTATGCTGATATTTGCATAATGAAGTATGGCGTTAGGAAAGGTAAATCCAGAAGCCCCTGAAACGCCTGTGATAATTGTGATTATGCCAAGAAGTGCAACATAATAAGTCATTCTTAGATTATTCATAATTTCACATAGTATATTAGGGACTTGACAAATTAATAATCTTCCTGCATATATACCTTTTGAGTTTTTCTCTTCTCTTTTTGTTTTCTTGAAATGACAGGTGTAATGTCTTCTGTAGATGCTAATAATCCTTGCCATGAGACAAATCAAACCAGAAGTAACAAATTTGAATTGCTACAGAATTTTGCTATAGCATTCAAATTTCATATCGTATATTAAATCATCAGTTCCTATTTTATGCTTATGCCAAATGTGGTTTATCTACTGCCGGCACGTTTTCTGCATAATATGGTAAGCTCCTGTCTGTTGCTCGGAAGGACAGCCATTTTCTCTATCTCAAGTCTCCCTTCCAACTCATTCTTTATAGCAGAGATATGCTTAGGCACGTTCTTTGTTACAGACTTTATTGTCATTATGCATATGCCGTTTTCCTTAAGCAGGCTTAGATACTTTGTAACTGCTGCAGCTGATTCTGCAGGGCTTATATTCATATCATCTGCTATAAGATCTGCCTTTGTATCCTTGAGCTTTGAATACGCTTCCTGGAAACCCATCTTATAATGAAGTATTGTGCCTCTTTTTGGTTTAGCATTATCTGAGTATACTTCTACTGGCACACCTGCGGCACCTATTTTCTTTTTATCGAGCTCGGCATTGTCTATTGCAATTACTGAAAAACCCCTCTTTGCAAGGAAGCAGCTCCATCCCCCAGGAGCTGCGCCAAGGTCTATAGCAATTCCCTTCCTTGCCTTTATGCTAAACCTGTCAAATGCCTCCTCTATCTTCATCTCTGCCCTGCTTATTCCGCTTCTTGAATGGTTATAATGCCTTATCGGGTTGAGCAGCTTCCTCTTGTCAGCTGCGTATCTTGTCATTCCTGAATAGCACCTCCAGTTAAAGAGAACTGCATATACGAGAACTTCTGGCTCGTCCATGCTCACCTTAAAACCATCTTTTTCAAGCCTGTTGCCAAAAAGTACCTCCATATCCTTTCCAGAATAGCCATGCTTGCTGTTCACATCATATATGTCTATCATTATGCTCTTCCCTTCTGCCCTCTCGGCTTGTTTTTTGATTGATGCGTATATACTCTCTGTATAATTGTCCTTGTCTATACTGCGATTATCGGACAGTTGGAATGCCCCGTATATGAAGATATTGTCCTTTGAATTCAGGCTGTGGAGGAGACCTGGTCTTGCCTCTATTATCAGGTTGTCCCATAGGCTCTCGACAGGCTTGAAGCTGCATATCCCTCTCAGTTCCTTGTATGAGCTCTTCCAGAACTTCCTTGATAGATGCATAAAGTATAACATAAGACCTATAGTGATTCAGCGTAAGGTTCTTAAACTCTTTTTCCTTATCAATATCAGTACAGGGAGCTGCTTTTGCAGGGCTCTAGTCTGGTTTCGATTAATGAGTTATTGATGGTGTATTGATGAGTAAAAGTGCCATTGAGGAGATGCAGGGAACAGAGATAGAATCAACAAAAATAATAGATGAGGCTCAGTCTAAAGGAGCTGAGACTGTTGAAAAGGCAAGGAAGAAGGCCGCTGAGATTATTGAAGAGGCAAGGACAAAGGCAGAAACAGAGCAGAAAAAGATGATAAACCAGGCTTATGCTGATGGGGAAAAGGCTGTGGAAAAGGGATCGGCATCGGCAAAGAAGGAAGCTGACAGAGTAAGGAAGAGGGCACTTGGTGAATCGGAATTGAATAAGCTGGTCAAGAGACTTGCAGATAAGATAATTGGTGCATAGATTGTTAAGTACGGAGCCGATGCAGAAGGTCAGGATAATTGCGCTGGACAGGGATATGCATGGCGTTGTCTCTGCCCTGCAGGCCATAGGGATAATAGACTTAAGGAAGAGCAGGATAAATATAGAAGATAACAAGCCATCTGGCCATGCTTCGGAGCTATCTGAGCTCCTTATAAAATTTGAAGGCGCGCTCCGCCTGCTTGAGAAGCATGAAGTAAAGAAGCAGAAGCATATGGAGCTTGAGAAGCTGATAAATGAAGCAAGAGCGGAGAGTTCGGTTCAGCGAGTGTATGACCTTGGTAATGAGAGACAGCTTATTCAGGAAGAGAACGCACTCCTTGATTATTCTATAGATTCTTCTGAAAAGCTAAAAGGAACAGGCATAAATTATGACATGGTACAGAGCGAGAGGTTCGGATATTTTGCATTCTATACCGATGGCAAAGGTTATTCTCAGCTATCTAAGAAGCTTAAAAATGCAAAGGATTATTCTATTGAGACAAGGAAGAACGACAAGCATATATCTGGAGTTATAGTGTATGCAAAGCCAGGCAGCATATCAGACGTTGCAAAGGATGCAGGGGTTACCGAAATAGATCTTCACTCCAGATACATGCACGGAACTGCTGAAGAAACGCTCCTGTCCTCACGTAAGAAGAGAGCGCAGAACGACAAGCGCATTTCTGAGATAAATAAGGAACTGCATGAGATAAGCGGTGCAAAGTATTCATATCTTGCATCGATGACCGAGATGCTGGACATAGAGCTGCAGAAGGCAAATGTGAGCGGGATATTCAAGAAAACTGACAAGACCTTCCTGATAGAGGGATGGATAGCGAAGAAGAGATATCACGAACTTGACAGGATTGTAGGGGAAGCTGCAAAAGGCAGGTTCTACATAGAGCATGTATCCGATGATGAACTTGCACCTACGCAGATCAACAGGCCGAAGTTCCTCCAGCCATTCGATTATCTTATGAATTTCTATTCCACACCAAGAAGCGACGAGATAGACCCGACATGGATATTCATAATATCGTTTCCGATATTCTATGGTCTGATGGTATCGGATGTGGGCTACGGAATTCTCTCGCTCATTGTTGTCAGTCTTATAATAATGAAGACGGATCCGGATGGATTATTGAACAACGTTGCAAGGATATGGAGACTGACATCCATAGCAATCATATTCTTTGGCATATTCTCAAATCAGTACTTTGGATTCCAGCTTAACCAGTACATAGGATTGGGCTTCTTGCCGACATTCAACTGGCTGAAGAACATCACTACAATTCTTGTCGTAACGATATTGCTCGGAATAATACAGGTGGTTACTGGGCTTGCCATAGGGGCTGCCAACCAGCACAGGCACGGCCATAACAAGCATGCGCTTGCAAAGCTTGCATCTGCAGGTGCGATAGTATTAGGGGCAATAGCGGTCAGTGCGATATTCTTTGGACAGTTTAATACCACTATAGGAGCAGCGACTGGCGTAGCGGCCATACTTTTGATACTTGCAACGATAGGACTGAGCAGGGAGGAGGCACCGGAGATAACCAACCTCATAACGCATCCGCTGAGCTATGCAAGGATAATGGGCTTTGGATTGGGCTCCGTAATAATAGCCATGCTGATAGACCAGGCATTTACCCCTAACCTTGGAATGGGCATTCCCCTGTTCATTGTATATATTATAATATTTATCCTGCTACACTTCTTCAACATGGTTCTCGGCATATTCGAAGGAATGGTGCAGGGAGTGAGGCTCAACTTCGTTGAATTCTTCTCCAAGTTTTATACAGGAGGAGGAATTCGCTTCAGACCCTTCAATTACAAAAGAGTTTATACTAAAGAATAATAAGAATAATAACGTGATTTGAATGGCTATAACTTTGGAAACAGCAATAGCTGCAATAGGAGCAGGAATAGCTATAGCAGGAGGTGCTATAGGAACAGGATCGGCACAGGCTGCCATAGGAAGCGCAGGTCTGGGAATGATAGCGGAGAAGCCAGAGAGCATGGGTACCGTCCTTCTCTTCCTGGTAATACCAGAAACACTCCTGATATTCGGTTTCGTGGTTGCAATACTGATAATGCTGACTGCCGGAATAATATAGTGTTCTCATGACCCTTGACAAGATAAGAAGCAGCATCATCAAGGATGCTGAGAAAAGAGCTGCAGAGATAGAGAGCGAAGCTTCCGAGAATGCAAAAAAGATAATAGAGGACGCGAAGAAGGAAGCGTCTGCAATAGAGAAGAAGGCGGAGGAGGAAGCCAAGGCTGAGATGAAGAGAGTTGAGATGGAGAAGAAATCCGACCTTGACAATGCGACAACTGCACTCATGAATGCAGCGGAGGCCGAAGCGGTTTCTAATGCAATGGAAAAGGTAATGCCAAAGCTCTCGAGGATGCTTTCTGACCAGAACCTTGACAGGATGCTGAAATCTGCTATAAAGGAGATGGAAAAGACGACGGATGAGATAATAGTGACTGTCAATAAGAGGGCTGCAGCTTCGCTTAAGGGCTATGCGGTAAAGCATATGGACGGAGAGGGCTTTATCATAGAGTCGAAAGACGGAAGGATAAGGCTTGATGCAACGCCTTCAAAGATAGTTGAGGAAAACAGCGAGCTGATAAGGGCAGAGATATCTGCCTTCATGTTCGGAAAGAAGCATGACAGCGGCAGGACAGCTCCGAAGAACGCGTCTGACAGGAAGCACAAGGCAGCAAAGCCTTCTAAGAGAAAGGCAGGAGGAAAAAGGTGATCTGATAAAGGCCAGGACTTTGTATGGATACTCTAACGCTAGAGTAAAGGCTATGGAGTCCTTCCTGATAGACGGAAGGCAGATGGAAGAGATAATGAAGGCAAAGGATACAGGAGCGATAATAGCCATTCTCTACCAGATGGACTACAGGCAGGATCTTGAGGAGTTTGGAGGTACAAGCATAAAGGAGGAGCTGATAGACTTTGCGCTGAGCAAGAACCTTGCCAGAAGGCTGGGAAAGCTGGTAGACATATCTCCAACAACGGACAGGAAGCTCATGAGGAGCATAGTGGGCAAATGGGACCTCTCAAACATAAAGCTTGCAATAGAGGCAAAGGGAAGAAAGGCCTCTTACGAGTCAATCTCCAAGTATGTGATTGATGAAGGAAGGTACAACAGGCAGGTTATCAAGGAGGCAATGTCTGAAGAGAGTGTCGAGGCGCTTATCTCCAAGCTCATGGTAAACTCCCCTTACACTGCAATACTAAGGTCTGCAGCTGAGGAGTATAAGAAGAGAAAGAGAGCGGTTGATGCAGTCAATGCAATAGATATAGGTTATTATTCGGTTCTTGGAAGTACAGTTTCGAAGCTGCGTACCGTCCATCCACAGTCGTCAAGAATGCTGAAGGTAAGCATAGATGTAAGAAACCTTATGCTGCTCATAAAAGCGAAGAGAATAGGAATTAAATTTACAGAGATAGAACCTCTGATTGCAGAGCACGGAACCATTGCGAAGGAGGAGCTCTCAAAGATGTATGAAGGTTCAAAGGATCTTGAGTCCTTTGTGGAGAGCATAAAGATTGCAGACATGCAGAATGCACTTGACATATACAAGAAGAGCAAGAACAAGGAGCTTCTCTCCTTTGAGATAGCTCTTAGGAACGCTATGCTGAAGGACAGCGTAAGTCTGCTCGGCCATAGCGTGCTCTCGTTCGGTTCAATACTTGCATACCTTTATTTCAAGGAGATAGAGGTAGATACGCTCAGGATAATGATACACGGAAGCATGTACGGGCTTAGCACAGAGGAGAAGGAGAGGCTGATGGTTTGGAGGAAAAATTAGATAGTTACAAGATAGTCATGATAGGAAACAGACTCATGTCCCTGGGCTTCAAGCTTGGCGGCATAGCAAGTTCGTATGAGGCTTATGACCAGGCAACTGCAGAGGCTGCACTAAAGAGCGTTCTTGACGATAAAGAGACAGGCATAGTGATAATAACGTCAGGGGTGAAGAAGCTGGTCAAGGACAGGAAGCTGCAGGAAGCCATTTCCAGCAGCATACTCCCTCTCTTTGTGGAGATACCTGAGGAGAATGAGCCTGTAGGC
Organism: Microcaldota archaeon; assembly: GCA_021790305.1. Taxonomy (GTDB): domain Archaea; phylum Micrarchaeota; class Micrarchaeia; order Micrarchaeales; family CABMGC01; genus JAKAUU01. Next base: position 9,150 of record JAJYED010000007.1, read on the forward strand.
GAAGAGGACACGTTGCGTAGCCTGATCATGCGCGCAATAGGTATTGATATTACAAAAAATGTTTAACGTGATTTAGATGGGAGTTATCGAAAAGGTTTCAGGACCGCTAGTAGTCGCAAAAGATATGCTTGGAAGCAGCATGTATGACGTGGTTAAGGTAGGGAAGGACGGACTCATAGGAGAGATCATACAGCTGAGAAAGGACAGGGCGATCATACAGGTGTATGAGGACACTACAGGAATAGGACCGGGAGAGAGCGTAGAGTCTACAAAACTGCCTCTTTCAGTGGAACTGGGCCCGGGAATACTGAGCAATATATATGACGGTATACAGCGCCCTCTTGAGGTTCTTAGATCAAAGAGCGGAGTCTTCATAGAGAAGGGAATAGCGGCAGATCCTGTTGATAAGAAGAAGAAATGGAAGTTCGTTGCGGATAAGGGAGCACACACAGGAGCATCTGTTGGCGAAGGGCAGATAATAGGATACGTGCAGGAGACAGAACTGATAAAACATTACATAATGGTGCCTTACGGAGTCAGCGGAAAGATAAAGAGCATAAAACAGGGAAGCTTTGCAGTAGAAGATACTGTTGCGGTAGTTGAGAGCAGAGGCAAGAGCCATGAGATAACGATGCTTCAGAGAAGGTCCGTAAGGAAGCCTTCAAAGTACAAGAACAGGTTCAGGTCTGATGAACCGCTCGTGACAGGGCAGAGAGTCATAGATACGCTCTTCCCTGTGGCAAAGGGAGGCACAGCTGCAGTTCCTGGTCCGTTCGGAGCCGGAAAAACGGTAATCCAGCACCAGCTAGCGAAGTATGCTGACAGCGACATTGTAATCTATGTCGGATGCGGAGAGAGAGGGAATGAGATGACTGAGATTCTTACGGAGTTTCCTGAGCTTAAGGATCCTAGGAGCGGAAGACCGCTCATGGAAAGGACCGTGTTAATAGCGAATACGAGCAATATGCCTGTAGCTGCAAGAGAGGCCAGCATTTATACTGGGATAACTATTGCTGAATACTTCAGGGATATGGGATACAGCGTTGCGATTATGGCAGACTCTACATCAAGATGGGCAGAGGCCATGCGAGAGATATCGGCAAGGCTTGAAGAGATGCCCGGAGAGGAAGGTTATCCTGCATATCTGCCTAAGAGGCTTGCCGAATACTATGAAAGAGGAGGAAAGGTTGAGACGCTCTCTGGAAAGATAGGCTCTGTGACTCTCGTAGGCGCAATTTCACCTCCCGGAGGAGACCTTTCTGAACCGGTATCTCAGGGAACGTTGAGAGTGGTAAAGGCTTTCTGGTCTCTTGATGCATCGCTTGCAAATTCAAGGCACTTCCCTTCGATAAACTGGCTGTCGAGCTACTCTTTGTACATAGAATCGCTTGAGAGCTGGTATGAGAAGAACCTCGGCAAGGAGTTCCTCTCGATGAGAAAGGAGTGCATGCAGATACTGCAGAGGGAGGCAGAGCTCAAGGACATAGTCCAGCTTGTCGGTGCGGAAGCGCTTCCTGACCATGAGAGGCTTGTCCTTGAAGTAGGGAAGATGATAAGGGAGAGCTTCCTCAGGCAGAGCGCCTTTGACGAAGTAGATGCGTACACTAGCCTGAAGAAACAGGAGTTCATGCTCAGGGCTATGCTGCGCTTCTCAAAGAAGGCAGAGGACTCACTTAAGGAAGGTATCCCGCTTGACAATATAACAAAGATGAGGATAATAGACCAGATTGCAAGGCTGAAGGAGGTCAAGGAGCAGGATGTGGAAAAGACTGAGAAGAAGGTTGCAGAGGAGATGGACAAGGAGTTCGGTGATGCCTCTAAGGCATACTTGGAAGCAGAGGAGAAGTGATTATATGAAATTCGAGATAGATTTTAAGACGATAGAAAGCGTTGCGGGGCCTTTGGTAGTTGTAGGGAAGCAGGGCAACGCCAAATATAATGAGATAGTCAGGATAAGGCTTCATGACGGCGAGCAGAGACTGGGACAGGTGCTTGAGACTACTGACAAGAATGCAGTTGTACAGGTCTTCGGGCCTACAAGCGGCATGAACATCGACAATACCTCGGTATCCTTCCTGGGAGAGACCTTTATGGTAGGCGTCGGGGAGAGCATGCTCGGAAGAATCTTCGATGGCCAGGGAAGGCCAAAGGATGGGGGACCTGCGATAGCGTATGAGCAGAGGAGGGACATAAATGGATATCCTATAAATCCGGCAGCAAGGGCCATGCCTAGCGACTTCATAGAGACAGGCATATCATCGATAGACGGGCTTGACACACTGGTAAGAGGACAGAAGCTGCCCATCTTCTCATCTTCAGGACTTCCGCACAACCAGCTTACAGCGCAGATAATGAGGCAGGCCACTGTGAAGAACCAGAGCGAGGGTTTTGCAGCCGTATTCGCAGGCATCGGAATAACGTATGATGATGCGCAGTACTTCATAAATGAGTTCAGGAAGACAGGTTCTTTCAAGAGGACAGTAGCGTTCATGAACCTTGCAGATGACCCTAGCATAGAGAGAATACTCACCCCGAGGCTTGCACTAACAACTGCAGAGTATCTAGCATATGACCAGGGCATGCACGTATTGGTAATACTGAATGACATGACAAACTACGCAGAGGCTTTGAGAGAGCTCTCAAGCGCAAGGGAAGAAGTACCCGGAAGGAGAGGATACCCAGGATACATGTACACGGACCTTGCAAGCATATATGAGAGGGCAGGAGTCGTAAAGGGCAGAAAGGGAAGCATAACGCAGCTCAACGTAGTGACTATGCCTAGCGATGACGTAACGCACCCGATACCAGACCTTACTGGATACATCACCGAAGGGCAGATTTACATGAGCAGGGAGCTGACCAACAAAGGCATCTACCCGCCTGTCCAGCCTCTCGGATCGTTATCAAGGCTTATGGGAAACGGGATAGGGCATGGAAAGACGAGAGAGGATCATAAGAACGTCTCTGACCAGTTATACGGGGCTTATGCAAAGGCCCAGGATGCCAAGAGCCTGAGCGCGATAGTGGGAGCAGAGGCGCTCTCTGAAAGCGACAGAACGTACCTCAAGTTCGGAGACGATTTCGAGAATAAATTCATAAGGCAGGGAACCTATGAGAGAAGGACGATAGAGGATACGCTTGAGATAGGATGGAACCTGCTGTCGGAGCTGCCTGAAAGGGAGCTGACGAGGATAAAATCCGAATTCATTGCGAAGTACTACAAGAAGGATAAGGGCAAGTAGCATGGCAACGATGATAAACCCTACAAGGATGAACCTGATAAACCTCAAGAAGAGGACTGTTATCGCAAGGAAGGGGCATTCTATCCTGAAGAGAAAGAGAGAGGTTCTGGTGATAGAGTTCCTTAAGCTCCTGAAGGAATCGAAGGAGTCGAGGAGCGCACTGAATGAGATAATAAAGAACTCTTATAGAACAGTTGCAATAGCCTCAGCTTACGTTGGAAACTTCGAACTTGAGGAGGTTGCGATGTATGTAGACCCGCAGAGCGGGATAAGCATAAGGATAAAGAATATCATGGGCGTGCGAATACCTGGAATAAACAGGCTCGTCCAGACAGAGCAGACAAATCCAATGCTCTTGGGCACAAGCCTTGCTGCAGACGATATAAATGAATCCTTCAAGAAAGCCGTTGATTCTGTAGTGGAGGTCGCGCAGAGGGAGCAGAGCCTCAGAAGGATAGCGATAGAGATAGACAAGACAAAGAGAAGGGTGAATGCGCTTGATTACAGGGTCATACCAAACATGCTTTCTCAGACGAGGTACATAAGGATGCGCCTTGAAGAGATTGACAGGGATACCTTTTCAGCTCTGAAGCATGTGAAGAAGAAGCTTGCAAAGAACAATAACAGCGGTAATGCCGAATGAGCAATGCATGCCTTTACAGCGGAGGGAAGGATTCTACTCTTGCACTGCACAAAGCGGTAAGGTCTGGGAAGAAGATAGACCTGCTCATAACGATGCGCCCTGAGAACGAGTATAGCTACATGTTCCATTATCCCAATACCGCTTACACATCATTGCAGGCAGAAGCCCTTGGAATAAGGCAGGTCTTTGCAGATACCAAGGGAGAGAAGGAACTTGAGCTTATGGATCTGGAGAGGGTCCTTAAGGAGAATGATGTAAAATTTCTTGTTACAGGTGCGACATACAGCTCGTATCAAGCAGACAGAATAAACAACATATGCAAAAACCTAGGAATAGAGTCTGTTGCACCGTTGTGGCACATAGAGCCTCTTGAGGAATTGAATGAGCTTTCATCTGATTTTAATGCGATAATAACCTCTGTCTCTGCAGAAGGTTTTGACAAAAGCTTCCTTGGTGCAAGGATAGACGATAAGATAATAAAGAGATTGCAGAAGCTGAACAGTAGATACAAAGTGAATATGCTATTCGAAGGCGGAGAGGCTGAGAGCTTTGTACTTGATGCCCCTCTTTTCAGGAAAAGGATAATCATTGAGAAGGCAAAGACAGAGTGGGACGGCAGCACTGGAAGATACATGATAGAGCAGGCGCACCTTGAGAGTAAATAACTGCCATCTTAATTCTTATTCTAAAGCTCAACCTTAACACGCCTCTCTTCCCCGGTTACATATATGTTGTCCAGTTTAATCTCGAAGAATCTGAATTCTGCGACTCCCAGATAGTTATCAGGAACATATCTTTCAGTAGGCCCTATATCAGAGTCTGGAAATAGCTTTTTGCAGTATAATCTTATCACTCTCTAGATGTCATTCTTTTCGACTGGTTTTGCCTTTCCTTCTGCCTGTACTCCGCCTTCGTAGCTGCCTATTTTCTGATGAGAGTCAAAGATCGATATCGAAACGTTTGCGTTTTCCAATATATTTTCAGAATGCAATGCATCTACTGCAGATAAGAAGTATATATTGAATGATGCGTCGTGGACAAATAGCACCGGAGCAGTCCAGGGTTTGCCGCTCTTTGTGCTGGTTCCGATGACCATATAATTGGACTTCTCAATTACCGCTCTTGCCTTTTTGTCATATGGATTGTGATCTGCCATCATGTTAACACAACTATCATATGAGTATATGATTATAATATCATTGCATAGATTCTTGGCTATTGGAAAACGCTTTTTAATACCTTTATTACCATAATTTAGCATGGGCATTTTTTCAGAAGCTAGCAACTATGCAGGGAATCCTGTAGAGGAGCAGGACAAGACTGCAAAGGAGCTTATGGCAAAAGGAAGGAAGGTCATAAAACTGAGCAGAGGCGATCCTGCGGTCTACTTCAAGACCCCTAAGTATATTATTGACGCTTACATAGAGGCACTCAGGGAAGGCAGGTCGCAGTACGAGTATTTCTATGGGGCACAGGAGCTGCGTGAAGCCATAGCACAAAGGTACAGTAGAATGTATAATCTGGACCTTAATGTTGAGGAGGACATAATAGTGACAAATGGCGTGAGCGAATCCCTGATATTTCTCAACAGCGTGCTTATGGACAATGGAGATAAGGCAGTATTGTTCAAGCCTTACTACACTCTTTACAAGAGCCTTCTTGAGATAAATAATGGACGTGCAGTTTACGGTAATTACGATGAGAAGAACAGCTGGGCGATAGACCTTGACCATCTGAAAAAATCGTTACTGCATTCTAAAAGGATAAAGTATATGCTTGTTACAAATCCGAACAACCCTACAGGCACTGTGCTTGACAGGAAGATAATGGAAGAAGTAGTCAGCATAGCTAATGACAATGACCTAATACTTGTAAGTGATGAGATTTACGACGAGATACTGTTTAACGGGGCGAAGTTCACAAGCCTTGCCCAGATAGCAAAGGGCACAAAGCACGTCATACTCAACGGGGCTTCTAAGAATTTTGATGCGCCAGGCTTCAGGATAGGATACATGATAGTGCCTGGAGAGGACAAGATATCAAAGGGGTTCAAGGAGCGTGTTGTCAGGTATGCGCAGATGCGATTATCTGTCAATATGCCTGCACAGTACGCAATTGCAGAAGGAATGAGAAATGTCAGGGAGCATAAGAAGGCTCTCAGTTACATGGTAAGGGAGATAGCTGACAGGACAAACTTTGCATACAAACTGATAAATGAGAGCAGGTATATGGATGCTGTAAGGCCAAATGGCGCTTTTTACGTGCTCCCAAGACTGAATATAAAGGATATAAAGATTAAGGATGATACTGAATTCGCAAAAAGGCTTCTTCTTGAGGCCAATGTGCAGGTTACAAGAGGATCAGGATTCGGAAGCGATAACCATATAAGGATAGTAACGCTTCCTGATAAAGGAGTAATAAAAGAGGCGATGGAAAGAATAGATGGTTTCTGCAGGAAACATAAGTAAGGGGGTATTGTCTAGTGGTAGTACGACGCATTTACACTGCGTAAGCAGGAGTTCAATTCTCCTTACCCCCATATAATCTTCAGCTATGGGATGTTAGATCCCTAGGCTTCCATTTATAAATGTTCCCGGTTCCTTATATCTGGATACATATGGCGCAGAAGAGCAAGACAGTTACGCAGCAGAAAGAAAAAGTAGACAATAAGGGGAACAAAAAGAACAGGCATGTAGGACTTGCCATTTTGCTTATTGTAGTGCTAATACTCGGATATCTTGCATTTATGTACGGGTCGCTCCCATATGCAATTCTCACTGCAAAAAACCGCAGTGCAGGAACACTTACGTCAATAATGCTTTCGAAACTTAATTCTGCAAAGGCCGCCAGTGTTGATTATAATGGAAGCATAACTGTCAATAACTCAGACCCGAACGTCGTTTTTATCTATAATAAACAGGGCAATGAGACGTATCTAGAATTTAGTATACTGCACAGTAACAATAATTTTGTAGAGATTAATGCAACTTTGACAAACCTCACGCAGCCTGGAATAGTATGTACCACGCAGTACAATCCAAACATGCCGTATAGCGGACCAAGCTGCATATTCGCAAAACCATATAAACCATTTCTGAACGTCACAGACCAGATAGCTGAACTCCAGACGCTTGACAACGTATCAATAAAATCGTTCGGCTTGCACCTATATAACGGACAGCCGTGTTATAATATAAATGGTACAGCTACACTGATGGTCAATGGGACATTGGTAGGAGAACAGGGATATGTACCAGCATTATTGAACTTCTCAGGGTGCCTGTCTGCACAGTACAATATTCCTGTGTATATGAAAGGCTATGCACAGACACAGAATGGAGCACTTATAGTTTTCTCATTCGGAAGCTATAATTTCTTTTATCAAGGCAGCTTCTTTTCTTGGTAGACGCAGCGGTGAAACGCAATCTGTGCGTAGCAAAATATGAATTTATCGGATGACAATATTCGTATGAGTGGCACAGTTATAATCAGGCAGACTGCAGAGCATGTGAAGAAAACCATGTATGGAGAAGGCACAGGGCATGATTGGTGGCATGTTTATAGGGTCTGGAATATTGCAAAGAGGATAGCCAAGACTGAGAAAGATGCAGATGTGGAAGTGGTGGAGCTAGGTGCACTTCTTCATGATATAAAGGACTGGAAGTTCAGCAATGGAGATATGAAAGCAGGGGAGAAGGCTGCAAGAGAATGGCTTGAAAGTATAAACACTGATCCTGAGATAGTGGATAAAGTATGTTATATAGTAGGTAACGTATCGTTCAAAGGTGCGGGAGTAAAGGACAGAATGAAGACTCTTGAAGGAATGATAGTGCAGGACGCAGATAGGATTGATGCAATAGGTGCGATAGGAATAGCAAGATGTTTTGCATATGGAGGCTACAAGAGCAGACAGATATACGACCCTGGAATAAAACCTGCCTTGCACAAGACTTTTGCCGCGTATAAGACATCAGAAGGGACATCGGTTAATCATTTCTATGAGAAGCTTTTATTGCTTAAGGATAGGATGCATACTAAAGAAGGAAAACGCATCGCTACAGATAGGGATAGGTTTATTCGCGAGTATCTTGATAGGTTTATGGATGAATGGGAAGGCAGGAAGTGATCAGTAGACTATGAGTGGAATTCTCATCTCATCTTCAGACATGCCTGAGTGATGCCCAACCATCGACCATTTGTGCTTTGATGATGCAATAGGATAATTGTATTCGAATGTGCCATGTCCTTTCATGATTGCGACATGTGTCCCGAATCTGGTCCTTATGCTGTCTTTTATATTCGTGCTTCCGAAGATGCCAGTCTTTATGGCATCGTCAGACCTAATCAACATGGCGTACTTTCCGTATTTGTTGTTGAAGTAATGCTCGAATCTATCCTCCTTTCCATTCTCCACGTGGAAGTATCGTATTCTCGGATCGCCGTAAGGTGGCATTAGCAGATAATCCATCATCTTGTCATCATGGTTTACCGATACCTTTGTGGAGGCATCTATGGCACCGTGATCTGCAGTTATTACTAAATTGTAATCGCTTCTTATCAGAGCAGGAAGCAGTATCTTTTCGAAATCGTGGAAGAAGGCTTTTACTGCATGGGCCGCTTCTTCTGTAGATAATCCATACCTATGCTGTGCATGATCTATCACATCAGTATACGCGTATATGAAATCCTGATTATCTTGCAGTACTGCTCTTCTTAGTCCTACGAGCATATCCAGGTGATTTGCATGATAGTTCAGGTCTGTATTCTTCAGAGTATGGTCGTGAGGTCTTGTTACAGCTTCCTGGTACTGCAACAGCATCTTTTTCTTCTCTGAGATCCTTGTAAGTACTCTAGGCTCAGGCAGTACCGTATTTATTCCTGCGCTGCTCAGTCTGAAGTTTTTTGACAATATTAACGAATCCCTGAATGGCAATATTATGCTGCCTATCTCCTTCACGTATACCTGCCATGCATTTATGCCATGTTCGGCAGGTGTCATTCCGCTCTCTATAGATGTCAGCACTACCGATGTTGTTGAAGGAAATACAGTGGATATGCTGCTTAATTCAGGATACCCTGGAAGGTTTGGCACCACCTTTGTAAGGAAGTTATATCCAAGCCCGTCTATAAGCAGAAATATCTTTTTGCTCTTCTCTCCTGTCCGCTTATTGTTGCCATAGGCTATCTCTTTCATTATCTGCATGTTACTGTTTTTATAATCAGGGATGGCAAAACCTTCATCCTTGAACTGGCTGAGTATAGGTCGCATACTATTTTTATCTTGGTAAGATATTTATTAAATATATACCATTCTTCTATTGGATATATCAGATCTTGGGGAATTCATATGGTAGTTAGCATAATAGAATTGTTTCCGAGCGTGTTTGCATTCTTAATATTTTACATACTATGGCTTGTTTGGTTCTTTTTTGAGATGATATTCAGCTGGACGACACCTTTCATAAGAAGCAAGGGGAGAATAGTATTTGAGGACATTTGGTCTACCGTATTGATAATTATAGGCAGTGTGGGTTGCTTTGTCATTGTAATTTACCTATCTGTAAATGAGATATTATTGCTTAGTCCATGGTTCACTTACTTAGGACTTGCAATCTTTTTATCAGGTATGCTCTTTAGATTCTGGGCAATCCTCGTACTCGGAAGATATTTTTCCCCGATAGTGGGATTGTACAAAGATCATGCAGTCATAACTAACGGCCCTTACAGGTTTGTCAGGCACCCTTCTTACACTGGCGCATTAGTAATGCTATTCGGATATGCGGTAATACTGCGTTCATGGACAGGTGCTGCAGCCATGCTTGCAATCATGCTGCCTGTCTATCTGTACAGGATAAGGATTGAGGAACGAGCACTTAATAGAAGGTTTCCCAGGGCTTATTCGGCATATTCAAATGATAAAAAGAAGCTAATACCTTTGCTAATATGACTACAGTTGCCGAGTATAAGATACTGATAAACAATAGCTATTAGATTGGCAAGCGGATGAACTTATTTTCAATTATACGATTAATTATAGGTGTATCGCATAGGTATTCTTGTACTGCTTCTTGCCATTCTTGACTCCGGCAAGAGTATAAGACATCTTTGGATACAGCTTATAGTAGGCGACAAACTCCGTTGCAAGCCTCTTGCTGCTCAGATATACATCTATGCCTCCGTCCTTTGATTCCATCTTTGATATGAACTCATTGTTCCTCTCGAAAAGAGCTGTTACATGCTTTATCACTTTCTCTATCCTGTTCTTGTCCCCCCTTAACTGAAATACTGCTTCGTAGTATTCGCATTTTACCTTGTAGCACCTGTCACAAAGGGTCTTGGTGTACTTGAGCTTTATCTTTCTGTCAATTGTAAGCTTGCCATCAGGACCTTCTACAGAAACCTTTGTTATTGCCTCTTTTGCATCATAGGCCACAAGGTGCACATGGTTATTCTTGAAGCTCTGCTGCAGAGCCTCTTCAAGATTAGTCCTGTTCTCGCCTATGAACCTTCCTTTGACCCTTATCCTTTGGCACTCTTTGCACTTCTGTATCTCTACCTTGTCTATCAGCCCTTCTGAGAGTTTCTCACCTGCGCATATCTCACAGAAGTTGCCATAGAACTTAACGTCTGCCTCCGATCTGTTGCACGTTGGGCAGTATCTGGGCATCTGATCACTCTGAGTAGTGCTTGGAGATTATTGAACCGTATGTAGGCCTTGTCAGGAATGCCCCGAGGAGCGCACCGATTATAGTAGATTCTGAGAAACCTATGACGGATATGAGAGATGTTGAGAAGAACAGGGGCAGCATCGCTATGATCAGAAGGCCGGCATCTGCCCAGACTATGTAAAATGCATCTCCAAGCCTTGTCTTTATCATATGGGGGTCGGATCCGTGTGCCACGAGCAGTTCATCGGTTATGATTATCTGCGCGTCTACTCCCGTACCTATAACTGCTATTATTCCTGCGACAGCGGCAAGGTCTATTGTTCCTACAAGCCCTATTATTGAGAGTATTATGAATAATTCTGCAAATGTTGTGAGCAGTATGGGAGCTATGAGGAATAAACGCTTGTACCTGAATACTATTATTACGCTTATTGCCAGCACTGCTATTATCAGCGCTATAAGGCTCACGCTCTCGAACTGGGAGCCTATAGTTGGAGGCGTGACTGTGGGTGTTCCGACTATTACAAGGACTGGGAGGGCGCCTCCCTGCAATATGCTAGTTATCGTCTTTGATTGGTTCTCAGCATATGCTATCTTTCCAGGAAACGGAAGAGTGCTAGGTGCCGCTCCGGATATGATGTAACCCTGGCTTATGTTTCCATTAGTCACTCCTGGGTTAAGTATCGGTGCAGATAGAAGACCGACTGCAGGCCATGTATTTACTATGTACTCCGTGCTGGTTATGTTTGCCTGGACAGCACCTATGGAAGGAGTGATGTTCTGCGGAGTGCGTAAGGATAGCGTATAATTAAGTGAGTTTGCATCCTGCACTATTGCGTTTGGGGTGTTATATGCAAGCAGAACCAGAGTATGTGTTGCCCTGCTTGAATTAAGGAATGCGTATATTGGGGAATAGTTCTGTCCAGGAGTATATGTCTTTATCAGTATGGAATTACTGTCAAGAAGCAGTGTGTTTTGCAGCACACTTAGCTCGGATGTCTGTGATAGTGACAGGTTGCCTTTAAGTGTAGATGCGTTGAGCAGCATTATTGCAGATGTCGGCCTGTCAAGGAAGAAGTATATGGGCTTGTTTGCCTGGCCAAACGCCACCTTTGCGAATTTCTGGGCAGCGCTTGTAGTTATGAAGAAGTTTACCTGCCATGTGACGTTTCCCCCAGATTCTATGGGCTGGGCGGCACCCACGCTTCCTGAGAGTATGGATGAACCGTTTATAGCTTCTTTACCGTTTATGACACCCTGGAAGATTCCTTGCGAGTTTATTATGTTTATAGTACTGTTTATCTCGGATGGTGAGACCGTTGGTATCTCCACCTGAACCTGCGAATCGCCTATGCCAGTTACCTGTATCTCCTTCAGACCGAAGGTGGACAATCTTTGCTGCAGTATGCTGGTTATGTTTGCCATCTCTGCCGGATTCACAGGGTGCTGCAGCGTTATGGGTATCTGCGTTCCTCCTGCAAACTCTATCCCGAGGTGGAGACCGTAATGATAATCGAATATCGCAAGTATGACTACTATCGCTATCAGAGAGAGTATCCTGAAATCCTTAAGATATTTTGTTGCTACCATCACATTCTCCTTTTTCTTTTAGCGTGCATGAGTATCATGACCGCATTTCCGAACCATGTAGTGAATATGTCTCCTATCAGTCCGAAGAGTACGACTCCTGCTATCTCATAATAGGTTGGCACATAAGCTATCAATGATACTGCAAAGAGCACTGCGAATGAGATTATTGCCGCGCTTGTCATCGTCATCCCTGTCTTGAATGCAGAGTATGCGCGATCCTCAGGAGTGCCCTCGCTCCTTTTAAGTATTCTTATACCTGCAAGCACGTCGGTGTCTATGGAATAACCTAAAAGCATGAGAAGTCCGGCTATGCTGGTCACTCCCAAAGGTATCTTGAATATCGCCATTGCACCAAGTGCAACTATTATGTCGTTTGCAGCACCAAAAACTATTGCAAATGATGGGACTATGCTCCTGAATATTATCAGTACGACTATCGATATTAGTATGAATGCGATTATTATTATCTGCTCTATAGTTCCTAGAAAGAACTTGCCTTGTATTGCAGATACCTGCTCGTATGAATAAGAGGTGAATGGAAGTACAGTATGAAGTTTGTTTATTACCCGGTTCTGGTAGACTTTGCTTGCGTTTGAATATGCAGATTGTGCAACAGCCAGCATCTCGCCAGGGTTACTACCGTTGTAGCTCTCCGGCCCTATGAAAGGCTTCAGCTCCTGCAGCTCCGAAGAGAGGCTCGATGACATGCCTTTTAGATTGGCAGCGAGTGCAGCTGAGGTCTTGTTCTGCAGTGCACGTATTGTGGCATTGGAAGGGTTGTGTTGCAGACCTATGGAATAGTTAGTATAATTGACGTAGTATGAGGTGTAGTTTGAGTTGTAAGAGTAGAAATTTATCAGGTAGTTCTCAGCGTTCGATAGACTGGTATTTGCTGCTATGGTTATGCCTACCGTCCCACTGCTCTTCACTATTGAAGGGGAAGGGGTATTCAGCTTGGAGCTTACCAGGGAGGCTATCTGCGAAGCACTAAGGGTACTGTTCGTCTGTATGACCATGCTTATGCCTCCGCCAAGAGATGAGTCTAATACTATGCCCTGCGAAAGATAGATTGAGATCAGCATCATAGCTATCGGTATCAGGACGAAGAACTTGACGTTCTTGTTATGGTATATGTTAGGTAGCTTTATTTGCATCTAAATCAGCAACTGAGGTATAGTTCAGCCGTACTTCTTCATGAGTTTGTGGTGCAGCGACTCTACAAGTCCCGAGATTATGAACATCACGGCAAAGAGCAATACGGCTATCCCTAAGAAAATATTTACCGTAAGCCCGAGTGCATTGTAGTATATTAGGGCAACCCCTATTATAAAGGCGTATATGCCCCAGTAAATCCTTTTGAAGGCATGCCATGCATGCTGTCTCTCCCTGTAATGTAGCATACGCTCCATTATGAGCTTGGGATCTACTACTACGACTCTCTTTTCACTAGGACTCTCTTTAGGCATCTTTACCACGAAATACTTATCTCATGTATATTTTTAATATGTTCGCAGCTTTTTAATAGTATCATTGGCAATTGTGATAGCTGCATTTTGGATGATTTTATGCTTATAGGGATTATAGGGGCACCGAACAAGGGCAAATCGACCATGTTCTCCGCCCTGACCATGAATGAGGTGCAGATAGCAGATTATGCCTTTACCACTATAAAGCCAAATCTGGGAGTGGCACATGTTTCAAAGGAGTGCGTTGAGACGGAGCTCGGAGTCAAGTGCAGGCCAAGGAACTCCACCTGCACGAATGGAATACGGAAGATTCCTGTAAATGTGGTGGATGTTGCAGGCCTTGTCCCGGGAGCCCATCTTGGAAAAGGAATGGGCAACCAGTTCCTGAATGACCTTGCAGGTGCAGATGCGCTTATACAGGTTGTTGACTGCAGCGGAGAGACAGATATGCACGGGGAGAGAGTTGAATGGGCAGACCCTGCGGAAGAGGTTATTATGGTTAGGAAGGAGCTTGTCGAGTGGATAGCAGGGATAATAACGAGGCACATGCAGCAGCTTTCAAGAAATGATGATGCTGTAAGCGCGTTGCATATGCTTCTCTCTGGATTTAAGGCAACGCAGGAGCAGGTGAGGCATGCCATCTCTGCAGAGTACCTTACATCAAACAAGATAAACTGGAGCGCAGATGAATGTACAAAGTTCGCATCCAGGTTTCTTGAGGACAGCAAGCCTATAGTAATAGCTGCAAACAAGATGGACAAGTCTGATACGAAGAAGCTTGAGTGGCTGAAGAGCAGGCTCAGAGGTTATGAGGTGATAGAGTGCTCAGGTGCGATTGAGCTTGCGATAAAGAAAGCTGAGGCCGCAGGACTCATACGATATACCGGAGGCAGTATACACGTTATGGGAAAACCCACTCCAGAGCAGGAGCAGGGCATACAGGTTATGGGTGAATACCTGCAAAAGCATAACGGAACAGGAGTAAACGATATCCTGTCTAAGGTAGTCTTCCAGGTTCTACATAAGATAGTAGTATATCCTGTAGAGGATGAAAACAAGTTCACTGACCACTTTGGGAATGTTCTTCCAGACGCAGTGCTCATGGATAATGGCTCCACAGCATTGCAGCTTGCAGAGAGAATACACACAGATATAGCCAAGGGAATGAAGTACGGCATAGATGCAAAGAAAAAACTTCGCATACCAAAGGATTATATCCTGAAAGACAACGATGTTATAAAGATATTCTCAACAGGTGCAATGAAGTGAACGATTATGTTTCTGTAGTAATACCTACTCTTAACGAGGAGAATAATATAGGGAAGGTAATACATGGCATAAGGAAGAATCTCAGGTGCAAAAGGTGCGAGATACTTGTTGTTGACGGCCGCTCCTCAGACAATACCGTAAGCGTGGCAAAGAAGCTAGGCGCAAGAGTAATATATGATAATAAGGGGAAGGGCTCGGCTTTGAGGAAGGGATTCCGATCCGCTAAGGGCAACATAATAGTCTCGATGGATGCTGATCTGTCCAACGAGCCCAAGGAGCTCAACCTTCTTGTTGAGAGCATAAGGATAGGTTATGATGTCTGCATGGGATCGCGCTTCATGGTTGGCGGTGGCAGCGAGGATATTTCTGGAATACGGATATTTGGGAACAAGTTCTTCGTCTTAATGGTAAATCTTCTCTTTGGTTCAAAGTACAGTGATATGTGTTATGGATACAGGAGCTTTAAGAAGAAGGTCATAAACAAACTAAACCTTAAGGAGGATGGCTTTGGAATAGAGACGGAGATAAACATAAACGCTATGAAGGCCCATCTTAGAATCATAGAGATACCAAGCACTGAAAAAAAGAGAGAGGCAGGAGAGGCGAAGCTCCGCACATTCAGCGACGGATATATGATACTTAAGACGATATTAAAGAATATATTCTGACGGTATTGTTTCTTCGCTGCCTCATTCCAACTATTTGGATCTCAGCCCGCTCCTCCTGCTGCTATCGTGCTGAATATATTGCCTACTACCAGACCCACTATGAAGTATACTATGAGCCCCATCAGTATGAACAGTGGCAGGTATCTCATACCGCGTATCATCCTTCCTGAAGATATCGCAGAGACTATGAAAGCGCACATTCCCGTTATGAGAATAATTGATGCAAGCGCAAAGTCCTGATATCCGGCAAGAGTTATCTGAGGAGTGCTGAACTTGAGGAAGGATATGCCTGTTGAAGGGACGCTGGAGAGCGAATTCAAGGATATTTTTGACCATATATTAAGCGTTATGCCTATCATCTGGCTCGTCATTGCGAAGAGAACAGGAGCCGCTGCGAGAGCAGCGAACGCTATGAATATCATATACATGAATAATTGTCCTGATACTTCCTTCTGAATGATGTGCTCGTTTCTCAGATCCTTTGATATCTGTTTCAGAAGGTCGGTCATCCCTCCCCCGTATCTTTCAGCTTCGAGAACCATACGTATCGTTCTCTTAAGTTCCTGGGACCTGTACCTTGAAGTAAGCTGCGTCAGAACACGCTCCATAGATTCTCCAGAATAGAGCTGCTTGCCCATCAGCTTTATGTCGTCGTTGAATTTCTTGAATTCAGGCCTCTCAACAATGGTCATTGCATTGGTCAGTGCAAGTCCTGATCTTACATTGGCAGCAGTCAGATCCAGGTATAGTGGCAAGATATTCTCCACAAAGCTCTTCCTCTGTTCAATCTTGAACTCTATTGCAGCATATATGATGAGTATTATCATTCCTCCAGCCAGTACCCCTCCAAAGAATGCAAAGACAGGATTGAACTGCATGTATATTGCAAGAACGAATGCAACTGCGATGAGAGATACTATAGACCCGAGTATTGCAATCTCTATTATCATGTTTGCAGTCATCTTTATGCCTGCAAGGTCAAGCTCCTCGGACACGAACTGTGAAACCCCTCTTCCAAGCAATCTCTCGAATACTACTGTTGCCATAAAACCCCTATGTAGCGTATACCGGCCTTGCCGACCTTATCATGTTCAGGAATATGAACTGAAGAAGCACTATTCCAACGAAGACCATCGCAAGCGTCGTATTGTTTATAGTTATTATACTTATGAACGTAGTCATGATAGTAGCTACTGCTATTCCCATGCTAGGGAATATTATCCCGAAAAGCATGTAGAACATGGCAAGCGCATTCAATCTCTGCCCATATCTCCTTAGTTCTATTACCCTTTCCTGGCTTACCTCGTCTATTGCTTCTTGCAGAGCACCTATGACGTCAGCACCTGCCTTTATGCTTGTGCTGGACTGAAGCATAATCCTGTTGAAAGTAGGCGATTTTGTCTTTAAACAGACACTGTCTATCGCATTCTCTATCGGGGTTCCAAGCTGCACTGTCTCTACTATCTTTCCGAATTCCCTGCTTGCAGTTCCGTATCCTGTGCTTACCGTTACTATCGCGTTATACAGAGGCATTCCTGACCTCATTGCTATTATCATGTCCCTTGCTGCAAAGAGCACATCCTTTTCTATTTCTTTCCCGGAGTTCCTGGCCTTCTTTACAGGATAAAGTATAAGGTTGTTGAATATGACCATGTATCCTGCAATCGCTGCTACTAATCCTAGCATTACTCCTATGAGCGGGCTGACAGTTACCGCAGTATCAAGCAGGGTTAGCTCATAAAACAGAACTGTTACCACGATCGCCATGGCAACGGCTATGCCTATTGAGATATACATTATCCGCTGTATGAATGCATAAGGTGTTCCTTTGATGTTCTGCTCTCGCATCGATAGCTCCAGATCCTTCTGCTTGTTTAGTATCTTTTTGATTCTCGTATCGAAGAACTTCGGCGCCGGCTTTTGAGGCTTTTGGGATCCGTCCTGCTGGTTGAATATCTGATATGTAGGAACTCCCTGGGCCTGGGGCTTTGCAGCAGCAGGTTTAGGCTTGCTTTTGAAGAAGCCCTGCTTAGGCCGATTTGCTTGTGTTGCCTTCTGCTGGACCGGCTTGGAGACTGGTTGTGGTGCAGGCGGAGGCGCCTGCTGAGCAGCCTGCTGTTGGGATGATTGCTGCATAGTGAACGGCTGAGGCCCCTGCTCTGGCTGTGTTGCTGAAGGCTGCGGCTGTTTTATCGATGCACCGTAAATGGGTTTGGGTTTTAGCTTGAAGAAGAGAATCTTCTTGGGTTTTGTAAATCCTATTATCTGCCTGAGCTCAGGCTGCTTTACCTCTTTCTTTTTGCCCATGCTCATCCTGCAACACCCTTTTTGCCTAGTTTTTCCATTACCTCAGCCAGTCTCTGGGCCCTCATCTCCCTGAGCCTCTGTTCAAACACGTTAGTTGTCTTTTGCTCTGCCATCGAATATTCATATAACGCATTTATCTCGTTTATTATTATATTCATATGAGCCTTGTCAAATGCCCTCTTATCTATACCTGCACTTATCTTAGTGAGCTCCTCTATCTGATCGTGAAGCGGAAGACCTACGAGTATAGACTTGAATGTCTTTGCGCTCATCTGTGGGACCTGAGTTGCTGAAACCTGTTTTTGCTGGACATTCTGCCCTTTCTTAACTGCCTGCGGCTTTTGCTGGATAGGAGCTCTTACCTGTGCTGCTGGGCTCGGCTGCTGTTTTGGCATGTTAGGGACAGGTTTTACTTCCTGAGAAGGAGGAATTTTGACCTCTTTTGGCTTAACGTTGAATTTGATCTTCGGAAGCTCTATCTTTGAAGCTGCACCCATCACATTTTTCAGTTCCTCTGTTGCAGCAGATAGCTCTTTTGATGCTGTTGACTGGACAGCTGTCTTTGGCTTTACTTGGAAGGCAATTGGCTGTTCCAGGGGCTTTGACTGGACAGACGCCTGAATTTGCGGCTGAGACCTTATTGTCGGCTGTGCCGTACTCGTTTCTAATCTTGCAGTTTGCTGCTGGTACGCGGATGGGTTTGATAAAGATTTGATGAGCTTCTCGGCTTCGGCATCATTCTGCTGCCTTGTAAACTCTTTGAGCTTTATCTCGTTATTTATAGCTTTTAATGCGTCTATAGTAAATTCATCTTCTTCAGAAGAGCCAGCTTCAAGCTGGTTTATCACTTCTACTGCGCCCTCATAATCCATGATAGATTTAGCGCATTATGTTATTATAAATATATGTGGAAGATATTGAGGATTTTAGCAGTGACCTCCTCCCGCCCGTAAACGGTGTGGGATTTCCCGCTCACGGTGTTAACCAGATGCTTATTATAGAAAAAGGTATTTTGGGAAGAATAACAGTTATATTCGTAAAGGAGAAGCTTGGTTTCTGACATGCTGCCCTAACATATATATTAGCTCTTAATAAATTGATATAATTGGTTGGAATGGCATCAGGAAAGAAAAATAAGAAAAATAATCTTTCAAGAACAGATGCAAACGAAAAAGATCAGGTAGCTATGGAGTATCTGCTCTCATACGGTTGGACAACTCTCATAATAGCAGTAGTAGTCTTAATTCTTGCAGTGCTTGGAATACTTAGTATTGCATCTACTCCAAGAGCCGAGCCTGGTGCATGCAGTGTTTACCGTCCATACGGTCCTGGCAATCCAAGCATGGTAAGCCTTATCGGCACCTGCTACAATGAATTACCCAGATATATTATGGAGTCCAAGGGCGCTGGAGATTTTGTCTTTGTAAACGGTTCTGACAATTATACCAGCTACCTCAACATAATCGGAAAGAACATAACCATAACTGCATGGGTGAATGTCAATGGTGCTCCTTATCATGATGTAGTTGACAAGGAGGATCAGTATGGAATGAAGCTAGATTACAACAATCAACCTCATGCGTGTGCGCCGTCCTATTATGCCGGACTCTGTCTTGAATGGGATACATACAATGAATGGACCGGTACAAGCTTCCCGATACCAAACGGGAATTTCGGGCAGTGGGAGTTTGTCGCTGTAGAAATGAGCGGAAATTACAAATACTGGTATGCAAATGGCCAATTGATAGGCAGCCAGTATGTTTCAAGCGGGATAAATTATGTTCCTTCAAATTTTGTAATAGGTGCAATAACCCCGGGATATTCCGGCTATGGAAGCGCAGAGTGGTTCAACGGCTCAATTGCAAATGTGCAATTGTACAACGCATCGCTAAGCTCAAATCAGATAAATCTGCTTTATGATGAAGGGATAGGCGGCGTACCTGTGCAACTGCAAGGTCTTGTAGGCTGGTGGCCTCTTAACGGCAATGCCAATGATTACAGCGGAAATGGAAACGACGGTCACCTTTACAACAACACCTTCACAGGAAGCTTAAGGATATCTAATTATAATATACCTTAACAAACGTGAGCGGGAAATCCCATATTATTTATGGGTGGGATGAAAGCGAACCGCAGATAAGCATATGAGGATAAATCGGGATAAAGATAAAAGGGATGGTGCCCCTATCTGCTTCAATGTAGTTGATGAGGCTTCCGTTACATTAGCTCCTTCTTTTATCATTTACAAGAGTTTTTCCTTAGCTTCATTGCCGTTCTCTGCTACTATTACCCCTATGTTCTTTGAGCGAAGGGCATTTACGGTTTTCTTCAACGTCTCTTCTTCAGCAATTCTGTCCCAATCCATCTCTCACTTGTTTATTTACTGTATTTATAGAACCCTTCTCCGGACTTTCTTCCGAACTTACCTTCGGATACCAGTTTCACCAGCATTCCCGCAGGTTTGAACTTCAGATCTTTTGTTTCATCGTATATGGATTCCATTATGTCTTTGCATACATCGAGTCCTATATAATCTGCAAGCTCCAACGGGCCCATGGGATGATTGAGTCCGAGCTTTATTATCGTGTCTATCCCTTCCTTTGTAGACACGCCTTTCTCAAGCAGGATAATCGCTTCGTTTAGCATTGGCATCAGTATGCTGTTTGCCACAAAACCAGGATAGTCATTCACTGTTACAGGCACCTTGCCGCATTTGCTTATCAGCTGTATTGCAATCTGTTCCGTGTTCTTTGAAGTGCTGCTTCCCACTATAACCTCTACGGGTTTCATCACAGGTACAGGATTGAAGAAGTGCATGCCTATGAACCTGCTCTTGTCATTTACCGCTTCTGACAGCTCATTTATAGGTATGGAGGAGGTATTGGTTGCAAGTATTGCGTTACCAATATGCTCTTCTGCCAGCTTGAAGACAGCTTTCTTTGTATCGGTTATTTCAGATACCGCCTCTATTACTGCGGACGATCCCTTTCCATCGTCATAGTTAGTAGAAAGCTTAAGGTTATTCAGTGCTGAGTCTATCTCCTCCTGTGAAAGCTTGCCTTTTTCCCTTGCCTTATCCATCCGTGATTTTATTATCCCAAGTCCTTTTTGCAATGACTCCTCACTTCTTCCGATAAGTACTACTTGGAAACCGGCTGCAAGGAACGCCTGCGCTATTCCTGTGCCCATAGTCCCCGGGCCTATAACAGTTATCTTTTCTACCATGATTATACCCTGCTTACCACCATTGAAGAAGAGCCTCCGCCGCCGTGGCACAAGGATATTATCCCAAACTCCTTCTTCCTGTCCGCCAATGCGTGCACTACTTTTGTTAGAAGAATTGCCCCCGTGGCACCTAGAGGATGACCAAGAGCGGTTGCTCCTCCGTTGACATTAAGTTTGCCCATGTCTATATTCATCTCCTTTGCAACGCCTAGCGTCTGCACGCAGAAAGCTTCGTTTATCTCGATTAAGTCCATCTCATCGAGAGTGTGTCCTGATTTTTTGAGTGCATTGTTCATCGATTCTATCGGGGAGAGCCCGTACCAGTTCGGGTCTATTCCGGAATCTGCATATGACTCTATCTTTGCAATCGGCTTGAAGCCTTGCTCCGCAACCATTCTCTTAGAAGCTATTATTGCAATTGCTGCACCGTCGCTTAGCTGTGATGAATTGCCTGCAGTAACAGTTCCTGATTCTGCAAATGCCGGCTTCAGTTTTGCGAGCTTTTCGATGTTTGTATCTCTCCTTATCCCTTCATCCACTGAGAATAAGCCGTCTTTAAGTCTTATGGAGATCGTCTCATCTTTGAACTTTCCAGAATCAACAGCAGCTGCAGCTTTCATGTGGCTCTCGTATGCAAACCTGTCCTGCTCTTCTCTTGTTATACTGTCCTTGGTTCCAATCATCTCCGCTATCGTACCCATATGCACATCTGCATAACAGTCCCACAATCCCGTATTTATCATTTCATCTACCAACAGATAATCTTTTCCGTTACTATCAGAATAGCTGCATAATTCCTTAAGGTCAACATTTCCGTACTTCCTGAAACTTCTTACCTCCTTTACAGTATGAGGAGCGTTAGTCATGCTTTCCATACCTCCTGCCAAAGCAATGTTAAGGTCATTTGCCCTTATTCCCTGAGCAGCTAGCGCTATTGCTTTAAGGCCAGAAGCGCATATCATGTTTACGTTTACCGTTGCCACGTTCTTCTGCATGCCAGAGTGCATTACAACCTGCTTTGCAGGATTCTGGCCCTCACCTGCAGAGAGTACGTTTCCAATTATTGCTTCTTCTATTAGCTTGTTATCAATTCCTGACCTCTCAAATGTGCCTTTTGCAACCTCTGTTGCTATCTGGACTGCGGAGAGATCTGAAAGCTTTCCCATGAATTTTCCTACAGGGCTTCTGAAAGCCACCACTACATATGCTTCTTCCATAAAATAA
>JAJYED010000029.1 GCA_021790305.1 Microcaldota archaeon
AAGGAGCTGAAGTTCAACAAGTACATCTGCATGATACCGATAAACATCGCAGAGTATGTAGTTGCCCATGAATTGGCGCATACGCGCCAGCTGAATCACTCGCGCGCTTTCTGGGAAGAGGTAAGAAGGATATGCCCTGAGTATAGAGCACTTAGGAAGGAGCTTAGGAATTACGACAGCTACAGGCGCGAGGTATTCAGGAAGCTTGAGTAATAGAGCAGCGCTGCTATCGTCTTCGTATCAACTATCTTCCCTTCCTTGACCATGCTTATCGCCTTCTTTATCTTTATAGGATGCAGGCTTATCACCTCGTCCTTGTCCAGCTCTGTCTTGCCTCTCTTCAGTCCGGTTGCAAGATAGAAGTACATCATCTCGTCCATGAGCCCAGGGGCAGGATATCCCTTGAAGAGGAACTTTATGCTCTTTGCCGTATAGCCTGTCTCCTCCTTCAGCTCCCTCGCAGCTGTCTTCTTAGGCGGCTCTCCCTTGTCCACAGTGCCTGCAGGCAGCTCATAGATGTACTTGTCAACAGGGTACCTCCACTGCCTCTCCATCAGTATCCTGCCGTCGCTAAGTATGGGTATTATCAGCACTGTGTCGCTCTTTGTTATTATCTCGTACTTCCTGCGTATGCCCTTTACCCTGTAGAGCGCCTCCTTTACCGAGAAGTTCTTTGTGCGGAAGAGACTTGGCATCTTACCCCTTCTTTTTCTGGGTCTGATCAAGCCCATCCTGGTATATCGCATAGGTTAGCTTGTGCCTTGAGACGCTGTGCGTTATTACTCTTCCCTTTCCGCTCATCGTTGCAAGGAAGAGGCCTACTCCTCCGAACATTGCGGTCCTTACGTTGTCTACGAATTTTATTTTGTAGCTTATTCCGCCGTCAAAGGCTGCAAGGTGCCCAGGGTCTATCTCCATGTTGAACGTTCCGTCGAGCTTGTACTCTATTATGTCACCTACAACGTGTATCGCTACGACTCCCGGCCCTGTGAACTTCTGGAAGAGCAGTCCCTCTTTCCCGAAGAATGCTGCGCCAAGATTTACCGCTGCCATCGATATCTTTACATCTTGGTCTGCAGCCAGGAATGCATAGTGCTCTGCTATAAACTCCTCTCCCGGGCCCAGCTTAACCGCATATATCTTGCCCGGATAGATTCCTGAAAGCGTGACTGTTGCATTGTCCTCCTTTGCACTGAACTCCGTAAGCATCACAGTTGCTCCTGTCCAGTGCCTCTCAAGCGCACTGACTATCCCTCCTGCAAGCTTCGGTTCCATAACCGCATTGTCAGATTTGCTTACGAAGTTTCCGGAATCACCGTAGAACTTCTCGCCTTTGTTCAGCTTCACCTTAAGATACTGCATGTTGCTTCCTATTATTTCATAATTCATATTATCCACCAAATATCTTTGTTATAGCAGAGTTGAGCTCTGATCCGTCTACATTAATCCTGTACTTTGCCATTATCCTGTTCCTTGTCTCATCCGCATTCGCTCCTCTGTTATCCTTGACTAATTTTTCTACCGCATGGCCGCTTATTCTCTCGAGATTCTTTTCCCTTATGCACCTGCTTACCTCTGCCTTGTTCCTTGGAACCATCTTCAAAAGCTCTTCTATTCCAAGCTTTGTGATCCTCTCTTCAGAATAATTATCGAAGATTGCTTTCAACGCTTCGTTGCTTATCTCGTCTACGCTTATCCCCTTCCTCCTCAGTTCTGTGAACTTCTCAAGAAGGGTAGAGGCTATTATGCTTGGTTGCACCTTCGTGTTCTCCCTCAGATAAGTGTAGAGCTGGTAATTGTAGGACCAGAGCATCTGCTCTGCAAGCTGCTTGTTCCCTATATCCTTCTCAAGGTCCTTCCTTATCTCCTCAGGACTTAGTTTATTCTTGACCATCCTCGCGTATGCATCCTTGTCTGGGTTTATCGGCAGTATATCCGTTTCAGGATACATCCTTGATCCTCCTGGCAGCGGGCGCATGAATCTTGTCGTGTCGGAGTTAGGCTCAGCAGCTCTGGTCTCTGGAGGCACTCCCTGCAGGGCGAGCTCAGCACGCAGCAGAGCATACTCCATCGCCTTCTCTGCAGTCTGCTTCTCTGCAGCTATGAGTATGAACGAATCATTATCAGAGAGTTTTAGCTCCTTTTCGAGCTCCTTCAACTCCTTCTCGGATATGCTGTACTTTTCCATGCTCTCGTCGCTGTGTATTATCCCCTTCACTCCTCCCTTCTTAGCATAATCGCTTATCTCCGTGCCTAGTCGCTTGCCCTCATTTATCTCCTTTCCTATCTGGCCTTTGAACTTGGAGAGCTTTGCGCCGATGACCACTCCATTATGCTTTATGCCGTTGGAGATTATCTGTGATTTTGTATTTGCAAATATCTTTGTAAGGTCCTCTGCCTTTCCCACTGATGCTCCGCGCCTCTTTAATTCCTCTGCTATCTCCACAAGGTTTACCTGCCTCTCGACTTCCTTTTCTATTATCGCATCCATCCTGTCAAGCTCCTGCAAACCCTTGACTTCCACTCTCGTTCCCTTCTTTATAGAGACATTCACATCCTGTCTTATCGAACCTATCCCTCTCTGCACCTTTCCGCTAAGACGCAGCAATAGACCTATCTGCATAGCTATCTCCTTTGCCTCTTTTGGATTTGCTATTGTAGGAGCTGTATCTATCTCTATCAAAGGTATGCCGAGCCTATCCGTCCTGTATACTGCAAGCTCGCCTTTCGCATCCTCTATGCCGCTTGACTCCTCCTCAAGGAAGATAGAGGGTATTTCTATTGAGGTCTTGCCAAATTGCAGCCTTCCTCCGTATCCTATCATCATGCTTCTTTGGAAGGAGCTTGGATTGCTGCCGTCAACTACCTCCTTCCTCATCGGCTCTATCTCATCAGGAACATTGGTATCAAGATATGCAGCTATCCTCAGTGCAGTTTCAAGGGCTTCCTGGCTTGCACCGTGTGGCGGCTCCTCATCTATGTCCACAAGGCAGGTACTCTTCCTGAAGACACGGTACCTGAATTCGCGCTTCCTGCCGCTTTCGAAACTCGTAGACCTGTCGACATGGCCGGTCTCCCCTGCAACTGCGCGCTGGTATCTCTCTATATTCAGGATAGGTTCCTCTGTCTCTATTGAGGTGCCGCACCTGCAGAACAGTTTTGTAGAGGTATCAAGTCTTTGGTGTATCTCAAGCCCGCACTTGAAGCCCAGCTCCTTGTAATTAAATGCCATTATATATCACTTGTCCAGTCTGCTTCAGTCCTTGCAGTTATCTCTCCTGCAATATTCTTTGCCAGGAGCTTTTCAGCTTCCTCTCTATTGTTTGCAAGAAGGAAGCCAAGCTTCACATAAGCGGTTTCGGGAAGCATATCTTCGCAGTATATTATCCCTAAGTCTGCCAGCTCCCTTGCAGTGCTGTAGACTCTTGGATTTACCCTTCCATAGAGGCACTGCGAAGTCATTCCTATTACCATCCCGGAATCTATCGCCTTTTTCAGCGAGTCCTTCCAGTTGTATTCTGAGTGTTTGGTGTTGATCGGCATGTGACCGAGTCCCGTTCCTGCAAGTATAACTCCTTTGTACCCTTTTGAGACAAGGAAATCAAGGACATCTGGTGAGGAATTAGGATGTAGGTATAGAAGCTCCACCTTTGGTTCGAATGAGCTCTTCGCAACTGTCTTTTCCTTAACATCCTCGTGCTTCTTATATGCTGACATGTACTTTATCTCGCCCTTTCTTGACACATATGCTATTGCACTGTTGTTAACAGCCTTGAAGGCATCCCTTCTTGAGGTATGCATCTTCCTTGCCTTTGTACCTCTTATCAATACGCACTCGTTGTCAGAAGAATCAGCATGCATGCAGATGACGACTTCTGCTATGTCGCTATGCCCCGCAGCGTATGCAGCACATATGAGGTTCATGAAGGCGTCGCTTGATCCGCGGTCGCTGCTCCTCTGCGCGCCTGTCAGAACAACAGGGACATTCAGATTATGTAACATGAAGCTGAGTGCCGATGCGGTATAATGCATCGTGTCTGTACCGTGCGTTATGATCACTCCTTTTGAGCCGTTGTTCACAGCTTCGGCAACCTCTTCTGCGATTTTCTTCCATTCCGCATGAGTCATGTCCTCGCTGAATACGCTCATTATCTGCTTCACATCCAGTTCTACTATTCCGCTTAGCTCAGGCACCTCTGCAAGAAGTTCCTCAGCCTTCGTAAGGGCCTTTACGCCTCCAGATACATAATCAAGCCTGCTCCCTATTGTGCCACCGGTATATAAGAGTGTCACCTTCGGCAGGCCTTTCTGCTGTTTTGCAGATGGCTTTTTATCAGGCGCAGCAGCTGGTTTCCCGGATACTTTTTTGATCTTTGTACTCTTTGAATACTTTATGCCGATGTTGTAGCCGTCATCCCTCTTTATGATTATCATATCGCTCTCTCCTACGTCTGGCCTTGGCATAAGCATTCCTTCGTTTGTGCCTTTTGCATCGCTTATTGATATTCTGTCCCCTATGCTTATGCTGTGTTTTTTGAACTCCTCGCTGATTTTTATAGAGTACATAAAATGCAACCTGAATACAAACAAGTTTGACAAACAGATATTAGTTATTTTGACACTTACTTAATATAAAGTTGTTCCTTTTTACCCAACTCCCGAGGAGCAAGCTTAATAAATCAGTCTTGATTTGTTAACTTATCTTTTGGTGAATACCATGTTGACTAAGATAAACAATGCATTGGAAGTCAGGGATGCCATGAAGGCGGCAAGAGAGGGAGTGCCTGGAGCTTATGAAAAAGCAAGAGTTATGGGAATAGTTGCAAAGTATCAGTTGATCAACAGCGAACCGAACTGCTCTGCTGATGCGATAAGAGAGCAGGTATTTGGTGTAAGATACGAGGTACATCTGAAGGAGGCATATTATAATGCAAGTGAAAATTCTATAAAGGTGGCAGCGCGCTGCATCGCAACGGTAGATGCAAATTATTGCAGTCATAATTCTCCGGAATATCTTGATGCTGTAAGATCAATAAGACACATGATCGATGAGCATAAGGCAAACTCAAAACTTGTCTCTTCATTAAGGAAGTAATTATGCCATAGATTGTTAGTTTCGAATCCCTAAAAATAATAATGTAATTAGCAGGTAGTGTTATAATGAATAAATTTCTTGCCGGATTGGAGATTTCCAGAGAGACTAGGAGAGCATTTAGAATAGCTAGGGACGGGATTGACGGATATCATGATGAGGCAGAAGTTGCAGCGGAGATAGTAAGCAAGGCGATTGATAACAGCAAACCAAGTTATTCAGAATCGTACAAGGATGCTTATGTAAGGTCTGCAATGTATAGGGTATATTTCAAGGCAGCCTATCCAAACGCAGATGAGACATCCATAGATAGGGCAGCGCTCAGCGTAGCCTGGGCTAGTTCACTAATCGCTGCTAAAGAGGTACGCAAAGAGAGCATGAAGGATGTAAAAAAATGGATAGAAAAGATTATTATCGAGAATGACAGGGCATATCCTCTTGTAATGGTTAAGAGGTAGTGTCAGCAGCATTTTTCGGCAAGGAGGCAGACCGACGAATTGCCCGTTATCTTTACTTTTATCTCTGCTCCCAATTCTTCCTTATCCTTTAGAGCTATGTTCCTGTAGGAGCTGTCCCTTGCTATGTTTGACTTTTGGTTGGATTCGGTCACACAGACATTCTCAGTAGTGCCTACTGATAGAGAAAGGTCTTCGTACTGTATCGCCTTTGCGAGCCTCGCCATCCTTATGGATCTCTCTTTTATTGTTGCATTTGAGAGCCTGCCGCTTCTCTTTGCAGTAGCGTTTGGTCTCTCCCAGAACTTTGACACATTAGTAACAGCCGGCCTAATATCCATCAGCAGGCTTATTGATTTTTCAAAATCCTCTTCTTTCTCTGTAGGATAGCCGACTATCATGTCTGTTGCGATGCTTATTCCAGGGATCTTCTTCCTCATCTCCTTGACATATGTTCTGAATTCTTCTGCAGAATAATTCCTCTTCATGTCTCTCAGTACGGAATCGCTTCCGGATTGCACAGGCAGATGTAGGAACTTATAGACCTTATCGCTCTTGTAGCACTCTATAAGCCTGTCCAGGTATTTGTGCAGATGCTCGGGATTAAGCATGCCTATCCTTATCCTGAAATTACCATCTATTTCTGTTGCTTTTGAGACAAGATATGCTATATCGGTCTTCTTGTCAGCGCCGTATGCACCGGTATCCTGCGATGCGAGCTCTACCTCCTTGGCGCCTTTTGAGACCGCATTTGATACTGCTTTGAGTATCAGCTCTTCTGAAAAGCTGTTTAGAGGTCCGCGGGCGAACTTCGTCTCGCAGAAGGAGCAGGAAGATAAACAGCCGTCGCTTA
>JAJYED010000030.1 GCA_021790305.1 Microcaldota archaeon
TTCCGATCTTTACAACGAATACAAGAAGAAGTCCGAAGCCTATGTTCGTGGCCTGTATGCTCGGGAATATAGGAAGCAGCATAACCGTGAATATTGTAAGCGATATCAGGATCGGCAGTGCCGTGCTGTATAGTATAGAGTCTGCATTGTCAAGATCCAGACTTGCTTTGGAGAAGAGCTTCACTAAATCTGCAAAGTTCTGCAGTATCCCATACTTTCCAACGTATGTAGGGCCGTGCCTGTACTGCGCCTTTGCTATAAGTTTCCTCTCTATCCACCCGAACATGTATCCGAATACTGCAAGTATGAGGAAGATTATTATTGCATATATGACCAGAGCCAACAGGTTGTAAGCGATATTGCTTGAAGTAAGCAGACTATTGAATAATTGAATTATACTATTTATCAACACAACCCATCACCAGATCCAGAGTGCCCAAAGTTGCAAATAGGTCAGCCGTCCTGAGACCCTTCGCCATATGCATTATCGCCATCAGGTTTATGAAGTTAGGAGACCTTATGGAAAGCCTGTAAGGCTTCTGGTCGTCAGCAACTAAGTACATCATGACCTCTCCTTTCGGAGCCTCCCTGCTCACGCAGGCTATCCTGTTCTTAGTCGGAGGGCTCCTGAGCTTAACGGGCATGCCGAGCGCGTCGCCTGCAGGCATGCTCTTGAACGCCTCCTTTATCAGCCTTATGCTCTCGCGCATCTCAAGCAAACGCAGCTTATATCTTGCGAAGTTATCCCCTTTTGTAAGTATCTTTATCTCGAAATGCAATTTGTCATATACATAATATGGCGAGTTCTTTCTTACATCATACTGAACTCCGGAAGCCCTGAGCACCGGGCCCGTCACTCCTAGGTCAAGAGCCTTCTCAGGGGAGAGTATGCCTATGTTCTTCATTCTCTCGTGGAATACAGGATTCTTCTCTATGAATGACTCATACTCCTTTATCCTTTTCTCCATGTAGTCAAGGGTCTCCAGAGTCCTTTCCTCGAAATCAGGCGGAAGATCGCTAAGCATGCCTCCTAGCCTCATATTCACATAGAACATCCTGCTTCCTGTTGCCTCCTGCAGTAGATCCAGCACCTTGTCCCTGTCCATATATGCCCACATGAAGAGCGTGAACATCTGCCCCAGGTCATTTCCGACAGTGCCTATGAAGAAAAGGTGGCTGGCTATCCTCTGCAGCTCAAGAAGTATTACCCGTATATACATGGCCCGCTCCTTTACCTCTATGCCCAGAGCCTTTTCCACAGCAGATACGTATGCCTCATCATATGACATAGGAGCGAGATAGTCTAGCTTTTCCATATATGGAGGATTCTGCATATACATCCTTGTCTCGGTTAGCTTCTCCACTCCGCGGTGAAGATAGCCTATATGAGGATCAACCCGCTCTATTGTATCTCCATCTAGATCAACAACCAGTTGGAGAACTCCGTGAGTGCTTGGATGCACGGGCCCTATGTTTATCCTTGTTATCGCCATGTTCTCACATTGATTTGTAATCCTCGCCCCATGCGAATCCCTTCCTCAGAGGGCCCTGTGTGCCATCCCATCTCTCCAGGAGCAATCTGCCCGCTTTCCTCCCTTTTATCTTTATGTCGAACATCTCTGACATCTCACGCTCATACCAATCTGCAGAGGTGTGCTCCTTTATTATGGTGGGGAGCCAGAGGTCAGTTGGTACCAGATCTATCTCAAGAGTCTCTTCTTTGTTCTTGTCTATATCCCTTATGAAGTATAGGGCTGTTAGATGGTCTACGTAATCTACTGCAGTTATCTTTACCAGGTATGAATAGCCTGATGCCTTCATCTCCCCTATCTTCTGAAGCAGCTCTTCTCGTTTAATCTTCAATCTTACCACTTATCTTATTCTGTAGCTTTATCATGGCCTCAAAGAGATTCTCCGGTTTTGGAGGGCAGCCAGCGACATATACATCCACAGGCAGAACCTGGTCTATGCCGCGTATTATGTTGTAGCTCTCGAACCATGGACCACCGCAGGTTGCACACTCTCCGAAAGCTATGACATACCTTGGTTCCGTCATCTGCTCGTACAGCCTCTTTACCTCAGGCACCATCGACTTTGTCACCCATCCTGCTACAAGCATTACATCTGACTGCCTTGGAGTGCTTCTGAAAAGAAGGTATCCTTTCCTCTCAGCATCTATCCTTGCAGAGCCGAATCCCATCAACTCTATGGCGCAGCATGCCAGTCCGAATTGCATAGGCCATAGGGAGTTTACCCTTGACCATTTTACCATTCCTTTTGAAATGCCGAATGCACGCGACAGATCAGACATCTTTGCAAACATGACATTAGGCTTTACATCCCTTCCCTTGAGTGATTCGTAGACGAGCCTGTCCATCTCCTTCTTCGCAATCTTGAATTCCTCTTCTGGATACTCCTCTGTCATCTACTCACCTGGTAAACTTTATCATCAGAAACAATATCAGCACCATTATGAAACCTGCAACAGGCAGCATCAGTATAGTAAGACTATCTGCCATTGTCAAAAGGCCTGCAGAGTAAGTCCATATGAACATTATCCCTATTATTATATCGAATGCAACGAATATGGAGAAGTAGTGCATGTACTCGTTCATTATGCTTATTCTTGAGCCCGTGCTTCCAGCAGCGCTCTCGAAAGACGAGTTCTTTACCTTGTCTGATCTCTTCCTGTTCCTTATAAGTATGGAGCTGAAGATCATTGCAAAAGGCACTGCAAGCGCAAACAGTATGAATATTAAAAGTGCCAGATATACTGAATACATGATATACTATCATCAGGATAGCTTTAATATTTTATAGTTGACAGGAGAGAGCATGATACTTTCTGAAAAAGCTGCAAGAGTAATAAAAGAAGGAGAGATGAAGATACGCGTCATAAGGAGTGGCATGTATCAGAAGCTAACCTTCACTGTGGCAAAGGAAAAGGCAGGGGAGATAGAGTATTACGAGCTTGCCACTGACAGGCTGATAGATGCTTCAGAGCTCAGCAGGATAGCAGAGGAGGTAGGATTGCCGGTAAGGGCGCATAATGGAAGGGCATTCCCCAAAGGTACATCCGCAAGGGACTTCCAGGTATCAGCTCTTTGATTTTATTCTTCTGCCATGAGAGCATGTTGTGCATACTCCCATCTTTTCATCGAAGTGCTCGCTGCAGACATGCCTTCCGCATAGCTTGCAGACATGGGAAGCAGGTTTCCCGCATACATGGCATAGCGTGTACTTATCTATTTATTCACCCAGTTCAAGCGTACCTTCATATAGCTCCTTTGCCCTCTTAAGGGATAATGGCTTCAGCCCTTTTGATTTTGCATATTTGCACTGGTATTTTATGTAAGCGCCGTTAACATTCGTGTCTGGATTGAGCTCCTTGCACTTCTCTATGTATTCAGTTATTATCTTAACTGCTTCCTCTTCAGGAATATTCCTCACGTTTATCAGGTATGGTGCAAGTATAAGATTTACCGTGCGGTGCCTTACATCATGTATGGGCGTTTCCAGAATCTTCTCTATCCACCTGTAGATCTTCCCTCCCTGCTGTACTCTTGCCTTCCTTACAGGCCTTTTCACGCTCTTTGCATACTCCAATATCTCCTTCGGCAGCTTCTTTGTGCTTATCGGAAGGTTTGCAGCTATCCTCTTCCTTGCAGCCTCAGCTATTATCTCTGACAACTCTGTCAGAGAGAGATAGACCATTCCCTTGTCAAGGTTCCTGTTTACCAGCTGCAGGCCGGTGCCTTTCTGCTTGTTCATCAGGAACTGGTCAAATCTTATGGCGAATGAGCCATCTTCGCTTGCCACAGGTATGCCTAACTCTTTTGATAATTCCATGACGTTGTTAGTCTCTTCTGATGAGAGTGCAGACCTTACGCGGTTGCTCTCCGCGTTTATGTAAACATTGAGCAGGTATCTGTCACTCAAAGCGCTTGCAAGCATCCTTGAATACACGTAACTTACCACTATGGATCTCTTTATCTCATTCAGCTTTACGGTTGTGAATTCCGGTCTTCTTCTGCTCAGGTCTTCCTCCAGGCGCAGCTTGCCCAGCCTCAGGTACTTCTCCTCTATCTTTGATGATGCACTGCCTATTATCTCCATTGCGGCTTTTGAGAACGGGTACTTGTACGAGAATTCAAGCTTCTCTGCCTCAGATTCCATGATAGTATATGGTTATAAACTTTAAAATGGCAGTATGTACAGTGTTCTTATGGCAGAATTGGATGATATTTTGAGTGATGACTCTTTGAGATACCTCTCGGAGATCAAGCCTGTTATCAGGAAGAAGTATAGCATAGATGTCGAGGAGCTTTTGAAGGAGCCGGCTAATTTTAATGATAATCCAGGCATGGCAGAGAAGATAAGATCCATTGAAAAGGATGTTGATGCTTTCTTCGACCAGAGGATAGCTGGTATGGGCAGTGAAGCAGCCGAGTTGAAGAATGCGCTGGCAGCCGTAGATGCAGATACGAAGAAGATAACGCAGGTCATAACTACGAAAGCTTCGATAGGACAGGTCCCGTTTGTCAGGCCGCTCTATGTTGATGTACAGGAACGTGAGGAGATAATAGTTGAAGGTTATGATGCATCTGTGGACCAGCTTGTCACAAGGATGATAAATATATCCGATTACATAGCAGACCTATCAACGGTCTATAAAGATTATACCATAGGTTCATGGCTCTTCTCAGGAAGGAACAGGTACCTGCTCAGCATAAGCCCCCCTTCAAGCGAGATAATGGTAATGGACAGGTCAAGGGATGAGATAAAAGGGCTTCTTGAGAGCGTACGTGACTCTCTAAATGTAAAGTAATTGCAAGACGGCTATTATGGAAAAACTAATTATCATAACAGGAACCCCTGGAACAGGGAAGAGCACGCTTGCGAAGTATCTTGGAGAGAAGGCAGGAGCTGAAGTAGTAGGGGCAAACGAAATTGCAAATGGATACGGTTATGTAATTGGAAAGGACGGCTATGGAACAAGCATAATAGACATGAAGAAGCTTGAGAAGAAGGTCAATCAGATTGCCAGGGAGCACTCTAGGAAAAAACTCCCGCTGATACTCGAAGGCCATCTGCTCTCAGGAATAAAGGTTGATGATGCAATTGTAATAGTTATGAGAGAGCATCTTCCAACTCTGGTTAAGAGGCTTGAGAAGCGCAGATATCCATTTGGCAAGATACGCGATAATATCATAAGCGAGGCGATAAACCTGTGCGGCAGCGACTCCAGAAAGAGATACAAGCGCGTTTATGAAGTGATGTGCGGAAAGGGCTCTAATGCAGAGGCTCTGCATATAATCAGGTATGGCAAGGGAAAGGATAAGAGCATGGATATGATGCCTGAACTGCTAAAGATAATAAAGAAGGACAGCAGCTTCCTTTCATGATTCATACGCTTAGTTTCTTTGCAAGCTCCTTGTATATCAAAGACGCATGCGGCTGAGGAATACT
The DNA here is from genome assembly GCA_021790305.1 of Microcaldota archaeon. Taxonomy (GTDB): domain Archaea; phylum Micrarchaeota; class Micrarchaeia; order Micrarchaeales; family CABMGC01; genus JAKAUU01. Next base: position 5,470 of record JAJYED010000030.1, read on the forward strand.
CTTATTCAGGAAGAGCCTTGCGCCTTTTACAGATACCCCGTTCTTTATCTTTACCTGCTTTCCCTTGGATACGTTTGCCAGCAGTTCCGAGAAGGTCTTGCACTCGCTTCTTTCTATGGCATTTATCGAATCTCCCTCAACAAGGAAGCCGACCGCTTTCTTGTGCGCATCCATGAATTTAAGAGATGCCTGCCCCATGTTTGCCTTTGGCCCTTTTATTATCCTTGAGCCTATCTCCTCATTCGGAGTAACAAAGACGATTATCCCTTCCTCCTTGTTTACAATCTCCGCATGCACATATACGCGGAATCCCAGCTGCGATGCCCTGTTGCAGATCATGTTCGCTGCCTTGCGGAGCTGCGGCCATATTATGTCTTCACTTACTGGCTTTGTCTTCACCACCATCGCATGCACATCCAATGATGATTCCTTTATGAATGATGAGAGCGTGCCTTTCTTGTCGTATCCTCTTCTGTAAAATAGCTCTATCGATGGCCTCTCCATGAATCTTTTTGATATGAGTATTAATCTTGCCAGCGATTCCTGTGAAACTCCTGCAGCCACATTCCTGTTCTTGTCTACGGGATCGGTTACCACAAAATTTGTATGGAACCTCTTTGTATAGCCTATGTCTCCCTCTGTCCTGTCCTTTGGAAACAGCACTATTACATCCTGAGCACGCGACATGTAATTAAGTAGGGAGTATAATGAACCGAAGTGATGTATGAGCAGCTCGCACAGGTATCCTGAAAAGCCGCTTGTCTTTACCTCTGCCCCGTATATGTTGTGCGCCTTAAGCAAT
>JAJYED010000031.1 GCA_021790305.1 Microcaldota archaeon
CTCTCTCAGAACAAGCTAGTATCAACAGGAGTGATAAAGCTTGCAAACAAGTATTCCTGCCTTCAGCAGAAGCCTGTGCAGGTATTCTGGTTCATAGATCCATACTCGCCTGGTTCGATAGCAAGCCTGTCAAACATGACTGCCCTTGAAAAAAGATTCAACAGCAGCGTAAACGTAACGGTGAAGATGCTTTACACACAGGCTTCAGTAGGGATTGCAAAGCAGTATGGGATAGCCGATGCCCAGGCATTATCTGGATACCTGTTCTGCGCATCTCTACAGCCGAACTTTAGCAAATTCTCGGAGAACCTGAATTCTGTATATACAAATTCGTACGTCTCCCCGCAGACACTTGCTTCAATTGCAAACCAAACTGGTCTTAACAACACTCAGCTCTCTTCATGCCTCTCGAATTATCCACAGGTATTCCAGAGGCAGAACCTGCTGTCAGACTATTACAACATAACGACCTCTCCTGCAGTAATAACGAACTGCGAATACGAATCGCTTCCGCAGACCGCTCAGAATGCGGTATGCTATGCCAACAGCAGCTTATGCTGATACGATGAATCACATTATAGTCGGTATAGACACTGGGAAGACCTCTGCAATAGCGTGCATGGACCTTCATGGGAACATATTGTCGTCGTACACCGCAAAATCCTCAGGCCTTCCGTGGTTCGTAGAGAAGATACGGGAATCAGGAGTTCCAGTCGTCATATCTGGAGACAAGAAAAAGTCCCAGGATACTGTAAGAAAGCTCGCTTCGATATTCAACTGCGTGCTCTTCGCACCAAAGGATGACATTCCTGTATGGAAGAAGAACGAAGAGCTCTCAACCTATAAGGTGAATAGCATACATGAGAGAGATGCTCTCTCCGCAGCGAGAGCAGCCTATAATAAATACTCAAACAAACTAGGACAGGCAGAGAGACTGGCAAAGCTCTCACACGCAAATCCAGACGAAATAAAGGCAATGGTAATAAGAAGATATTCAGTATACGAGGCAATAAACAACAAAGAGAGGGTAAACAGATTCTTCAAGAAGTGATAACATGGAAGACAAGGAAAGAGTGGCAAGCATTCTTCAGCACTGGAAACAGGTGCGAAAGCTTACTTATGATCTTGTAAGGGTAGTTCCTGTCTATATATTGAACAAGAAAATAGAGCGGCCAATATACGACAGCATGGGCAAGCAGATATACGAGCTTGCACTAATGCAGCGCCATTATACAGATGTGCTTAACGGGAAGAAGGCAGATTTCTCAAGGATGGCCCCTCCAGGATTCAAGATACACGAGCGTGCAGAGATGACAAGGATACTAAAGACGTCTGATGAATACTTCTTCAAGGTTACATACGTGATTAATGACTGGAATTCAGTAATATACGAAGTGATGGGAAGGAAGAGCTCTGCATACGGCATAGTCCAGATGATGATAGAGCATGAGACCTTCCATCAGGGCCAGTTTGCAGCAATAGGATACATGACAGGAATAAAGCTCCCGACGAGCTGGAAAGATGAGATATCCTTCCACTTCAGATAAATAATAATGCTGTAATGAATGCCGTGCGTAAGTAATAAATCCCTTCTCAGGCAGGTATCTTCAGGTCTTTTTATGTGGTATGATAAAATAAAGGATACTGATCCTCAGATCTACGAATATATAAAATCGGAACTTGCAAGGCAGCAGGACGGACTCGAAATGATACCCTCAGAAAATTTCACCAGCATCGCTGTAATGCAGGCATCGGGATCGATACTTACTAACAAGTACTCTGAGGGATACCCGGGAAGGAGATACTATGGCGGCAACGAATTCATCGATAAGATAGAGACACTTGCTTCGGAGCGTGCAAAGAAGCTCTTCAAGGTTCCATATGCCAATGTGCAGCCTTATTCAGGATCCCCTGCAAATCTTGCCGTTTATTTTGCCATATGCAAGCCTGGAGACACCATAATGGGCCTCGACCTTACTAACGGCGGACATCTGACGCATGGATGGAAGACGAGTGTAACCGGACAGACATTCAACAGCATACCCTATCATGTAAAGAAAGACGGCATGGTAGATCTGGAAGAAGTGAGAAAGCTTGCAAAGGATAGCAAGCCAAAGATGATCTGGGTAGGATATACTGCATATCCAAGAGAATTCCCATTCGAAGAGTTCTCAAGCATAGCAGAAGATACCGGCGCATACCTTGTTGCAGACATCTCCCATATCGCAGGGCTTGTAGCAGGAGGAGCGCACAAGAGCCCTGTAGACTATGCTCATATAGTGACTACTACTACACATAAGACGCTGCGCGGTCCCAGAGGCGCGATTATAATGGTAACAGAGAAGGGAATGAAGAAAGATCCTGATCTTGGGAAGAAGATTGATAAGACTATAATACCGGGAATGCAAGGCGGTCCACACAATCATCAGACGGCTGCGATAGCAGTGGCTCTTCTGGAAGCTTCACAACCAAGTTTCAAGGGCTATGCAGACCAGGTAGTAAAAAATGCAAAGGTGCTTGCATCATCTCTAATGAATAACGGAATCACAACTGTTACTAATGGTACCGACACACATCTAATACTCATAGACTTGACGCCGTTCGGAAACGGACTCGGCATCTTCGCAGAGGAAGCTCTCGGAGCTGCAGGCATCACTGTAAACAAAAATACAATACCAGGGGAGCCATCAAGCCCTTTCTATCCAAGCGGGATCAGGCTAGGGACCCCTGCGCTAACCACAAGGGGAATGAAGGAAGCCGAGATGCAGGAAATAGGCATGCTATTTGCAGAGGTATTAAATCAGATAAAGGATGAAAAGCTCCCTGAGAACAAGGAAGAGATCCAAAGACACATGGAAAGATTCAGAGCAGAGATAAAAGAGAACCCGAAGATTAAGGAGGTTCGTGCAAAGGTACTGGAGATCTCAAGGCGCTTCCCGCTTTACGATGAGATAGAGTTGAAATGAAGTGATTTTATGCAAAAGATCAAACCTATAGTTTCCCAGGCAAGGGTAACTGCCGATGAGCAGTACCTTAAGATCGTCAAGAAGATAATGGATGAAGGTGAATGGAAGGATAACAGGACCGGAGTGAGGACGCTTGCAATAGCAGGAACTGTATTTGAACACGACATGACCAGTGGATTTCCTCTCCTCACAACCAAGAAGATGGGTCTCAAGAACATATCTTTAGAACTTGAATTCTTCATAAAGGGAATAACTGACAAGAAGTGGCTTCAGGAAAGAGGAAACCACATATGGGACGAATGGGCAAGTCCAAAATTAGCCCCATACGGCCATACGGAAGAGATGAAGAAAAAGATGCTCGAAGAGAGGGACCTTGGACCTGTTTACGGATACCAATGGAGGCACTTCAACGCCCCTTATTCCACATATAATGCCAATTATAACGGACAAGGCGTAGACCAGCTTGCAAAGCTGGTGGAGACATTGAAGAAAGATCCTACTGACAGGAGGATGATAGTATCTGCATGGAACCCGCAGCAGATAAGCGAGATGGCTCTGCCACCGTGCCATTACGGCTTCCAAGTAACTGTGATAGGCGATAAGCTCAACCTCCTGTGGAACCAAAGATCCGTAGATACCATGCTCGGCCTTCCGTACAATATAGCAAGCTACGGTCTCATGCTGCATCTGCTTGCCAAGGAATCAAACCTTAAAGAGGGCAAGCTCGTCGGATTCCTCGGAGACGTACACATATATGAAAACCACCTGGAAGGAGCAAAAGAGCAGCTGTCAAGAAATCCAAGAGCTTTCACCCCTCCAACAATAGAAACAGAAAAATTCACAAATATCTTCGAATGGAAGTACACCGACACGGTTCTGAAGAACTATCAAAGCCATGACAAGATAGACTTCGAGATAGCAGTTTAAACGGAGATAAGTGTAAAGATGGCCATAAACATAATCGCAGCCATGACCGAAGACAGAGTCATAGGGAACAAAGCCAGCATACCCTGGAAAATACCTGAGGAGACCAAACTATTCAAGGAGCTCACCACAGGAAACATAGTGATAATGGGCAGGAATACCTGGGACTCACTCCCTCCAAAGTTCAGGCCTCTGCCAAACCGCACAAACATAGTCATAAGTACGACAATGCGGGAGCAGGCAGAAGTGATAGTCTGCAAGACTATACAGGAAGCGATGCAGAAAACCCACAATTATCAGGGAGAGGTCTTCTGCATAGGGGGAGCACAGATATATTCTGCAATGCTGCCTATGGCAGATACGCTCCACATATCAAAGATAAAGAAGAGTTATTCCGGAGACACATACTTTCCAGAGATAAAACCTGAGGAATGGGATCTGAAAGAAACAAAAGAGTTCGCGGATTTCACATACAAAAAGTACGCAAGGAAGGATTAAGCATCGCTAATTATCATGCTACGGGAACACTTATATGCTGTATTTTTATAGGATGCCCTTCAAATGAGATATGATCAAATGATAGACCTATACTTTGCGCCAACACCGAACGGCATGAAGATAAAAATATTTTTGGAAGAGAGCGGCATAGAATACAAGATAATCCCGATAGACCTTAAAAAAGGAGAGCAGTTCAAGCCCGAATTCCTTGCGATATCCCCTAACAACAAGATACCTGCAATAGTGGACCACCAGCCTTCAAGCGGGATAGAAAAGCTGCACGTATTCGAGTCAGGCGCTATCCTTTTGTACCTATCACATAAGATAGGGAAGTTCATGCCTACGGGCTTCAGAGAGAGTGAAGAGGCAATACAATGGCTCTTCTGGCAGGCAGGTGGACTGGCCCCAATGGCGAGCCAGCTCTTCTATTTCAGCGTATATGCGGATCAGAAAGTGCCTTATACCATAGACCGTTTCGACAAGGAAGTTACCAGGTTACTCGGAGTACTGGACAAGCATCTTGCAGACCTGGAATTCATCTCAAGCGAATACTCGATAGCAGACATGTCCTGCTATCCATGGATAGTATCATACAAATCCCTGGGAAAGAGCATAGACGGCTTCCCGCACCTAAAGAGATGGGCCGATGCGATCGAGAGAAGGCCTGCGGTGAAGAGAGCATACGGTTGATAGCTGTTGAACGGGCATGACGGGATTTGAACCCGCAACTTACGGCTCCGCAAGCCGCCGTGCTATCCAAGTTACACCACATGCCCTTGCAAATATTTTTATATGTTCTTTCTTATATTAAACCACTATTTTAAATAATGCCAGTGAGAACATGACAGAATCACCGAAACACCAATGCTCTTCTTGCGGAAGGCTTACTGTAGAGTACTCAAAGTTCAAGTGCCCGAAGTGCAAAGAGAGCAGTATATACAGATGCTATACCTGCAGGGAGAAGCACGTTCCTTACACGTGCACAGTGTGCTCGTACGAAGGTCCTTAAGATGGGAAAGGTAGCGACAGTATTCAAGGTATATGCCGAAGACGGAGCAGACCCTGAGTCTATACTAAAGAGCATATCTGCAGAGATGAAGCCCACAAGCGTGCAGATGGAGGATATAGGGTTCGGGATAAAGGTAATCAAGGTAATGTTCGTCCATGAAGACAGCGACGGCAGCACCGAGTACGAAAGCAAGCTAAAGAAGTTCCAGGGAGTAAAGGAAGTGGAAGTAGCTGATGAAAGCCTGCTGTAAACCTTCTTGCACCATTCGCTCTATAATATTTGCTTCTCAAATATAAGCAGGAAGTGTGCTTATGCTAACCTCTATAGAGCTATACAACTGGAAGACCCACAAGTCCACAAAGCTTGATTTTTCAAAGGGCACCAACATACTCATAGGGCAGATGGGGTCAGGAAAGAGTTCTGTAATGGATGCCATAGCATACGCTCTTTTCGGCAACTTCCCTTCAATACAACACAGGAGGACCAACGTATCCTATCTAATAAGGTCAAAGCCGAAACAGGAGGATACTGCCAGAGTAAAGCTATCCTTTGAGATCAATGGCACCTCCTACGAAGTGGAGCGGGTAATAAACCAGAACTCCCCTTCTACTGCTACTCTTAAGAGAGATGGGGTATATCTGCAGAGCCAGCCCCAAAGGGTTACAGAGGAGATCGTGAAGCTTCTGAAGATGGATTATGACCTATTCTCCAGGGCCGTATATTCGCAGCAGAACGGCCTTGAGTACTTCTTAAACTTAAGGTCGGCTGACAGGAAGAGGGAGATAGACAACCT
>JAJYED010000008.1 GCA_021790305.1 Microcaldota archaeon
TATCCTGTAATCTATCCAGCAGATGCTTATGAAAATAGAGATAGACTTTACCAAGTCTGCACAGCAGAATGCAGACAGATACTACAAGATGTCAAAGGTAGCCAAGAAGAAGACGGAAGGAGCCTTGGCTGCCATAATCGAAATGGAAGGCAGAAAGAAACACGCTGAGAAGAACGTAAAGAAAAAAGAGCTCAAGGAGAAACGGGAGCAGAAGTGGTACGAAAGGTTCAACTGGTTCTTCGCAAGCGACGGTTCACTTGTCATCGGAGGCAGGAGCGCAAAGCAGAACGAGGAGATAAACGCCAAGCACTTCGAAAACGGTGACCTGTTCTTCCATGCGGATGTATTCGGGGCTTCGGTAACCATATTGAAAAAAGGCGAAAGTTCATCTTCAGAGGTACGGGAGGAAGCTGCCGCCTTTGCTGGAGCATTTTCAAAGGCATGGGAGAGCGGTGCATCAACAGTGAATGTCTATGCTCTGAAAAGGGATCAGGTCTCAAAGTCAAAGGAGAAGGGCTCTCTTGGCACGGGCAGTTTTTTGCTATCCGGCGAGAGGGAGTGGCACAAGAACATGGCACTAGAACTCGCCGCCTTCTCAAAAGAGGAAGCGGATAATTCAGCATTCATCGTCTGCCCTGTCCCAACAGCAATAAACCTGGGGATAAAGAAGAGGGCGATAATAAAACCTGGCAAGGACAAGAAATCAGACGCTGCAAAGCGCATAGCAAAGATTACAGGCTATGCAGATATAGACTACATAATGCAGCATCTGCCGCCAGGCACATTCAGCGTATCCTGACTACTCTTCCTTAGCTGCCCTATCGAGTGCCTTCTCTATGAACTTATACGCCTCTTCGGCGCCCTTCCATCCTTCAGTCTTTGCCCACTTACCAGGTTCTATACTCTTGTAATAAGAGAAGAAGTGCGCTATCATCTCCTTTGTGTGCTCATCAAGGTCCTTGATATCATTTATGTTCTTAGAAGAAGGGTCTATCTTCTCAACAGGCACTGCCATGACCTTCGTGTCTATACCCTCTTCATCCTTCATCAGCAAGACTCCTATGGGCTTTACCTTCACTATCGTTCCAGGTGCGAATGAACTTGAGGTTATGACCATTATGTCAAGAGGGTCATCGTCCTCTCCAAGAGTCTCAGGTACAAATCCATAATTGTAAGGATAAACCATAGACGTATGAAGTATCCTGTCAACTTTTATGACCTCGTTCTTTTCATCATACTCGTACTTTATGTTCGAACCCTTAGGTATCTCCAGAAAAGCATTCACCTTCTTCGGGGCTTCATCTCCTATCTTCACGTTCATAAAATCACAGCTACTTATAGTTATGAAATTTAATAAAACGTTCCTTTGCGGAGTATATATAATATTTTCCAGGGCAAATCTATCATGCCTCCGAAATATATCGTTGTGTTAGGCTTGCTGATGAGCGGCCTGGGCAAGGGAGCTGTAACATCCGCGATAATGAAGATGTTCGATTTTTACGACCTTAAGGTACTGCCGGTAAAGTTCGATGGATACCTGAATTATGATTGCGGCACAATGAATCCATACAGGCACGGTGAGGTATTCGTGCTCGATGATAAGAGTGAGGTAGATATGGATTTCGGCCTTTATGAGCGCTTCCTGAACAAGAACCTTACCGGAGACCTTTCAATAACCGGCGGCAAGCTTTTCTCAAAACTTGTAACAAAGGAGAGGAAAGGCGGTTTCTTGGGAGAAGATGTGCAGATAATCCCTCACCTTACCAATGAGGTAATGGGTAATATAGAAAACGTCTACAAGAAGAAGGAACCTGATGTCCTTGTAATAGAAGTAGGCGGTACAGTAGGCGATATAGAGAACAGCTACTTCATAGAAGCAATGCGGCAATTTGCAACAAATCATGATGTCACCTTCGTATGCCTTACCTACGTTCCTGCACTTGATGTTGTGGGGGAGCAGAAGACGAAGCCAACGCAGATAGGGCTAAGGCAGCTGCAGCAGGTAGGGATATCTCCAAACGTAGTAATATGCAGATCAAAAGCCCCTCTCGAGAAAAAGGCAAAGGACAAAATCTCCCTGTTCTCAAATCTTGAACCTCAAAGAGTGATAGACGATTCAGATGACTATACTATATACCACTTGCCACTCCATTTCATGGAGCAGGGACTGGACAAGGTCCTGCTAAAGGATCTCGGTCTTTCAGGTAGGATAAACAAACAGAAGCTTAATGCATGGGGCATCATGACTGATAAAATCAGGACTCCCAAGGGGAAGATTGACATAGGGATTGTCGGCAAGTACACCGACCTTAAGGACTCTTATGCTAGCTTGCGCGAAGCACTTATACACGCAGGTGCTTTCAGCAATGTACGTGTAAACATTGACTGGATTGAATCTACAGACCTTGAGAAGAAGAGTGGCACAAAGCGGCTTTCCGGGCTTAATGGCATAATAGTCCCTGGAGGATTCGGCAAACGTGGTACAGAAGGAATGATAAACGCAATAGAATATGCAAGGGAGAACGGTCTGCCTTTCCTCGGGCTCTGCCTAGGCATGCAGCTCATGGCTGTTGAATACGCGAGGAATGCCTGCGGTCTGAAGAATGCCAATTCCACAGAGATGAATCCGAAGACAAAGTACAATGTAATAGACATAATCGAATGGCAGCGCGGCATAAGGACCAAAGGCGGAACGATGCGCCTTGGAGCATACGAATGCGCTCTCTCCCCAAACACACATTCCTATCGTGCATACGCAAGCAAGAAGATAACTGAGAGACACAGGCACAGGTATGAATTCAACAACAAGTACAGGCAGACAATGAAGAACAAAGGTCTCGTCATTGCAGGAATAAACCCAAAAGAAGATCTTGTCGAATTTATAGAGTGGAATAGTGGCTTTGGGATAGGTACGCAGTCCCACCCGGAGCTTAAATCAAGACTTGAGAGCCCTGCACCTCTCTTTGTAAGTTTCGTCAAAGAAGCTATAAACAGGTCAGCTAGCAAATGATTTTAGCAGATCAAGAACCTGCTTTGCCCCTGCCTTTGACTCGCCGAACTTCCTATTCCTGAATACGTAAGGCACATCAGAAGTCTTTACATCATTCTTCTTAACGCACTTCAACAGGTCAAAGAGAACCTTAAATCCTCTCCCTACAAACCTACTCTTGTTCCTAGAATACACGCCCATGAAAAACTCCTTATCGACACCGAAGAATCCAGAGAATATGTCTCCACAGGACTGGGACCCGCGAATGAAGAGCACAGCATATCCTATTACTATCAGACTCTTAGAAACGAACTTCCTGTAAAATGGCCAATTCTCAACCTCGGCCCTTATTCCAACAGCTACTTTGTCTCCTTGAAGAAGTCTCATTGCTATCTTTCCGACAATCTGGTAAGGATGCTGCATGTCTGCATCCATGACTATAACGTATTTGGTCTTGCTCTCTTTTATACCGTCTATCACACTTGCCGTAAGTCCCTTCTCCCTCCCAAGTCTCTTCCTGTCTATGAACTTTACATTGCCATACTTCTTGTTCATACGGATAGTCTCTTCCCTAGTATTGTCCTTCGAACCATCATCAGCCACAATGACGCATATGCCTATGTAACTCTTCTTAAGTCTAGAGACCAGCTCTGCAACATTCCTGCCTTCATTAAGGGTTGGCAGTACTACGGTAAATTCTTTATATCGCATCTTTACCCCATATTCTAACTATAAAGAAGTCAGTATACCTTAAAAACCATACTATGGGCCTGCCTATCAGTTTAAGCATATGCGCAAAACCGCGTATCTTTTCTATATCCCCCCTATCGACTATCTTTAGCAATGCTAAAAGTATCGGGTATATCAATACCAGTACGACAGCTCCTAAAAACATTACCCATGTACTATTGGTTATCAACAGCACGAGTGCAGTTATAACACCAAGCAACACATTTGCAAAAAGCACTCGGTATACTCTTGCCCTGCTTATACTGAAGAAGAGCATCTTTCCCGTACCTCTTATGTAAAGCATGTCATTAACCGCGCTCCCTATTATGAATACGGAAAGTATGCTCGCTATCGGTCCTTCAACAGGACCGATGTAATTGACAAAGTAAGGAACAAGCAGTATAAGCAGAACAAACTGTATTATTGCAGATATAACTGAATACTTGAAGACCTTAGAAGTCTTGCTTTCAGAGATGAATAGGGTTGACAGATAGATAGATATTGTATTTATGAAAACCCCAACCACCATTAAGCTGAGGTAAAGGGGAGCATTGACATAACTATGCGAAAAGATAAGATAAACTCCCTGTCTTGCAAAAAGTATCATATATACAAAAATAGGCAGAACCAATAGCAGAGAATACTTGAGAGTAAGTCCATAAGTCTTATTGAGCTCAGACTTCTCCTTTGACTTCCTTGCTTTTGAGAATGACTGCAGCATCACATGCGTTACATTTCCGTAAAAGGCAGAGACGAATGCAAAACCCATCATCGCCACTCCATAGTCCCCAAGGATGCTCTTTGTCACGTAAAATCCCAAAAGTACAATTGCGAAGTTGGATATGCCCGCGCTTACAAGGTTCTTCATTCCTATAGGTGCAGAGAATCTAACTGTATCATACAGTTCCTGCTTAGTAGCAAACCTGAAACCCTTCGCACCATACTTGTGTTTCTCCTTCACCACAAAATAAACAGCAGCTATGGACCCGACTAAGTTGTCGAGCAGAAGGCCTATCAGCGCCCCGAGGACACCGTAACCAAGAAGTATCAAGGCTATCCCTACAAAAAGCCATACGAAATCAGATCCTACCATTGTAGCTACGGCAATGTTTGATTTCCCAAAACCCACCAATGCATTTTCCGAGACAGCCTCTAGCGTTCCGAAAAATATGGCAATAACTGCTATTATCAGAAGCATGTAGTCAGAGCTGTTGTTAAGAGATATGGCAGATATGCTGCTGCTAATAAGTATGCCTATTATCATGAGCACAAAAGTTATTGCTATTATTACAGTATAACCGCTGGCAAGTATGCTGTCAAGAAGTCTTCCCTCACGCATTGTCCTTGCTTCTGTTATGTTCTTAACAAGGTAATTCCCTATCCCGAAACCTCCTAGCAATCCAACTGCCAGGTTTCCAAATCCGAATGCGAATGTGTACACTCCGTAATTAGCCGGCCCGAGAAGTCTGGCTATCGATACGTATATCACCAGGCTTACTAATATGCTCGCTACAGTCCCGGTAAACATGGCTGAGAAATTCTTAACAGTCTCTCCTCCGACACCAAGCTCCTCTTTCAATGTTTCTTCATCCGGCATGAAATACCTTTGAAATGCAAGAACATTGCACACCAGAATATATTAGTAAGATTTTATAACTTATCATGTAAATTAATCTTAATTCTATTGATTCATATATGGTTAACATGGAGGTTAATTACAAGGATGTAAAAGACGTGCTCAAAAGATATATGCTCGAATACAAACTATTCCTGATATATCTTGCAATAGCGCTTGTCATATTTTGGTATCTCACAATCAACATAACCACAGTTGTACCAAGCGGCTACGGAGATGTCTTCCAGTCAATGTTTAACCTGTGGTGGGTTCCATATTCGATATTCACCCTTCATTCATCTCCATACTTTACACATCTCTTATACTATCCGGTAGGAGCCAACTTTGTAACCCAGACCATGTCTCCTATCGCAGGACTTGTTACATGGCCGCTGCAGCAGGTCAGCTCGGCATTCGCTTACAACGTATTATTCTTCACAGCATTCGCCCTCTCAGGATTATTCATGTATATGCTGGCATACTACATCACAGGAAATAAGTATGCCTCATTCATAGCAGGCCTGATATTCGCGTTCAGTCCCATGCACCTAGCCCAGGCTCAGGGTCACCTTGACTGGACCCTGATAGAGTTTGTCCCACTATTCATACTCTTCCTGATGAAGAGCATATTCGAAAGCAAGAAAAGATACCCTATACTAGCTGCGATAAGCTTCATTCTTCTTACCTTTGTCGGTGATATAGAGCAGGGCATAATGCTGTTCCTATTTGCAATAATCGCAGCAGTGCTGCTACTTATAATAAAGAGAAAGGAGGTGCACAAGAAGCAGGCAGCTGTTAATCTTGGAATAATGATAGTTGCAATAGCAATACTATTCTCTCCCTTTCTGATAGCCATGGCGCCTCATCTTAAATCCGCTTTCTCAGTAGCATCGCAGCAATCTGCAATATATGACAACATGCAGTGGAGTGACAACGCGCTCTCATTTTTCCTGCCAAGCTATGACAATCCATTCTTCCATGGGATATCTCTATCATACGCAACCCAGATATATGCCCTAACTTATCAGGGAGTCTCATTCGCGATGAATGTGGGGGAGAGAGTATCATACATTGGATATTCTGTTCTAATTTTAATGATAATAGGCATATTCTACGACTACAAGAACAACAAGCTCAAAAACTTGCTATTCTGGATAATAATATTTGCAATATACATACTTCTGGCACTAGGGCCGTATGTGCAGATATATAATACAGTTACTGGAATACCGACCCTATACTCCTTATACCTGCATATCCCTTATCTCAACATAATAAGGGAGCCCGGAAGATTTGACATGATAGTCACTATAGCAATGGCAATAATGGCAGCTATGGGCTTCATGAAAATAACAGAGAATAAGGATGACAAGAAAAAGCTAATATACGCTGCAATAATCGGCATAATAATCCTTGTAGAGTATGCCGGTATAGCTACCCCTCCTGGATCATCGCAGTTGTATATGGGTGCAAAAATACCTTCTGCATACTATGCCATAGGCAATACTACTGGTAACTCATCTGTACTCATGCTGCCTTCACTGCCACAGGGAGGAGATGCTCCTGCACGGTTCACAGGGATGGAGACCTATTATGTAACGGCAACAAAGAAACCGCTTATCGGCGGATACACGAGCAGGTCAAACACAACGCAGACTCTTTCAGTATCGCTGATTCCTCTATCAGAACAGGCACTCACACTGCAGTACTCTCCAACATTGGAATACGCCTCTCCGGTAAACGAGAACGTGACTAACGAAACGATCCTGTTCCTTGCTCTGTATAATGCCAGCTTCGTAACAGTTACAAGAGCCGCATATAACAGTACCGAACAGGACATACTGTACAATTATCTGACATCTGTATTCGGACAAGGCGCAGCAACAAATTCAACATTCATATTCTCTACAAAAACTGCAATATCAGAACACGCAGGCAAATCAATAGTCGCATATCCCATAGGGTCAACGCAGTGGGTTTCAGGCGCAGTCGCATGCTATTATTCGACAATATGCAGCCAGCCTCAGTACAGCTCATTGTCGAACATGTGGATAGGCAGCAACTACAGAAGTTTGATAATCTATGCACCCAACACTACAAATGTAATGATAGGATTCAACGCAACAACATACGACGGAAATACAAACATGTACACATATCTTAACAACAACCTTGTTGAAAATGTAACTCTGGGAACGCTTGACAAACATTATATATTAAATACCACTCTGGAGCAGGGATTTGACCAGATCTCCTTTTACCAGCCCAACTCCACGTTCCAGACACAGGTGCAGGGTCTGACATTCGGCATCTCAAACATAACCTTCACGAAAAAGTAGCAAAACGACTGCAAACGCGCATCGTCATCCATATAATCTGGAGAAAAGATTTAAATAGGCGATACAGTATAATTCATATCGGATGGGATCCCTGGTTAATTAGCGACCAATTATATTTAACAGGGTTGGTAGGAATGGATACAAACATGAATGAACTCGAAGTGGGACAGGTGTACGACATGAGGGTCTCTGCAAAGAGCCCGCAAGGCGAAGGAATGGGAAGAATCAACAACTTTGTTGTCTTCGTCAAGAACCAGAAGACCAGGATAGGAAAGGTCTACAAGGTAAGGATAACTGACAAGCATCACGACTTCGCCTATGGTGAGTCAACAGAAAATAGCAAGTATTTTATAGGTAATGGTAGCCTTATAATATAGAATTTTATTTTGTTTTTATATTCCTCTAATCTGTACTTTATGTAGGTTTTGTAATGGATCAAAAGTCAATTTATGAGAAGATGAAAAAGGGTACTACGACCGTTGGCATAATATGCGAAGATGGTGTAGTGGTTGGGGCAGATTCAAGAGCAACCATGGACACATTCATAGCAACTCAGGAAGCTGTAAAGGTATACAAGATAAATGATACGCTTGCAATGACAATAGCAGGAGGCGTAGGTGATGCTGAATACCTGATAAAGCTGGTATCCGCACAGGACCAGATATATGCGATGGAGGAAAAGAAGAGCTTATCACCAAGGGCAGCGACATCACTGCTTTCTATAGTGCTTCAGGAGAACAAGATGTATCCATTCATGGTACAGTTGATAATGGCAGGCTTCACAAACGGAACGCCTGAGCTTTATGATATGGATCCTCTTGGCGGATATACAAAGGAGAGTCAATACACAAGTACTGGCAGCGGTTCGCTTACAGCCCTCGGCTATCTTGAAAGTGTATATCAGGAAAAGCTGAGCGTACAGGAAGGCATAAAACATGTTGCAAAAGCATTGAGCATAGCAATGAGAAGGGATTCGGCGACCGGCGGAAACATGAAAATAATCTCTATAACAAAGAAGGGGTATAAGGAGTATACGAAGGACGAGATTGAGAAGATCTCCAAAGCCGCGTAAGAATAACAAAAATTTCTAATTACATTTCTTGTGGTTAAGTGTCAGAAGAAACAACAAACAAAGACTTATTGGAAGAAGTGCGAAGGCTGATGCCTGCAGATGCCGGAGTCACAAAGGTGGACTTCGAAGGCCCTGATGTAGCCGTCTACGTTAACAACGTTTCCTTTGTTTATAAGGACGAGAGCATAATAAGGAACATATCTGTGGCTATAAAGAAGAGGCTGATAGTCAGGAGCGAGTCTTCAAAGCTTATGGATCCCGAGTCTGCTGTGAAAAGGATAAAGGAGATAGTGCCTCCAGAAGCAGGCATACCTGAGGAAGGGATACGTTTCGTACCGGAATTCTCAGAAGTATATATAGAAGCGCTTAAGCCAGGCCTTGTAATAGGCAAGGGCGGAACAAATCTTATCAACATAATAAGCGATACAAAGTGGATACCAAAAGTGCTGCGAATACCTACAATGAACAGCGACGTTATAAAAGGAGTCAGGAACATGCTGTTCAAGGAGAGTCCATTCAGGAAGAGATTTCTTGATAGCATAGGCAATAAGATAAACAAGCCTATAATGAAGAGCGAGTGGATAAAGGCAACGGCCTTGGGAGGTTTCAAGGAGGTAGGAAGGAGCTGCATGCTTGTAGAGACCAATCATTCAAAGATACTTATAGACTGTGGAATAAGCCCAGAACCCGGTATAAAGGGCACAGAAGCCAATACTACGGGGGAGAACAAGGCGTTCCCATATGTTGCGAACATGAACGCAACGATAAATGACATAGATGCAGTCATACTTACGCACGGGCACATGGATCACATGGGCTTCGTTCCTTATCTGTACAAATTCGGATATACGGGTCCTGTATACTGCACTCCTCCAACAAGGGATCTTGCAGCCCTGCTCCTATACGATTACACAAGACTGGTGATAAAGAGCGGAGGCACTCCATTGTACGGAGAAAAAGATGTCAGGACCATGCTCATGCACATGGTTACAAGGGACTACGGAGAGGTAACTAATGTAACAGACGAGATAAAGCTCACATATCATAACGCAGGACACATCCTAGGGAGCGGAACCGTGCACCTTCACATAGGCGAGGGCATGTACAATGCCGTAGTTACCGGAGATTACAAGTACGGATTCACAAGGCTGCTTGATGAAGCAGATACAAGATATCCGAGGATAGATGCACTGTTCACAGAAAGCACCTACGGCGGCCCCAGGGACATAACTCAGAACAGGAAGGAATCCGAGATAGAGCTGCTGGACGCAATACAGGCAACTGTCAACAACGGGGGAAAGGTAATTATACCTCTGTTCGCTGTAGGGAGGTCGCAGGAACTCATGCTGGTGCTTGAGAACTACATAAACAACAGCCCCAAGTACAAGATGGAGGCACCGATATACCTTGACGGCATGATACTGGAAGCAAGTGCGATACATACAGCATATCCTGAATACCTTAAATACAGCGTACAGCAGCGCATACTAAACAACAACTCGCCTTTTGAGAGCGAGATATTCGAGATAGCGAAGGGAGAGAAGAGCGAGATACTTGACAAAGGGCCATCGGTAATTCTGGCAAGCGGAGGTATGCTTAATGGCGGAGCGAGCCTCGCCTACTTCAAGGAGATGGCTGAGGACCCGAAGAACCTTCTTGTCTTTGTAGGTTATAACAGCGCGAACTCCCTTGGCAGAAGAATACAGAACAAGGTCACGGAGATAGCCCTTCCTGGAGAGGATGGGAAGCTGGAGCAGATGAAGGTAAAGATGCAGGTGAGAACAGTTGAAGGGTTCTCAGGACACAGCGACAGGAGGCAACTCATAGATTTTGTCAAGAACATAAGGCCTTCTCCGAAGAAGATCTTTACTATGCACGGAGAGGAATCGAAGTGCGAGGATCTATCAAGAGTCCTTGGAAACATGATGCATGTGGAGTCAAGATCGCCGATGAACCTTGATTCACAGAGGCTAAAGTAACTATTTGTGACATCCTCCCACGTTTTAAAACATGGGCTTCCAATGGTGCTTTTTGATTGGTCATCTTGAGACACCAAGTATAGTTCCTAATTCTCCGGCGATAGCCTCCTTTACAGAAGGTCTTACATTGTCTCCACAGGCTTGACTTCCCGAATGCCCTTCGGTAGCTTTGACAGCTTTGCTGTCAAAATTCGGACTCTGCGAGTCCAAAGCTCTCTTGAGTATGTTCATACTTGCATTCAGGTCCCTATCTTTGGACATCCCACAACTCTTACAGTTGAATGTCCTCTCTGAAAGGGATATTTCCTGGATGTTTCCGCAATCACTGCATGTCTTTGATGTATTCTTGGGATTCGCTCCAACTGCCACGCAACCAGCACTTTCAGCCTTGTATTGCAGCATCTGGGTGAAGTTTCCCCAAGTCTCCTCTCCTATGCTTCTTGCAAGATGATGATTCTTCATCATGTTTGCAATTTTGAGTTCTTCGTATGCGATGAATGAGTATGAATTTACAAGGTTATGGGATAGTTTGTGTAGATAGTCTTCCCTGACTCTAGAGATGTATTCAGAATATTTTGCAAATCTGCAGACTGCTTTTTTCCTGTTATGCGAACCTCTTTTCTTACGTGAAATGTTTTGTTGCATAACTCCCATGTGGTTTCTTTGGTGTTTGTTTATCCTTATATTCTGATAGGTCGTGTTATCAGAGAGTACCGCATATTGGGATATGCCCAGATCCATGCCGACTTTTGGTTTGTTATTAGGTATGAAAGGGGTATCTTCTTTTTCAACCGTAATCGTAATGTACCATTCCTGTGATTTGGTTTTCTTTATGGTAGCTGTCTTTATCTTTCCTTCTATCTCTCTGTGATTCACGAAGTTTATCTCCCCTATCTTTGAAAATTGCGCCCTTTTTTTTCTTACTTTAAAGCTGTTGGTCTGAGGGTATGTCAATGAAGATACAAACTTTTTATATCGTGGAAACCCTGCTTTTATATTCTTTCCGTGTCTGTTTTCTTTACATCTCCTAAAGAAGTGCCTGTAAGCATCTGATATTCTTTTCGAAACGTTCTGAAGGACTTGCGAATTCAATTCTGCAAATTCTGGCTTGTTCTTCTTTAGTTGAGTAATCCAGACGTTCATCCTGTATTCTGTGAGGGTCTTGCCTGTTTCTTTGTAATATTCTTTCGATTTTTCAAGAAGGAGATTGTAGATCTCTTTTGAAAGAGACATTTGCCTGTCTAATGTTGCCTTCTGCCCCTTTGAAGGATATGCCCTGAGTTTGTATACACTTTTCAAGATGGCCAGAATTATTACGCCGTTAAAATTTATATGCATTGCTGTGGCTTATATCCCACTCCTGAAGGGAGTGGGTTTTACGCCACATTTTATAAGCAAAGAGTATGAGAAGGCATTATGAAGGCCATATCCCTGAAAGAACCATGGGCATCTCTCGTGCTTGAAGGGAGAAAGACCATAGAGACAAGGGTATGGAGGACAAATTACAGGGGAAAACTGCTTCTATGTGCATCCAAGGACCCAAAATCAGAGATATCCGGCAGAGCATTTGCAACTGCCAATCTTGTTGATATAAGGCCTATGGTAAAAGCAGATGAAAAAGAAGCGTGCTGCAAGGTGTATGAAGGGGCATATGCCTGGATACTCTCGGACATAACTGCGATAAAACCATTCGGAGTAAAGGGCAGCCTTGGACTGTTCAATGTAGATCATAAAGATAAGGATTAGCGTATCTCCTCAAGAACTATCCTCTTTTCAAAGGAACCCTTTTCATTCCTCTTCTTCTGCACTATGGACTCAAGCTGCACCTTATGGATATTCTTGTTTATCGCAATCGCGTAGACTACTTCGAGCACATCGGCGAGCTCCTCCGGATTTCCGCTTCTTGCAAACTCATTCGCCTCTTCCAGAAGCTTCTCCTTAAGCCTCTTATCATACTCTACATCATCGGCAATGTGGATCTTGGCACTCTTCCCATCCCTCTTTATAATCTCAGGTATATTGTCCCTGACCAGTTTGTCATACTTCATTAAATCATCTCGGAACGCGTCCTATACTATTTTTCATATTCTTATTATTAAAACGATGCGGAGAATGGCAAAACAACGCTTATTAAATCTTAAATTAAATTATCGAAGCATGTTCATAGGTCATTTTGCCATAGCGTATATTTTCCATTATCTATTCCCATCCCTGCCCTTGTGGGTAGCTTTAGTAGGGGTAAGTTTCCCGGATCTGTTATGGCCAATTCTTGTAATTCTAGGGATAGAGAAAGCGACTATGGATCCAAAATCTCCTCTTCAGAAGAACATAAAGTTTAATCATTATCCTTATTCGCACTCCCTTGTTCTTTCAACAGCGATAGCGTTCGTCTTCGGTGCAATCATATCAATACTGTTAAACAACACGGCTATTCTCTTCCTATTTCCACTTCTTTCAGCTTCGCACTGGTTTCTCGATGCGATAGTACATCGCAAGGACCTGCCTGTGCTGGGCTTCTCCAAGAAAGACATTAAGGTAGGGTTAGGGCTATGGAACCATGGAAAAGCAGCCTTCGTACTGGAGTATATCTTCTATATAATATTGACGATAGTATTTGCTCCAAGCAGCTCTCTGGTCTTGCTTCTGGCTCTAGGAACACTCTTCCATATAGCAAATATGAACTCTTTCCTTGGGCTAACAAAGACAAATTCTTTTGCAAAGGGCAAGTATACCTACCCTATAATTACCCTTCTAGGATTCGGATTATTCATAATCCTTGCAACTTTGCTGTAACTACTCCAACATAGAAATAAAGAGGACGAATAACCTTGACTATTCTGTACTTATATTATAATCGAAATCGTAGAAATGTTTCCCATCGATTATATTTATCTGCATTCTTCCTATCAATCCCTTCAGTTCTCCAGTGCCCGAATCAGGCACAACTATTATGTTAAGTTCCTGTTTGTTGCGTGTCATAGTTGCATTATGCTGAAGAATAAACGTTCCTTCCTTACCCTGTAGAATACCTTCTACCTCTTCTATAGCTACATATCCAACTGAACCTTCGGTATTGCTAAACGCACTTAACATCTCTCCCTTGCTTACTGCCTGAAGGTCTCCAGAAAATTCCTTGTCTATAGACATTCTGCCAAGTTTCGCCTCAGCTATAATATTATACGGCTGCAACTTGCTAAGCTTTACTTCAAACGTTCCCTTTGCATTCATAAAATCTACCTTCGTGCCATGTCCTTCAGTATTTTTATGGTATAATTATTTCTCATTCTTTTCAGTTCCGACAACTGATCAGTTTGTTATATCGTATGACATTACCACTCCTGAGGTTAATTATTCTGCAATTACTAAATCACAGGCACACGGTGTGCTTGATATCCCATGCTGCTGGCAGGATAGCAACTGAGGCAGAAGAAGGTAGTGGAGTTACCAACTACCGTTACTGAAAGGCCTTCTGCGACAGCCTTTATATCTTCTTTACCTTCTTTGCAGCCGGTCCGCGTTCTCCAGCCGCAACTTCATATTCCACAGCATCTCCCACTGCGAGAGTTGCACCGCCTTCTATGGCAGATGTGTGTACGTATATGTCTTTTCCATCTTCGCCCGTTATAAATCCAAAGCCGCGAGCAGCATTGAACATCTTTACTTTTCCTTTCATTTTACCATTCCTTTTCCATTTATTTATTTAGTAACCATCTATAATAGTATCGGTTTTTATCTATTACGATAGGAACGGAATCAATATTTGCGTTTTATGTTCTTTAGCCTGTTTATTACATCCTCATTCCCCATTCTTTTTAATTCAGACATAAAGGATACGTTTGTAAGCATATCAATATCTCCAGTACTCCTTATGGCTGTAATATAGGCACGCTGCACCGCCGGGCTCATTTCTTTAATAGTATTTATGAAATTCCTGTTAGTTAGCTTCAGCGGTTCTTCAATCTCTTCTATCAGTCTTATCCATGAAAGTGCAATCTGAGGATTTCCATAATCCTGTATTTCACGCACCGCTCTGCATAAATCCAGTATTCTCTGCCCTTCAATGCATTTATTCATAGTCGCTTCCATAATCGCACCCTCTGATATGATATTTACCTGATTTATATGCCTTTCTAAATTTTCAGAATTAGAGTCGTTATTCTTGATACCTGTGTAAAAATATCAACTCATATACGGCTGCATAATGTGCGATTATCAATTTCGTCAAGTTACGACCCGAACGAAAAGAGATTAAAACCCAGTCAAAAGAGATATACACGGATGCTGTTGACCACTACAAAAGCCATAATAGTCGCAGGGGGAGAGAGCAGGCGCATGGGCGGCATTGACAAGATATTCGCAGAGATAGCAGGCAAGCCTGTAATAGCGCATACTCTTGATGCATTTGAGAGATGCGAAGCAATAAACGGCATTGTCCTTGTATTGCCTCAAAAGAGCATAGACAAAGGTAGAGAACTTATATCAAAATATGACTATAAGAAAGTGGAAGCGATATGCGAAGGAGGCGCTACAAGGCAGCAGTCTGTAAACAACGGCCTAAAATCTACGCCAAAATGCGATCTCGTACTGGTCCACGATGGAGCAAGGCCATGCGTGACAGACGAGTCGATAAAATCAGGTATAAGCGAAGCGATTAAGGAAGGCGTGGCAATAGCTGCATCTCCAGTATCAGATACTATAAAGCAGGTCGACGATTCTATGTTGGTCAGCAAAACCCTGGATCGAAGCAAACTCATGTCAATACACACTCCCCAGGTCTTCAGATACGAAGTATTAAAGGAGGTGCATTCGAATCCTGCATTTGACGCTACTGACGACGCTGCACTTGCAGAAAAGATAGGATATAAGGTGAAAGTATACTTAGATTCTTACAAAAACATAAAGATAACTACGCCTACAGATCTAACGATTGCAGAAGCGATACTCTCTGACAGAGATAAAAATCTCTAAACGAACCTGTCTACAGCTCTCTCTATATAAACATCGCCGTCGAGCCAGGAAAGCTGCTCTGCAAAACCCTCGCACTCTTTATACTTTTTATAAGCTGCGAAGACTGTCGGTCCCTTACCTGTGACCCCGCTTTCTACCGGATCTGATTCCTTTACAATAGTGAGTATTCTCTTTGTGTCTGGGCAGAGTCCTGATGCCAATTCAGTGAAATCCTTGCCTGTCTTATCATGCAGTGCATACATCTCCTTAGTGCTCAATCTCATCTTCGGCCTTGCTATCACATAATACAGTTTAGGCGTCTTCATACTGGTTATACTATGCCTTTTGCTCCCTTCTACCAGAGCCCTGCCTCCATGCAAAAGGAAGGAGACATCGTTTCCTATCTCACTGGCAATCCCTTCAAGCTCCTCATTATCCATATGCAGGTCAAAGGCAGTATTGGCAATCCTAAGTACTGCAGCTGCATCGGCGCTTCCGCCTCCAAGGCCCGCAGCTACAGGTATTGTCTTAGGCACGCTTATCCTGCAGTATAATCTCTTACCTGCCTTAACTGAGAGCATATCAATGGCTTTAGCTATTATGTTATCCTTCACATAGTATCCGAGTATGCCCTCCTCTCCCTTATCCGCCTTAGTAAGTGTGATCCTGTCATGCAAAGAAACGGTCTGCATGACGCTTGAAAGCTTATGGAAACCAGACCTCTCCTTCCTGCCTATCTTAAGACTTATATTCAGCTTTGCAAGCGCGCATGCCGAATAGGTATCGCTTCCAAGCTTGATAACCTTCCTGTAATAAATGTCATCATGATTCTCCACGATAATCAACCCTTACTAATCAAAACTCTTGAGTGATACCATCGCAACAACGTGTATGCCAGCATCATCATTCCCAGAGCCCTCTCCTCTTGTAGCGCCTACTCCTACATACGCTTCCCCTATGTCAAGTGCCTTTGATATGCTCAGCTTCATCTTCTCCACATGAGGTCCGATCTTGGGCTCCTTTGCAGTTATCATAACAGTAACGTTGTTCACTGTATATCCCTTCTTCTCTACGAATCCCATAACCTGCTTAAGCATCTTTTCGCTGCTTATTCCCGAGTATTTCGGATCGGTATCTGGGAAATAATACCCTATATCCCTTTCGCCTATCGCAAGAAGAAGCGCATTTATTATCGCATGATAAGCAGCATCTCCATCTGAATGTGCGACAGGACTGTGCTCTTTGGAGATTATGTTACCTGCCAGCAGCAAAGGTTTTGTCTTGCCAGATCCATTATCCTGATTCTTAGTTATCCTATGGTCGTCAGAACCACAACCTACTAGAAACAAAGGCTTTTCAGCCAAATAACCACCGAACAATCTAATCAGCACAAATATTAATTCCTACAGTAGCATATGCGGATTGCCGAGTTTCATCCTTTATATATGAGGCGCATAATACGCGCCGGTCCGAAGCTGTAAACAAGGCTGAACAGAATTGATTATTCCAATAAACACCAAAGGCAAAACTCTCTTTTAAAATCAGTGCTCTAAACATATTGGTGGAAAAATGGCGACAAGACACGAAATAAGATTAAGGCTCAGCGACGCAAAGTGGGATTGGCTTAATCAGAAGAGTACGCAGATGGGATACAGAAGCCCTAACAGAGTAATAGAAGCTTCTATAAACAAAGGCATATTCGAAGATATGGTGCTCAAAGGCAAGTTTGCCAGGAACAACTCCAAGCAACTTAGGGCGGCATTCAACGCAGTAAATAATAAGAGGAGGTAAAACCTCCCTTACTGACCAATTCCTATATGCTGATTTTGCATAGATCAGCAAAAGATACGAACAAAAACATAATACTATTAAATTCAAAAGCATAAAGATAAAACGTTTGCATGTTTTTTGGACGCGGAGATGACAAAACAGAAGATGTAAAGGTAGAAGCACTATACGGTTTGCTTAATTCCTCATTCGATAAAAAGCTCAAGAATGCTGCTGCAAATGCAGGCAGATGCATCCAAGAGTTGAACAATGCCAGGAATTCCTATGAACGCGCATGCAAAAACTTCGCTGCGGTAACGGCAGACCCACATGTTGAAAATCCATATATAGATTTTACCAGCACGCTGAAGGACCAAAAACACTCCTATACTATTACCCTGATGCGCATACTCGGAGATTGGAACCTAGCAATCCCTGAAGGTCCTAACATACACGATAGATATTCAAAAGTACTCTCAGGAACAGAGTATTTTATAGAGGAAACTTTGAAGGCGAACAACAAGTTCAAGTATGTCCTTTATACTTATGGGAACCACTTCGGCGATTTCAAGAAGTCCTTCGCGATTATCGAAAGGCAGCGAGACCTGCTGAAGAGCGAGCTTGCAGGCGTGCAGGATGAGCTGTCAGAATACAATATATTAAAAGGAAAGCTTGATACTCTAAAACTTCTTGGAAAGGAGCTAAACACTGCCAAGGATATGGCTAACTCTCTGAACGAAAGCCTGAAATCTGCAAGTTCCAACTCAAAAGAAACTGAGGAAGGCAGGCTCAAAACAGCACTTGCTTCACAGGAGAAAGATCTGCAGGAGCTTAACAGGAAGATATCCGAGATAAATGTAAGAGTTAGCCAACTTATATTGCCATTGGAAAGAGCCTCAAAGAAATTCGATCATCTCTCAGTAAGGAAGACTACGCTATCCGAGTTCATAACAGATCCAACATCTAGGATAAACAGCGAGAGCGATTATCAGGAATTCAGGCAGCTCCTCGCAGAGCTTAAAAAATCAATAAATGAGGGCAAGGTAGAAGCAAAGAACAACTCACGGATAAACGAGTCAATATCAGGATTGTTAGATTCCAATCTATACGTTGAAATAGGCGAACTCAGAGCTCTTGAAGGAAGAAGGGCAGAGCTTGACAGAAGCATAAGGATGCTAAGAACAGATCTATCATATATACAACAGAGCAAGAGCTCTCATGAGAAGGTAATATCGGAGATACATTCATTGGAAACCGGGGAAAAGGAGATGATGCAGAGGATAAAGGACATTAAAGAGTCTATAGAAAAACTGTTCCTAGAATATTATAAAAAGAGGATAAGAATCACAAATTGAGTATAAACTACCTTATCTAATAATAAGTTTAATCTCCAGTTATTTGATTGCCAGGGCTTTAAGCAACCATTTTGGCACAACGCCTATTTCTATGTATCTTTGCTGTGTCTTTTCCGGAAGATATCTGAATTCCTTTATTATGTGTCTGCATTGCCTGCTGCCGCAGCTGCATCTAAACGTAGCAGAATCATTATACATGGTTGTCGAGTAATCAAAGGTTACCTCTTCACCCTTTTTTATATTACGAATTGCTATGAGCGTCTCGCTGCCTATTATTCCTGCATTAGGATCACACGAATGATTTACGGGCCTTCTTCTGAGTGGCGCTTTTCCCTGAAAACTTTCAGGCCCTGTCTGAAAGTAATGTTCTCTGTGTTCCTTTGTCTTTGTCTGAGCATAGGTTATCAAAGGACCTTTGAAGAGCATAATACGTTCATTCTTCCTGATAAAATGAGAGGCAAAGCATCCAAGTCCATGCTTGCCGTTTTTCACATAAAACTTTGAATGCTTAGGCAGACCTGAGTGTTCATTCTCGAATAAATTTAGTATATTACACAGTTCATTAAGATCTGTTATTTTAAATGTATAACCCCCTTCACTAAAATCATTTTTTCTATCAACAAAGCAGAAAGGTATCCCAAATTGCATTGCCTTCCCATCTCTTACCAAATCGTTCCCCACCATAATGCACTCTTCTGGGGCTAATCCTGTGCTTTGCAGGAAAAACTTGAAAAGACCTCCATCATCCTTAGTCATTCCTGAATCTTCAGAGATTATTATACTCTTGAAAAATTTTCGTATTGGAAACACATCCATAATCTCATTTACAGTTTCTACACGAGAATTTGTAACCGCATATAAATTATATTTTTTTGATAATTTTGAGAGAAGTTCTTCTGAGTTGTCAAAAAGACGCCAGTTTCTATTTCTAAAACTCTTTACGAACCGTTTTATATCCTGTTCGGATTTGTAATTCAAACCAAGTTTTATGGCAAGTGCATGTCCAACATAGTTTATCTTATCAATGTGTGGGTTTACCTTTTCCTCATTATTAACTTCTGCCATTGCCGATTTAAACGCTAAGCTAAAATCTTTATTATTTATATCATAATTCTTAAAAAAATAATTAGACAACACATCCGACAGATTATTTTTCCAACTGGAGACATCTATAACAGTATCTCCTATGTCAAATATTATGTTTTTTAGCATTGCTTCACATTAATTATATTATCAAACAAAGCTACTATTCATATTATCTACAGTATTCTAAACAAACTACTTCTTCGAAACAACTTTAACGCGTCAGGCCTAAGTTCTATACTAATTAACCACCACTATACAAGTCTAAAAAATTATTTATCATACTAAATATATAATACTGGCACCATTAAACTGTGAACTTTTTATTACTACGCATTAATTTAACAAAAATATACAGGGTATGGCCAAAAAGCAGAATCATATAAGGACCACACCGTATTTTAAGATTTTGGACCACAGAAGTTATACCGGAAGGACGTTAAAGAGATTTATAACGAAGAATTAAGGGAATTGCTTGATGGCAGTTTTCATTTTAGAAACATCGAGGACTGAGGAATAACCTTAAACTATCTCCGAAGCTCATCTTTATTCAGTGAATGCCCCTTCCTTCGAATGCGGTGCGAAAGACTTTCAAATTCGAACCCACTTTCTTTTTTAGGCTTAGCTTCAGGCTTGTTTTTCGAACCCGGAGCTACGTCGTTAAAAATGGACGCCTTGGCCGGGATTCGAACCCGGGTCGCAAGCGTGACAGGCTCGTATGCTGGACCACTACACTACCAAGGCATGCACTATATATTGCCAGCAAAACATTAAGAACCTGCAATATATGTTTCCCGTTGGTGTGAATTGAACACACAACCTGCCGCTTTCTAACTTGTTTAAGTTAGTCACAAACTACAGGCGGCCGCTCTACCATTGAGCTACAACGGGCCGATGCAAATTTATATTAGATACGACTATTATAAATGTTTATATACAGGGTTGATTATGCCTTCTGGGACCTCTGAAAAGGGTAAAGCTACTGCCGATAAACGAAAAAACACACTTTCGTTTGAAAAGCAGGAGAAGCCGCCGATAAAGAGACGGAGGTATACCTATACTCCGATGACCTTCTATTGGGTAAAAGATTTATTCAGGAAGTTTGCCAGCCATAAAAACTTCGGGGACTCGATTGCAATAACGTTTGCATGCATGAGCATGGCTCTTGCATTTCCATTCTATCCATATCCTTTACTCGTCATACTTCTGGTGGCAGCATTCGTCCTGACTATGTATTCTCCGCTCATAGGGCTCATGGTGCTCCTCGGAGAGACCTTCCCGATGGTCGCATACCAGACACCGTTGCTGGCATGGTTCATGGGCATATTCGTTGCTGTTTCGCTCTTCCTAGGCTATAAGCACTACAGGACCATAACCTTTACATACGTTCTGATAATGCTCCCGTTCTCAATACTGGGTTCATTCCTAGAGATACCCATATTCGTGCTAGGCGTGCTTGCCATAGGGCTTAAACGAGGCATGGCAATGACAGTCGTAGCATTGCTGCTAGTGGCAATAATCTCAGGACTGACAGGAATGCAGAATACTGCACCTATAGCATTCAATGCATCACTTGCACATTCCCAGCTTTCTGGAGCATATGTGGCCTATTATGTGCCATCCAGGACTATCACTACGCTTTCCACCTTCCTGCCATCTTTTGCATCTTCATATGGTACACTATTCAGCATCAATGTGATCTCACAGGACCTGAACATATTCGTTGACTGGCTGGTTGTACTCGCATCAGGGATAAATCTTATCCTTATCTCTCTGCAGATACTTATCTGGCTTGTAACGATATTTGTAATAACCAATTACGTTACCAAGAGCAGGTCTTACTATAAAGGTGCGGAAGCCAGCGTCTTTTCATTTGTTCTCCTTGCAGCATTTGTAGTATTCTCATACGCTGCAGGTCTGACTGTAAATCCAATAATAATATTTGGCTTCCTTATAACACCAGTAGTGCTTCTCGTGCTTGAATACAATAATGTGAATATAGTACAGGTTCTTGATGTAGTAAAACGTGACTTCATAGAGAAATTCGGAGAGGACATCGAGGAACTGACACTCACAAGGGAGACTTTCGATGACATTGCAAATTATGAACAGACAAAGAAGGAGCTGAAGAATGCAGTACTGGATCCTATAGAGAAGAGGGATATAGCAGAGGCGTACAAAATACAGCCTCCAAGAGGTTTACTCTTCTTCGGACCTCCTGGAACGGGAAAGACATTAATGATGCGTGCACTCTCCAATGAGGTAAGGGCAAAGTTCTTCTACGTTAAGAGCTCCAACATAGAATCCCCATTCCATGGCGAGGGGTCGAAGAAAATTGCAGAGATATTCAAACGGGTATCGGGCAACAGCCCTGCAGTCCTGTTCTTCGATGAGATAGATGCGATAGCTGGAAAGAGAGAAAATATGGGAGATATGATAAGCAACGAGCTGTTATCTACGCTACTCCAGGAGATGGATGGATTTGTAAGGACTAAAGGTGTTGTCATAGTCGGTTCCACAAACGTTCCACAGCTTCTCGACCCGAGCATAATGCGTCCAGGTAGATTCGACAAGATAATATATATGCCTCTTCCTGACAAGTCCGGCAGGGAGAAGATATTCAAAATATATCTAAAGAAACTCCCTATAGAAAAGGATATGGATTACGGTAAGCTTGCATCCCTGACAGAGAGATTCTCAGGAGCAGACATAAGGGCGATATGCGAAGACACTGCCAGGGAGGTATCCGAAGACGCGAGCAAACAGAGCAAGATACTGGCGATAACTGATGACGATCTGATTACAACAATAAAGGGCAGGAAACCATCAACATCGCTGCGCCAGATAGCTGATTACGAGAAGTTCAAGTATGATTATGAGAGAAGGGTACATCCCGAGGACACGGTAAAAGAGGCAGGCGACATATCTATAGAAGATGTAATAGGTTTAGAGGATGCCAAAAAGGCACTATATGATGCGGTGCAGGTGCCTCTGCAGAGACCAGAGCTCGTCTCAAAGTACAAGATAAAAGATATACGCGGAATACTTATGTTTGGACCTCCTGGATGCGGAAAGACCATGCTAATGAAAGCCGTACTTGACCAGATAAGCGATGTCAAGATGATAAACGTATCAGGAGCAGAGCTGACCGAAGGAGGATACGACCAATATCTTGCAAGGATAAAGGAAGCATTCGACAGGGCAAGGGAGAATGCACCCTGCATAATCTTCATAGATGAGATAGACGCGCTTACACCTAGCAGAAAAGAGGCTTCTGAATTGACCTCACAGGTTATAAGCCAGTTCCTGCAGGAGATGGACGGCATCAGGTCTTCTAAAGGCATAGTGGTTGTAGGAGCTACGAACCTTCCTGAGAGAATAGATCCTGCTCTGCTGAGAAGCGGCAGGTTCGAGAAACTCATATTCGTTCATCCTCCAGAGCAGGAGGATCGTGAGCTCCTGTTCAAGAAAAACCTGGAAGGCGTGCCAAAGGGCGATGATATGGACTACGAAAAGATTGCGGAGATGACAGAAGGATATACTCCTGCCGACATATCAAAGGTATGTAACATAGCAAAGACAGAGGCCATGGAAAGTGAGATAAATGATTCAGAAGAGTATTCAATATCTATGGCGAGCATAACCAAAGCCCTTGAAAAGGTAAAACCTTCTGCAGGCCATGATGTAATAGAAAAGTATGCGGAATTTTTGTTCAAGCATGGTGGTAACTGATGTCTTTCATACTTCCAATAATCGTGCTGATCCCTCTTCTATTCCTAGTGCCGCTTGCATACTTTGACAGAGAGCATGCCGGAAAAGTTACTGTAGTGTGTTCAATAGTCGTACTGGCTCTTGCCGTGATTTCCATATTCGTGGCAAAGACATCAGGATATGCTAACGTTTCATTCTCAGCACTCTACATAAGCCAGCTTGGTCTCTCATTCAGTCTTGCACTAACAAATATAACAACCATATTATTGACAATGACTGCCATACTCTTCCTTGCAGTATCTGTTGTAGGCTATTATTTCATAAGAGAAAAGGAGAAACTCTACGGCACAATACTCCTGTTATCTGAGATGTCAGCACTAGGTATCTTCCTTGCTGCAAACTTCTTCCTCTTCTACGTATTCTGGGAAGTGACGGAAGTCATGATGTTCTTTATTATTTTCATATATGGGGGATACAACAAACGCTATGCCGCTATAAAATTCATAATCTATTCGATAACGTCAAGCCTTCTGCTTCTGATTGCAATAATGCTGCTCTACTCTGCGGTGCCTGCACACGGCTTTAACATATCTTATCTGATAAGCAACGGTTCCCTGATACCACAAGGCACCCAGCTTGCAATAATGATACTTCTTCTCATCTCATTCATGATAAAGATGCCTGTCTTCCCATTCCACAGCTGGCTTCCAGACGCGCATACCGAAGCGCCTACGACAGGAAGCATGATACTTGCAGGCATATTGCTCAAGTTCGGAGGATACGGTCTGATACTTATGTTTCTCATACTTCCTATAGCCACTACCTATGCACCGTACATGGCAGCCATATTCGCCTTCTCTGCAATATACTCTGCAATAGTCAGTCTTAAACAGACGAACATGAAGCGCATGATCGCATACACCAGCATAACGGACATGGGCATAATAGGGGTAGGGATAGCAGCAGCAAATGTTGCAGGATTCATAGGAGGTACGTATGCGATGATGAGCCATGCGCTTGCGATATCAATACTCTTCCTGATAGCAGGCACGATGGATGAGGTATACGGCACGCTTGAGATAAAGAAGATTACAGGAGTGATGAAGAATTATTCAGGCATAGCCTATCTCTTCATAGCTGGTGTATTCGCTACGGTGGGGATACCTCTGACAGCAGGATTCGTAGGGGACGTGTTAATATTTATCGGCGCATATGGCACGTTTGGAGCCCTAGGACTTATACCTGTTATGGGCATATTGATTATAGCTGCAGCGATGCTGTGGCTTATAGAAAGGTCATTCCTCAAAGGAGAGGAAGAGAAGAGGCCTTACAGGGAGATAGATCGCAGGATACCTGCAGGAGCTATAATACTGCTTGCAGGCCTTATCATACTTGGAGTGCTGCCGTTCCTCCTTCTTAACATATCTTCAATATAATCAGATAACTCCCATGTAAAGCAGTGCAAGGAAGAGAAATGCAAGTGCAACTGAGACAGAGAAGTTATCATCCAATCTGATTGGCAAACTCTCTACTGCTGCTCCCAATAATGCGAAGGGCATTGCCAGTGGCCCCACAAGGGCATATCCGGGAATAGCTACAACCAAGAAGTATGCGAAGGAACCTGCAATACTCTTCCTCCTGTTGTGCGGAAGCTTCGAGGATCTCCAGTAATTGCCTGCAAAGGTTGCTACAGGATCAGCAAAGTATATCGCAAGAAGCGCCAGAAGGAAGAAGCTCTTATCCATGAAGATATACGCTATCAGCGTGCCTATGCCCAGCCATATGGCACCATAACCGACGTAATCCTTGTGTTTCTCTATGCTATAAAGGGCCATGCTGAACCTGCTGTTCTTCCAGAGCTCTGCATAAAAGACTGCAAGAAGCCCAAAGATAAATACATACTGCACTATGTAGCCGTCAATTGGATAACTAAGAAGCAGGAATATAACGAACAGAAGTACTCCTCCGGAGAGGTGGACAAAATCCCTCCTTATCTCTATCTCTCTGTTATTCACATGGCTTTCGTACTCGCGCTCTGAAAAGAGCTCGCTAGAAAGACCTAGCATAAGTGGAACAGCCAAAGCCAATGGTCCTTCTCCAGAAAAGAGCAGCAGGAAGACCAGTCCCAAGACGGCTACCAACAGTCTTATGCTGCGCAGTTCATCAGAGAGGGTGAGGTTGAACAATATTATGCCAAAAAGTATGCTTACCGTGGTCTGCAGGTTCATGCTATAAAGAAGTGATATTGCAATTCCAAGAAGCAGTGCGATTCCAAGAGGGTAAAGCTTTCTCCTCCTGAAAAATACTGCTTTCATTGTAAACAGGAAGAGAATAACCACGTATACCAAGAATCCTAAAATGCCTATACCATTGTTATCCAGTAACATGCCCCCACCTGTCAAATAGCATATATGACCCACGCGGCTATTATAAAAGCTGCAGTTATTACTAACGGAATAACGTGTCTTATCACCCTGCCGATGTCCTCTGCCATCTTAAGTATATTTTCAAACGAGTGCTCTCCCCATGTGTAAAAGTCCTCTATAAACAAGGTCCTGTTTGATGCCCTTACATATTCCATATTGTCAATCGCATCACGTAAGAGTTTATGTACATGCGGATAAATCTCCCGTTCATTAGTATACCTTCCAAGAGAATTCATCGCTGACATAGCTATTGTATTGACAGAGTGGGTATCGCTTGTGCATAATTCAGAATCCATATCAAAATTCTTTTTGATGTATGCCATCATGCCGCTCCTGAATCCAGGCAGCATATTGTTCGCATCGAAGTAAATGATACAGAATCTCCTGCTGCCAAAGTCAAAGACTGCGGCACTCGTGTATCCGCTTCCAAGATCATGTCTCTTCAGCACGTTGCTTAGCTTTATGGTGCTGGACCCGAATTTCAGCTTAGCCTTCCTATCGCTTTTCGCGACTGTCTTTTTTATCGCATCTGCATACATTGACTCATATTTGCTACCGTCATAAACTCCGCGCAATTCGTTTTCAGGAGCAGATTCAAACCTGGAGTTATGCGAGTCTACCAGGAAGACCTGCTTCCCTTCCAGAGCATCGATACTCTCCAGCCTTTTACCTACATCACGGGAGATATCCTCTGTAACATACGGTGCCTTGCTGAGTAGCGCTATATGAGAGCTATTTATCGATATGTCTGCAACATGGCATCTCCCGCTCGAACCAAACCTGACATTCCCGTATGCTGTTTTAGACACCGTCTTAAGCATCCTGTCAAGATTTTCAGATATGTCGTTCTCCATTCCCTCTATCTGGTGCATATACAGCGGATTATCGTCTATATTCACAGCGCCGTGCATTACGAAAGGCACAGCTCCATACGTGCTGTATATAAGATTGCCTAACCTCTCAGGAAGTAAACCGCCTCCTACTCCAGCGAAAGGCCCATAGTGCAGGTCCGGCATTACGAAAACGGTCTTATTCTTAGAACCTTTAAGAAGGAGCAGGTTTACCCTTATCTCTCTTTTTGTGCCCTTCGCAAGCATAGGACTCTGATTCTTAGTTATATTATAAAGCCACTGTTCTGACATCAACGAGAAGATCTCAACAGGTCTTGTGTCGAGGGTCTTCTTGCCCGGCCTCTCTATAAGATATATCGAGACATAACCTAGGACAAGGAAGACTATCATCCCTCCATAAAGCTTGATCAGTGCCTGATTGAGAGGCAGCGTTATGTCCAAAAGATACTCTCCAAGAAGCAGGTAGAAGAGCACGTTAACTATTGGATGGAAGGCAGATGTCAGGGCTGCGCTCTTCCGCTGTCCAATTACCATCTTGCCTATGACAAACCAGTACCCGTATACAGCTGCGTTTGCAAGTATCAGTATTACATACTCGAGCACACTGCTCCTAATAAATGCAAACAGCAACACATCTATTATTATCAGTATGGAATAAATCGAGGTTGCGATAAGCGTTGCGAATAATGTATGCTTAATGCGCAGCCTTCTTCTTATGCTCTTGAAGAAAATAGCTGCAAGTATTGAAGGTATTGTAACTACTATGACTCCTGTGCTTGCTCCGTTGAGCAGAACTACTAAGTTAAGATTCCCGTATCTTGTGGCTACAGACGCGATTATACCTACGATGAGCCCCAGTACTGCCATTATCGCAACTAATGACGTGCTGCCTGGAATTTGGATGTTAAAATAAGAAGCGTAGTCAGAAATATTTTTCTTCTTTCCTTTCATAAGAACACATTATCTGCCAAATCTCCTCTCTCTCCTGTTGTACTCTTCAAGAGCAAGAGAGAAATCCTTTTTGGTGAAGTCCGGCCAGAGCTTATCTGAGAAGTAAAGCTCCGAGTAAGCAGACTGCCATGGCATGAATCCGGAAAGGCGCATCTCTCCAGACGTTCTTATTATAAGGTCTATGTTCGGTATCGTTTTTGACATCAGGTTATTTGAAAATTCTGCAATATCGAATTTCTTCAGTCTTTTCATTTTTTCAATCGCAAATTCTATATCTGCTCTTCCGCCGTAGCCAAGAAGTATATTCGTCACATTCTCATTGTAATGCGCAGTCTCCTCTTCTATCCTGCTAAGTATGGATACAAGCTTCTTCGGAATTACTGCAGGATTGCTTATTATATTGATCTTCATCCTGTTATTGTGTATCTTCTCCATCAGCTTCTTGTCCTTTGCAGCCCTCTCGTAGATGTGAAAGAGTGCATTAACCTCTCTCTTAGGTCTGTTTATGTTCTCTGATGAGAATGCCCACACCGTGATATTGCGTATCCCTTCGTTAACGCACCATTCGCTGAAGTCTATAAACTTGCCTACCCCATGGTTGTAACCCTTAAATACGGAGAGCTTGTTCTGCTCTGCCCATCTCCTATTCCCATCAGGTATGAGTGCAAGTGTCTTAGGTAAATGCCTTGATGCCATAATATCATCTATGCCACGGCATAATAATTAACATTATTGGATTAATAAATGTTTATAAGTCTGCCTAAATGGCATACGCGCGGTAATAACATGGAAAATTCTTTAAATAAGATAATATCTTTGGTAAGAGACGTCAGGGATTATCCTAAAGAAGGGATAATATTCAAGGACATAACTCCTGTCCTTCAGGATCATGAGGCATTCTCTACGGTAATAGACAGGATGGCAGATAAGTTGGCATCAATAGATTTCGATTACATTGCAGGAATAGAGGCACGCGGTTTCATAATAGGCTCTGCGCTTGCATACAAGACCGGCAAGGGCTTCATACCGATAAGGAAGAAGGGCAAACTGCCCTATGCCACTATAAGCAGGGAGTATGCTCTTGAATACGGGAATGCGACTATAGAGATGCATGCAGATGCGGTAAGGAAAGGAAGTAAAATAGTGATAGTGGATGACCTGCTTGCGACAGGAGGTACTGCAAAGGCAGCTTCAGAACTTGTAACAGAAGCAGGC
>JAJYED010000009.1 GCA_021790305.1 Microcaldota archaeon
AATTGGGTTAAGATTTATTTTCATAGAATCGGTTACTCATCAAATATTTGGTCTAGGTCTATATCCTCTGTTGCTCCTACTCTTTCTTTTATGCCTGTTTCGGTGTATTCGGCAAACTCCACTCCGCCAAGGACCACCATTATCTTAAGTGAGCTCTTCTGCATCATAGGTTCTATTCTCGCTCCCCATTTTAGCATCGCATCTGGGCTTATCCTGCTTGATACCTCTTGGAAGATCCTTTCTGCTTCCCTGAGAGTGAGATCCTCTCCGCCTATTATATTTACAAGCGCCTTCTTTGCCGTTGATGTGTCTACGTCTAGCAGGGGGCTTTTCAGTGTGTTGTCAAGTGCTATCTTCGTCCTGTCGCTCTGGTGTGCAACATTCGCCTCGCCCATCCCTATTACGGCATAGCCTGAATCCTTGAGCACGCTCCTCAGGTCTGCGAAGTCAAGGTTCACCATCCCAGGCTTCGTCACCATCTCTATTATTCCCTTTGTAGCGTTTGAGAGTACCTCGTCGCTTATCTTGAATGCCATGTTGAGCGGCAGATCAGGAGCGACCGAGAGCAGTTTGTCATTAGGTATGATTATCGTTGTATCTGTGGCTCTTTTCAGTTTCGCCAGTCCTTCCAAGGCGTTGCGCATCCTTATCTTGCCCTCGCTTCCGAAAGGCAGTGTGGCTATTGCCACAGTAAGTGCGCCTGCCTCTTTAGCCTCATGCGCTATTATAGGTATTGAACCTGTCCCTGTGCCTCCTCCAAGGCCACAGGTTATGAATACTAATTGAGCGTCTCCCAGAAGATGCCTTATGTCCTCCTTCGACTCTATTGCAGAGTCTTCACCCACCTTCGGATCGCTGCCTGCGCCTAGTCCCTTGGTTATCTTTTTGCCGAGAAGCACCTTCCTGTGCGCCTTTGTCCTTGCCAGATGAGGCGCATCGGTATTCATGGCTATTACTGTTGCACCTTCTATCTGCAGCTCTGTCATCCTTGTTGCAGTATTCGATCCGCTTCCTCCTGCCCCTACCACATATACCTTTGGCTTTGCGGATTCTATGAATTTAAGAAGTTCTTCGTCATCAGGTGAGATTGTTTGTTCTGGCATACTATTACCGGTTGTTAATTAGTCGCTTTATATTAAATCTCTAAAAAGTAATAAAAATGTGTGCTGTTCCAGCAGGCATCTGCACGATAAAGTTATTAAAGAAGAATCGTATCAGATATGTAGCTGTTTTCATGGACATTGAGACAAAAATGGAAGTGATGAAAGGTTTTGCACAGGAGATAATCACTACAGATGATCTGAGAGGCCTTTTTGAGACGAACAATCACCCCATAGCATATGATGGTTTTGAGCCTTCTGGAATAGTTCCCATACATTCGGGATTGTACAGGGCAAAGACGATAAATAAGATGCTCGGAATAGGGATAAGGTTCAACTTGTACATTGCGGATTATTTCGCATTCATAAACAACAAGATGGGAGGAAATCTTGAGCACATAAGAGACGTCGGGAACTATTTTGTCGAGGCGTGGAAGGGTGCAGGGATTGATACTGGCAAGATAAACATAATCTGGGCAAAGGACCTTATGGATGATTTTTCCTACTGGGACAGGTTCATAAAAGTAGGGAGAGCTTTCTCGCTTGACAGGGCTAAACGCGCCATAACAATAATGGGAAGGAAAGAAGGTGACTCGTTAGATGCAGCACAACTCTTCTATCCTGCCATGCAGGTAACTGACGTATTTCAGATGGATGTAGATATATGTCAATTGGGTCTTGACCAGAGAAAGGCAAGCATCCTCGCACGCGAAGTTGCACAGAAGTACAAGTGGAAGGTGCCAGTGGTAGTCAGCCACCCTTACATACTGGGATTGAAGGGCAAGCCACAGGACCTTAAGACCCAGGACGAGGCTGAACTTATGCAGTATAAGATGTCAAAGTCCGATCCCAAGTCGTCCATACTCGTTCATGATACTTATGAAGAGATTAAGGAAAAGGTAAGCCACGCATACTGCCCTGAGAAGGTCATAGAGGGTAATCCGATGTTCAATTATCTCGAACTTATAATACTGGATGATTTCTCAAGGCCGATAACCATAGAGAGACCGCAGAAGTTCGGCGGGCCGATAGAAGCGAAGAATTATGAGGAGCTAAAACGCATGTACAAAGAGGGCAAAATACATCCAATGGATCTCAAGGGCTTTGTTGCTGATGAGCTTGAGAGGATGATAAGACCGGTTAGGGAGCATTTTGAGAAAGATAAGAGAGCAAAGGAGCTTTACGAAAAGGTAAAGGGTTATAGCATTACCAGATAATCTGGTCTGTTGTAGATTATCCTGACTGGTTGCTCTTCACGTAGTATAGCACTGCCCTGAACGGATATGCATATCCGGTTATTCCAGAAGAATAGTTCTGGTTCGTTCGCGGATAAAGAATGGTCTGCCAGCCAGGGCATTGGTTTAGAGGATCAGGAGTGTAATTGAGCGAGCCTATCTTCGCATATTTTGTCAGTACCACGTATGAACCTTCAGGTATGCCTGTGCAGTTTTGTATGTTGTCAAGACCTCTCAGCCTGCTGAGATTGTCGAATCGCATGTAAACGCCTATATTTGAAAACATCTGTGTATATGCTGCTGGATAGTATATAACAGTAGTATTTGGAAGCGTATTTAGGTAGTTTGATATCGTAAATGTATCATATCTTGAAAGCGACATGGCCTCGTACTGTATGAAAGTTATCTGGAGCGAGGTGATTGTGAGAAATACTATGACAAGAACTGCAATTATTGCAGAGTAAGGAATTGTTTTAAGGTTTATTTTTGATGCGCCTTTGGTTGCCAATAGACGAAGCTGCTTCCTGCTTGCCTCTGCCAATCTTATCAGTGCCATTGCTATGATTATCACAGTAGGCACAGCTATCAGGGTAAGGAATCTGGGCAGCCTGTGCGTCAGCAGATACTCGAATGGGATGAGGCTGAAGTGCATAGGACCAAACTCAAGGTAGAGGAAACCTGCAAGGAACCAGAACAGTACGAAATAAACTCGTTTTTCTTTTCTTAAAATCAGATATAGAACAGCAAGAATAAGCGCATAGAAGAAGAATCCGACCATGTTGAAATTAGTCACGTATATCTGGTCCCATATGGAAACAGGGTTGAGATTTAGCCTTGATATGTTGCTAGAAACTATTTGCAGTATGTTATATGGAAGCATCCATTGCGGATAGAAACTCAGATTCTGGTTTGCAGAACCTATGGTTACATACTGTCCATTCTTCATTACCCCTATCGCGCTGAAATAGTTTGAATTTGTAGTATAGGTTATCAGAGGGTGCCCAGAATTAAGATAATTGAATGCCATAAGCGCTATGCCTATTGCTAAAATTCCATAGATAAGATACATAGAAGTCCGATTTATTGTTATCTTCTTCCTGAACAGTTCTACCAACAGATACAGGATTGCAATCGGAATTACTATGAAACCTTCAGGGGTTACCAGTGGAGATGCTATCAGGAATATGCCAGCGACGAAGTACCAGAATCTGGATGATCTTCTCTGCGCGTAGAGTATAGAGAGCATGGCCATCGTGGTCATGAACATCATAGGTATATTGTCACTTACTGTAGGTGCCAGTATTGCCGTTAGCGGTAATATGGAAAGCAGGAATGCAGCCAGTATGCCTACCTTTTCATCGTAAATTTCCTTGCCTATATAGAATGATGCAACTACGCTTCCGACAAAGCAGAGTATGTCCCATATGCTATCGGTGAACAGGTTGACCCCGAAGAGCTTATAGAAAAGGGCTATTGGAAATATCATGAATAGTCTTACGCTGAATATGTATGCGCTTTCAACAAAGTTCCCATTAGCTGCGCCGTATGCTAAAGACAGATATGTGGGATCGTCACCGTAAGCAGACGGGCCCATTATGAATACTAACGAATATATCAGCGCAAATGCGGCTATCGCCACCAGTGCAATCCTATAATTTCTTGATAGTTTTTTACTTTTGGGCTTGCGTTCGGCTCTTTTAGACTTTCTTTGCACTGCCTTTTTGACAGTATTACGTTTAGCCAAGCTATCAACACCTTACGATTAACATTTATTCTTTCTGTTTTGCATTTATATTTGTTGGTGCTCAGCTTGCTGATGAAAAATAGCATGCTTAATAAATGTGCACATTATAGATTTAGGTTGTGCCAGGGTGGCAGAATCTGGTAACGCGCTGGTCTTGAGTTTGCTCAAGAGCTGATTACAAATGATGCAAAAAGCAAACCAGTTCCCTTCGGGGATTTAGGGCTCGAATCCCTACCCTGGCGAATTCTTATCTTTTTATATTGTGGCATGCAATTATATTTCTGGTAGAATGACCAGGAAGAGAAACGCTAACAGCAGGATTGCCGTGCATCTTAAGAACAGCATTATACCGATCATACTAACCGCATTGACTGTGTCGATACTGGTTTTGCTATTGGAGTATCTGAATTTTGACCTTCATTACGGCAATGGTTCTTCTGTAATAATATTTGCTTCTTTTGGCGTGAGCGCGTATCTTCTGTTCATGCTGCCTCGATCCAGAGTATCGAAGATACGCGGTTTTGTAAAATCATATATATTCGCCATAATTGCAGGGATTCTGGGATTCTATATGCTTGGTTTCTTGCCCATTTATGTTGTGGCAGGTATTGTTGTGTTCCTTGTATCGGTCATGATCTCTATAGGAAATGCACTCCATCCTCCTGCTGTTGGCATATCTCTTGCTTTCGTCTTTTTCAGCATAGGTGTTGATGGCATTGCTGTCGTGTTATTAGGGATGCTGATACTGCTCTTTCTGAGGCTTGTACTTGAAAGATTCATTTATACTGTAGAGAAAGATATTGAATGGAATACTCGTAGAAGATGAGCCAGAATAGAAGTTCTTCAGTTATAGATTATGCTATGTTGTAGTTGTTCTTGCCTTTTGATACTGCACCATGTATGAATGATGTTGCTCCGTACCATATCCCTTCTGATATCAGGAATGCTATGAATCCTATTCCAAGGAATATTAGACTATGTGTCAATACAAACAATGAAGCGAATGCCATTACAGGTATGAATACGATTAAATCTGAGAGGAATAGAGTTACGCTATTGTTGCTTAGAAGAAGCCAGCCTAAACTGATTGCATTGCTTCTGTTGTTCTTTGTATCTGCAAGGAAATTAGGCAGTAGTGATTGGTTTATAGAGACTAAATACAGAATAAACGTTATTATTAAAGAGAGTATTGTAATCCAGCTTATTAAAGTGAACTTGATTAAAAGAATTATTGAGATTAGAAGCATAGCATAGGCAAGAGGCTGCAGTACTGACAAACTGCATGCTATTGATTTGATAGTGCCAGAATATTTTATTCCTGACAGCTTTGATTTGTACAGATTCGACAATGGGGCAGATATTAACGTAAAGTATACTAAGAACCCTATTATGACAGCTATGATGTGTGCAACTTGTACATGCACCGATGTTCCTAGAGGGGAAAAACCTCCGTAGTATGCGATTAGGTAAAGAGTAAGTGAAATGGCAAGGGCATCAGGTATCCCAATTAAAAAATACTTTGAATTCTTTGCAAAGGTCGCAGTTCCTTTTCCTACAGCTTCGGAGATGCTGAAGTGCCCTGGAGCGAAGTAGATCATGTCTTTTTCTATCTTCTCCCGCGCTTCGTGGCTCTCCACTTTTTTCTTTTCCTTTGCGCTTATCGGCATCTTCCCAGCTCCCTTTGCCACATCCACTTATTAATTATTTCTACATTTCATTAGCGTTGACCTGGCTGCCCTTCAATTGCATGACTATAGTAGGATCAAGATTTGACTTTGTTGCACCTGCCTTGCGCTTTACCGCCGTGCCAACTGCAGTGATCTCCATCTCAGTTCCGCTGCCTCCATAATTCCTTATCGTAAGCTTAACTCCTACAACGCCGTCTGCACCAAGCTTCTCTGCTTCTGCTTTCATTCTGCCGAGAGCCATCTCTCTTGCATTGTACATAATCTCTGTGAATTG
Organism: Microcaldota archaeon; assembly: GCA_021790305.1. Classification (GTDB taxonomy): domain Archaea; phylum Micrarchaeota; class Micrarchaeia; order Micrarchaeales; family CABMGC01; genus JAKAUU01. Next base: position 6,042 of record JAJYED010000009.1, read on the forward strand.
GGGTATCTCTCCCTTTGTCATACCTTTGAAGCCTCCGGAGATTCCTCCGACTACTCCCATGCTGTATACGGTATTGCCCAGCACTATTGCTATAGGCTCGTATCCCATGTTTTCAAGAAGCCAGAAATCGCTTGTCGACAGATCGCTTGTGAATGCCATCATCTCACCATATCATGCTTTCATTTAGCAATTAAATACCTTCTGGTTTGCAGCTCCTGGTTTTACTTAGAGAATCTTGCATTTACTGTCCAAGTATCTCTTTTAGCAATATAGGCAACTGTGTTACGTCGTCTTCATCTGTGAAGTGGCCTCTGCTCTCTTCAAGGATAAGCTTTGCACCAAGCCTGTTGGCGAATTCCTTTGCGTTTTCCTCAGGGACCTTCGGATCATCGTTTGAATAGATTACAGCGAAACTCTTGCAGTGCATATTTGCGCCCTCCCAGTCTATCGGAGTTTCTATCCACTGCCTTGCAGTTTCCATGTTGCTTTCGTTGACATTTGTGAGCTGTGTCCATGGTGCGACGAGTACGACCTTGCCTATTGTCTCGTTCTCCTGTAATGATGACAGATACCTGACTATTGCCTGGCACCCTACACTGTGGCCGATGATGAAAGTGTCTTCATCGGGAGATGTTATAAGAGCGTGAAGCGCACCTGTCCACTCTGCTATTGTAGGTGTGTTTGGATTTGGCATGTCGGGCGCTGTTGCCGTTATTCCTTTTTCTTCAAGCTTCTCCTTCAGCCACGGCACCCAATCACTAGTTGAATCTCCTCCCCATCTGTGTATTATGTATGCACGTTTCATTCCATCTCCTCATGGTTCTCCCATGTCTGCGTGTTTGATTTGCGCCTTCTCGGCCTGTAGATATACTCATGCCCCCAAGGATCCTTCACCTTGAGTTTGTAAGGCCTTACTTTAGTATACTTGGAAAGCGCAAATTCGTCTTTTGTAGGCTCGGTGTCAAGCATAGGGCCCTGCCTTGGTTGGTATTTCGGCTCTTTGCCCACCTTAACTATTGTTATGCATGACACAGGGCATTCTGTAGGGCAAATCATGCATCCTGTGCACCTGTTCACCTGTATAGGATATTCAGTCATGTCATCCGTAGGTGTGCTGTCCTTAAGAGTATCTTCAAGCTTCTTGTGCCTCGGTCTTGTGAAGTCAAGTGCGTTTACTGGACATGAATCTCCGCATGCTCCACACTGTATGCAGCTGTTGTCATCAAAGGTAAATTTGAATGGCATATTGACCTACTTCTTCTGTACCTGCGCCTGTGGCGTCGGCGTATCGGTCTCCTTTACAATAGGTTTCGCCTTTGGCTCTATCTTCCTGTCGAATATCCCACCTTCAAACGAATAGAGTATTGCTATGAGACCGCATATTCCTAGTATGACTGCAGATATGTAGAACGTGTATATAGAAAGAGTAGGGTTGGTTTGCGTATTGAAGTAGTGGTAAGCGAATCCCCATATGTTGCTTGTACTTGCGGATACTGTTGGAGGGAGCTTTGCTAGCTGCACTGCGCTCTCTGTTACAAGTATCGTTCCGCTGAGATATAGCACAGAACCGACTATCACAAGTATTGAGACTATGCTGTTGTAGAACGGATCGTCCTCCGTGTCCTTTACAAGCATTATTACAAGGGCTATCGCAAACATGTCTATTGCAAGAGGCATGAACGGGACCGCTATTGGAAAGTCCTGATATATACCTGGCCAGAAGAGCATAACTCCTAAGAATACTACAAGAAATATACTTGCATCTCTCAGTATTACGTAGATGAGCCACCATATATCTGCTGCAAACCTCAAGGTGAACTTTCTTAATATCCTTATGAAGTACCTGCGTGCTATCTGGACTGATAATGCCAGAACAGTAAGCATCGTAAGAACCACTACAAGAGTGTTCTCAGTATATACCGATCCTGCTGTAACATAGTTGCCTACTATTACAGTGGAGTTCATCGTGGCTTGCAAGAGAAGGTCAAACAAGTTAATACCCGAAGATAACTTGTTGTTAAACTTTTATTAATATTGGTTTTGAATTTAGGAAGATTTAGGCACCAGATGTGTAAATTATTCCGGCAGTAGATGAAATTTATCCCTTAAGCTTTATCCTTCGCTGCTGGGTGGCAGGCTGCTGCACCAGCTCCATCATCTTAAGGTTGATCTCTGGTGCAAATGCCTGTCTGTTTATTGCCTCGAATAGTTCAGTGGCTTTAGTTCGCGTCTTCTCTGTAGAGAATATCGTTATGTCCTTGACACCGAGCACTTTTGGTACAAAGCTTATATCAGAAAGTAAGTTGTCCATTCCCATATACTGTATGACATACACGTTATTTGTATCGGTGTGCAATACTGATGCTAGTTCTGAATAGTTGGTGTGCAGCCTTTCTGTAGAATCTAGGATTATTGCAGCTTTTCTTTCGCCGTTTGCCTGTGGCATATGCAGTACATCCAGACTGTCAGCTATGACCTTGGTACTAGGTGATAATGAAGCAACTAATTCTGTCAGTGTTTTTTGTTGTACAGCAAGGTTTTCCTTGCACAGATCTTCTGGATTTTTTGCAACATATTTCATTGCTGTCATGTCTCTTTCCTGGTCTTTTTCCGCTTTGCCCTGTTTTCTGTTTGCTATATCCTTCATAGCTCCGCAGTCGTTATGCGCCGCAACTCTTGCTTCATTAATATCGTAATGGGAAAACGCTTCCCTGATTGAATCTTTCAGATTACTTACATCCCCTCCTGCATTTCTTAGTACAATTGTTTGTATGCCAGTATTTGACATCTCGGTTTGTACACGGGCTTCCAGGGCTTCGTTAAGCCTCCTGTCCATGCAGGTTATGATAAGATTTGCTCTTTCTTTTGGTTTTTCTTCCATGATAAGACCTAAGCGTAATCAATAACAAAACACTCAATCTAATTTAGGATTAATTTACATGCATTTCTTCTGCGTTTCAAAACAAGATAATGTAGTGCACAGATTGGTATTTAAATCTAGCTGGAATTAAGGGTAAGCCCGGTTAATGGTCCTTGGAAATGGTATTGCATCGCGTATGTGATCAAGATTGAGCAGCCATTTGATTACACGCTCTACCCCTAATCCAAACCCTGCATGCGGCACACTCCCGTATCTTCTCAGATCAAGCCACCACTGATAGTTCTCCAATGCTATCTTTATCTGCTTCTGCTTCTCTACCTCGGCTATCCTCTCCTTGAGCTCCTCCATCCTCCATATGCGTTCGCTGCCGCCTATTATCTCGCCCTGGCCCTTAGGAGCCTGCAGGTCAGCACACATCACAGTCCTTTCATCCTTAGGATTTACTGGCATGTAGAATGGCTTTATCTCTCTGGGCCACAATGTTACGAAGACAGGTTTTTCCTCGTCTTCTGTCAGCAGCCTTTCATCTTCAACTCCTAGATCGTCTCCCCATTTCTTGTCTGCTCCTTTTTCATTGAGCACCTCCAATGCTTTTTCATACGTTATTCTCTTGAATGGAGGTTTAATCTTAAGAAGGGCCTGTGGGTCTACATTGAAGCTCTTAAGGATGTCTTCGTTGTTCTTTGCAAGCATTATTGCCGTATTGCTTACGAGCCTCTCCTGCAGCTTCATGTTCATGTCATTGTTATAGTAAGCCATCTCAGGCTCAAGATGCCAGTACTCTGCCAGATGCTTTATTGTCCTTGATTTTTCCGCCCTGTATGATGGTGCAAACGAGTATACCTTCTCCAGAGAGAATGCCATGACCTCGGAATAGAATTGTGATGACTCTGTCAGGTATGCCTTCTGGCCAAAATAATCGACTTCAAACAGATCGGCTCCTGTCTCTCCGCCTGCCTTTGTAAGCAATGGAGGGGTTATCTCGTAGAAGCCTTTGCTGTCAAGGAATTTCCTCAGATACCTGAACACGTATGCCCTTGCCTTCATTATGTCGCGCATCCTCTGGCTCCTCAGCCATAGGTGCCTGTTGTCAAGTAGCAGTTCTGCACTCTGGTACTCGGTTATAGGGAATGGCTCTGAGCCGCTTATTATCTTTACTGAATCTGCCTCTAACTCATACCCTGTTGGTGCACGTGGTTCCTTCTTTACAGTCCCTGACAAAAGTATGCTTGACTCTATTGCCGCTGCGGCTGCATCATCCCACTCCTTTTGTTTTAGCAGCGCCTTTTTTACGGATGCCTGTATAGTGCCTGTTCTGTCCCTTATGACAATGAATAGTATTGCTCCGCTGTCCCTCTTCCTGTGTATCCATCCTCTGACCTTTACGCTCTTCCCAACGTTTGATGCTGCATCTTCTATAGGCATTAGCTTTGGCATCTGAAACACGCTTTAATCTTATGTGCGGATAGACTAATATTCTTTTAGGAAGAGTTATAAATTATGTCTGGGGAGGACTACGAGAATCTGAAGAGGTATAACGACATATACCTAGAGATAATAATGCGCTACAAAGACCACATAGAGGAATCTGAAAGGCTGAACGTTTCTGACCTTCCGAAGCTTGTGACTCCCGAGAACGCAACTGTTTCCGCTTTGTGTGATTCGATAAGGTCGAATTTCAATAACTACACGTATGATAGGGACTTTGCAAAGGCAGCGGTATCTGCCTTCAAGTATGTGAATGACAAGATAACGAGCGTCTCCCTGCCGATACAATTTTGGCAGAGTCCTGAAGAAACATTGAAGAGAGGAGCCGGCGATTCCTTCGACAAGGTAGTGCTTCTCTGCAGCATGCTCATCAACCTAGGAGCTACAGATGCGAAAGTAGTGGTCGCCGTTTCTGGGGATAGGCAGAGGTTCTTCGTATACCTAGGGAGCGATAATGGAGTTGCTGTTTTTGACATAAAAGGAGCGATGCGAGAATACCCCGATATCAGGAGTGCGCTTTCTGAATTGAACTTCTCAGAATCAGAAGAATCTGAAGCTTATGAATTCAATAATGTACTGTATAACGACATCTTATAGCCGTCTGGACATCTTCTTCCTTGCTGCTTTCTTGAGCTTTGATTGCTTTCTCATCCTGTAGTGCTTTCCTACCTTCCTCTTCTTTTTGCTTACTGTTTTCTGCATAATAACCAGAATAAATTCACAGCCAGCTATTTATATCCTTTTGCTTCTTTTCCTTCTTTGCTGTTGAGAGCAGTTCCGCCATCTTCTCTACTCTTTCCTCTGAAAAGCCATGTTCATTGCACATAAATCCAATAAGTCCTTCCTTATTCAGCATTGCATCGGTAAGCAATTTATGGAATTCGCTGCCATTGATCTTTTTGACATCCGGTTGCATGAATATCCTCTCCACCTCTTCCGCATCCTCTATGCATACGTTGTACTTTGACCTGAGGGCATTCTGTACATCTTCCAGAGTATGAGATTCCTTTGTTATCTTCAGTGCAGTCTTAGGTCCTACTCCTTTTATGCCGTCGTTGAAATCGGTGCCTATCATCATCCCTGCCCATATGAGCTGATTTCTGTCTATTCCGAATTTGGAGAGAAGATCCTTGAGCAGTATCTTCTCGGGTTTTACGTTTATGAATACGTTCTTGCCTGGAAGCTTCCTTCTGCCGGTTATCGTCACGTTCCTTATTACGAGCTCGGCTCCGAAAAGAAAGGAGTCGTAGTCCTGACTTGCAGAGGCATATGCCAATCCGTTCTCTACAAGGTAGGCTGCCTGCGCTTCGCCTTCTCCGGGAGCCTGTATGAAGGGCATTCCCATATGGCCCAGAAGTTCCTTTGCGCTGCTGACCACTTCCTTGGTTATTCTGGTGCTTGCCATGGCATGCGTCCTTGCCTCTTCGAGCATGCCTTTCTCCTGTGCGCTCTTCCACTCCTCCATCGCCTTCTCTCTCCTGCTTATTCTTGCAGCTATCGTCTTGCTCTTAAGAGTTGGAGGTATTCCGTCAAATACGAAGACGGGTATCGCACCGTAATTAAGAAGGTTTGTCGTCCTGTAAAGAAGACCTGATAGATGACTTGTTACCCTTCCTTTTGAGTCCGTAAGAGGAGTGCCGTCAGGCTGCCTTATTATAGACAGGAATTGATAGATCGTGTTGTACGCATCTATTGCAATTACCTTATCCTTCAGTTCATCGAAAGATAGCTCCTGCTTCACCTCGCTTACAAGTTTGCTTATGTCTACAGCTATCTACTCACCGCCATTTTTCTTTGACTCCTTCTTTATTGCAGCATCCCAAAGAGTGAGCGGCTCATTCTTTCCGAGGCTTCGGCTGCCCTCTTCCTGTTTAGCTTCAGTTTCCAGCTTAATGCCTAGAAGCTTCTCGAGCTTTTTCACCACTCTTTGCTCAGGTATCAACTGGTTCCGTTCTATCCTTGCTATAAGGCTCTCTTTTTCGTTTATCTTTATTGCAAGGTCCTTGTTTGTAAGACCAGCTTTCTCCCTTGCATTCTTTATTATGCCACCGTAGCCACTAGCTATCTCATTGCCTGCTTCTGAAAAAGCGTGCTTTATCACCCTGGACTCCTGCCTAATGGCTTGGTTTGGAGAGTGATCTATCACTTCTATCGGCGTCATGCCTTTGGCGCACCTCTCGCAAACGTGCATCTGCGCCTCTTCAATCTCCACGACGTACTCCTTATCGGTTTTTCTTCCGCATATGTCACATTCCTGCATGCTCCCACTGCTAACATCTTTTATTCTCAGGTATAATAATTTATCCATTATGTAAGGATCAGTAGCATTAGGTTTCCGAATAGAAGGGAGATGATGACCCCAAAGAATATGAAAAGCGCGAAAGGCACCGAGTTCCTGTATACAGGAAGCTTTTTCTTCGCATCTTTTATCTCGGAAAGAAGCTTCTTTGTCACAAGCCTATCGAAGTTCTTTGAGATGTTGGTGAAGTATTCTATGTCCTTCTTATCCATCAGGTTTGTGGCTATCATGTCTCCCTGCTCAAGTGATGCAGGAAGCACCATTTCCACCATTCCTGAATATATACTGCTCTCGTAGATTATTATAAAGAATGAAGCTATCCCTATTATCCCGAGGATTATTATTCCAGTAAGTCCTATGTAAGATATCGCATACATTATTGTTATGAGTATGGCGTATGCGACAAGTAGCACCAATCCGGAAAATACACGATTTTTGTCTATTATTGGTTTCTTTGTTGACCTTCTAAGGTAGTATAAGGGTATGTAGATTGATACAGTATATCCTGCTGCAAGCAAAACAGAGATTATGAATGGGATCGGGATCTGAACCTCTGAATAAAGTATCGGGTTAGGTTGTATGGGAAGTATCAGGGATATAGCTACGAATTCCAGAAAATCTCCGCCTCCTAGGAATCCTTTCTTGTAAAGCAGATAGCCCGGGATTGCAACTATCACAGCTATTGCAATGCTGTACATGATAGTACTATAGCCGTATGTAAGGGTTATTGCAAACGCTATCACTACTGTCGCATATACGAAGAGGTTAGGTATCTCTCTCTTGTTAAAAACATCAAAGACGGCGTATATGGCAGTTATGACTATTAGAAATGCAGATAGCAGTAACTGATTTAGCATGTTGCTCTTCAGAATATTTGCATAAGTGCTTATATATTTCTTGTTGCTTTGCAATCAGCGCATATGCTGCATTGTAATCATATGTTTAGAAGGTTAGGGAGAAGTAAAAACCTAGAGCCCCGTGGTTCCCTTTGCTCAGCGTTATCGCAAGTCTTCCTGAAGGGGATTGTTCGGAGTATAGTTTGAATGCCTTGTGTCTGACCACGTACGTTAGGTATGCTACTGTGGCGTTTTGAACGTTCATTGGTAGTGGGAAGAGCTCCATTGACGCTGTTTGTATCTGATCGTTATAGGCGCGTGCAGGAATATTGTCGTAATAGTCAGGAGGGTATTCTGGCTTCAGGAGCGAGAATCGTATCGGGGCCTTTGCAGTTATCGACTGCCAGTTCAGGGCATTGCGTATATTGACTGCTTCCGAGACAATCGCCTTTTTAACATAGTCTGCCTTTCCTTCAGTATTCTTCTTTTGTGTAGTTATTGTTCCTTTTCGTGAGAGGTTTCTTTCCTGATTAAGATTTTCCAGACTTGCAGAACTGGAAGGTGAAGCCTGGTATGAAAAGTCGGAGTGTTGCTTTTGTTTCATATTGATATTCTGACTTGCGTATACAGCGCCTGCCATCACCCCCGAAGCAAAAGAAGCGATGAATATGCTTTTTATGGCCTTGGAGTAGTCTGAACAGTAGTTGTTTTTGTTTATAGCAGGTTCCTCTTTTCTGAAGGAGAGTGCGAACACTCTTGCCTTATACGTATGTTCTTCTTGAACCTCTTGAACGGTGAGTTGTTTTTTGGCCATAGAACTTGCCACTGAACCCCAAACGCACATATCCTTATGCAAATTTGTGATATTTATAGCTAATTGCCAGGCTGTGTTTGTAGAAAAGGTTTAAGAATCTAATCGCAGACCTTTATTCAAGTGTAAGTATGGCTGCGAAGTGGACACACACTCTAATCACCTGCTTCAGGTCACTCGTAGTCATAGGGATAGACGCTTACAATACGAAGCCTATGTACCTTCTGTGCAATAAGGCTTCAACGCTTGCGTAAGAGCGTAATAATCTTTTTGAGGTGTTGTGCTCTTATGCAAGTGTTAACTACTATTGTAAATTCTAAATCTTCTGGGATCAGCCTTAGCGAGAAGAAGCTGGTGCTGGTGTATGAGATAGGATTGCACCTTATTCCTACAGCCACGGAGTTCGTCAGTTACGTTGCTGCAAAACACGGATTTTCTGAGAGCGGAGTATGGTATATGTTGAAATCACTTAAGAGGGCTGGGGTAGTGGACTTCACGGAGAAGGGAGAGGAGCAGAGACCTTTGACATTGACAGACACAGGCATGGCGTTGATGAGAACCGTTCCGAGATATAGTAGAGTGTCTTCTGTGCAGAGCGTGAGCAGTAGCAGAGGATTCTCCCTCTCCTGAAGTATTCATATCTCAATGGCTTCCAAGATCCTATTCATGTTAGCCTTGGCTGAATGTATAGTGTAGTCGTTTGTAAGCACTAGGTCTGGAACTATATCGTCTGAGCTGGTCTCCGTTACATCGTTAAGTTCCTTCTCCGTAGGTTCCTTCCCGTATTTTGACTTGTAAACGCTCCGTCTGTAGACATCGTCAGAGTCTATCTTGATAACTAGAAGGTCGAAGTTTTCCTTTAGCATGTTTACCTCATCCTTGAATCTTACATCATCTACTATGAATGGAATCTTGCCCTCCTTCTTCACATGATATACAAGATACTTAATCCATACGTCTTCGTCTATCTCGCGCATCTTTCCCGCTATTTTCTGAAGCAGATCACGGTCTTTATCTTTCATTCCGAAAAGCTCCGCTGCAAGCTCCTTTATCTTGGAGGATATGTGGACTACGTTAGAGTTTATCCCTTTGTCTATCAGTTCCTGCCTTAGCAGAGAGGCATAATAGCTCTTGCCTGCTGCCATCTTGCCTACAAAAGCTACATTTTTCATATTATCAGTGTATTTTTGACCCTGGAGAGAGTCTCTTGTCTGGTGCCAGCAGGGCTATTTTTTGGCTGTCTTCTGCTGCAAGCAGCATTCCGTTTGATTCCGCGCCTGCTATCTTCTTCGGTTCAAGGTTTACTATGCATATCACATATTTATCTATAAGCTCCTCCTTTGAATAGGACCCCCTTATGCCTGCAACTATCTTCCTCTCTCCTATCTCGGGCCCAAGGTAGACTCGCAGTTTGTACATGGGTTTTCTTGCTTTTGGGTGTTCTTCAACACTTATTATCCTGCCCACTCTCAGGTCGACTTTGAGGAAATCTTCAATATTTATCACAGAATCGATAGTGATTTAAGCAGGGATTATTTATATGTTTATATGCGGGCTTTCATAGCTGCGGATATTCCTGAAGATATACGGGAGAGACTGTCAGAAGCGGCGCTCGCATTTGGTCTGTCTGGGATAAGGGTAGTGGATAAAAGTAATATGCATTTCACACTTGCTTTCCTGGGAGAATTGGAAAATAGCAGAATAGATAATGTCAAAAACGCTATCAGCAGAGTTCACTTCGATATGTTTGATGTAGACATTAAGGGGATAGACTATTTTGGCAATCCTGGTGCGATATATTCGGCAGTGGATCTGGGGGCAGACAAGATTATTGAGCTGGCAAACGCCATCCGTGCTGAGTTAGCGTCATTGGATATTTATTTTGATAAAAAAGATTTTGTTCCGCACGTGACTATAGCAAGGATGAAAAGAAGAGTTGATGAAAAAGTTTTGATTGATGAACTACACAGGTTTGCTGATAAGGGATTTGGCAGTTATACTTTAGATAAAATCTCGCTTTTTAAGAGTGTCCTTAGCACTGATAGACCCAGATATGAAGGCTTATACGAAAGAAAGGCGAGAGGTACTTGACTGAAAATCCTCTTCTTTCTCATCGTTCTTTAACTCCCCGGGCCTGTATACCCTGTTCTCTAGTAACAGATCGTACGAAAGACCGGTCTTCATATCCATTACTATGTGCCTTTTCTCTTCCCCGAACATGTCTACCTCCATGCAGTGACCTTTGCTGACTTTATAAATGTCGTTAAAGGATTTGGCGTAGCCTCTCCAGCCGTTCTGCAGCCCTATTGCACGTACTTCTATATTCCCATCCTTCATGTGATTAAGCCTTTTCTGCACCTCCTTTAAGTCATTGGCTTCGGTTGGCAAGGAGGGCCTTGTTGCCAGTATCGATCTTGAATTTACATCGTACATCGTAAGCAGCATATCAAACGTAATAGATTTTGCGATAAGGTATCGATGCTTCTCGGAGTATTTTAGGAACATTCCCTTATTTCTATCGATAGTTATGCTTCTTGATTCTATCTGGGCTATTGAGGCATGCTTCCGTTTACCCGTACTCATGTATAGTTTTTGATCACCGATGTTGGATGCGACTATAGAGTATTGCCTGAAAAGATCCATGATTTATAGATTGTGTGAAAAGTTATAAAGTGTGATATTGCCAATAGAAAAATATAGGTGGTATTAGGGATTTCTGCAAAGTACGAAAACTAGGCTTTTTAGACAGATTAAAGCTTATTCAAAAAAAGCTCAGCGTTGTGAAGTTTTATATATAAGTTGTGTGACAGATTATTATTGCATTTTCAGTCTGAGTCGGTGTGGTCGTGGGTAAGAGTAAAAAGATGTCCCGTTCTAAAAAGGAGCAGGTATCGTTAGAGTATATGATGGTATTTGCATTCGCTTTCCTCGTAGTTGCTGTTGTTTTAGTCTACATATATGTTACAGGAATACATAACACGACTTCCACTAACGCATATTGTTATCTGACTCCGGATATGCCCTGCCAGGGAATGTATGTGATAAGCAATTCTGTTTCTCCCACAAATGCTAAGGCATATGTTATATTTACTAACGACAAAGGAACAGGCATATATGTTAAACCTGGTTCGTTCTATTTCTATCCAAGTGCAAGCAATACTGTTTATTCAGGAGAATGCTTCCCTTCGAACATACCTCAGGGGGGGATTGTAGTGTGCAATGTTACTATTAGCAATTTGAATGGAGGATTATCTGCAGGTGAACAGGTTAACCCAAAGTTCAATATAGGATATAGCGTATGCAGCAATAATTATTGCAATGGGCTTAGCCAGAATGCGCCTGTATTCAATACCACGGGTACTGGAACCGTATATGTAGCGCAGAGCGCGCCTTCTCTTTATTATATTACTATAAAGAGCAACAGTATAAATGTGACTATAGACGGCGTCAATTATTCCCGTGGTTCTAAGCTTACCGTATTTAAGGGGATAAAGTACACCCTGTTTGGGCAGGTCCCTGCAGGTTATAATTTTGGTTCATGGACGGGCACAGGAGGGGTCAGTGTCGCTTCTTCCAGCGCGCAGTCTACCGTATTAAGCGCTACAGCAAACGGGACGATAAGCGGCAGTTATCTAACGCAGACCTCTTCGTCTACCTCAACTACATCAACTTCTACTTCAACCAGCTTGTTGTACTACACGTTTAATGAAGCTCCAGACCCTCTCACAGTAGGGACAGTCTCTCCTGGGTCGGGGAGTTATCCTGCAGGTTCCACTTTGACAATAACCGCAACTCCAGATACAGGATATCATTTTGTGGATTGGACATGCTCTGGAACAGGATGCTATTCAGGGACGAGCTCTTCTGCAACAGTAACGCTTGGAGTAGACAATATTGAGGAAACTGCCCATTTTGCAATAAACAGCTACACGTTTACAGAATCTGCAAGTCCTACTGCAGGAGGTACAGTATCTCCTGGAAGTGGCAATTATAACTATGGGTCTTCAGTTACAATATCTGAAAGCCCAGCAGCAGGTTATCATCTTGTAGATTGGACATGCTCTGGAACAAAATGCTATTCAGGAACAGGATCATCGAATACAATAATAATAAGCAGTGATGTTACTGAAATAGCAAACTTTGCATCTACATCAACAACTACTTCAACAAGCACATCTACGTCCACGTCTACAAGCACTTCTACTACTTCAACATCCACTTCGACAAGTACATCTACAAGCACATCTACCAGTACTTCTACAAGCACTTCGACTACAACATCCACTTCGACTTCAACCTCTACAATCAGCTGCGTGCCGGGATCACAGAGTTACACCGCTGCAGGGACTTATCAGTTCACCACGCCTAGCAACTGCGGAAGTTCAACCACATACACCATAAGTCTAGTAGGAGGAGGAGGCGGAGGAGCAGTTGATCAGCTATTGTATTGTACAATATTGCAAAAGACTGGAGATTATTGCGGATTCGTCTCTGGAGCAGGTGGAGGAGGAGGAGGATATGTGCAGGTACAAGCTTCTGGATTATCTGCAGGCACAGCAATCAGCATAAATGTCGGAAGCGGAGGAGTGGTAGGCTGCAGTGTTAGTGCTCAGGGAGGATGCCAGAGCGGAGGAGGAGGAGCCAGCACTGTCACTGCAACAAACCTTGGAGTAAGTGCAGGTGGCGGAGGAGGAGCCGTAGAGGCATTTGAGATATACTCTGGAGCTTGCGATTACACGCATTCATCTGTTCCAGGTAGTGGCGGGACAAACTCCTATAGCGGAAGTGCTGTGACATCTGTTGTTGCGAACGATGTAGGACAGACTGCACCTTGGACCACTGCAAACGCATGCACAGATACCCCAGGAGGCAATGGAGGAAACTCCGGAGGAAACATGGGTGCAGGAGGAGCAGGAGGGGTTGATTCTACAAATGCGGGCAACGGTGGCAGTTATGGCGGCGGAGGAGGAGGAGCAGCGGCAGATGACAGTACCGGAGTGGCCGGAAATCCAGGGACAGGAGCAAGCGGAGAGGTAATAATCTCCTGGAACTGAGCCTGTCTTAGCGCTTATGCAGACTGGTTGGCAGGCATACGAATAATTTTTATATATATGCATGCATAATATGAACGCACTTCTTAGGCATTTTAGCATGGCTAGATGATTTTATGAAAGTAGAGATGCTCGAAAACAACAGCAGTTATATGCGTTTCAAGCTTAGCGGAAGTGATTACTCTACAGCGAATGCCCTGAGGAGAATGCTGATAAACAGCGTTGACTGCTTTGCAATAGACAGGGTCACCTTCTACGAGAACAACAGCGTGATGTTTGACGAGTATATAGCACATAGGGTAGGCATGGTACCTATAAAGACTCCGAAAGGGCATGATGAGAAGGACGAAGTGCTCTTTTCGCTTGAGGCCGAGGGCCCTAAGACAGTATACTCGAAGGACATCGAATCTAAGGACAAGGAGGTAAAGGTAGCCAATGAGGACATACCGATAATTAAGCTTGGAGTCAACCAGAAGATAAAGCTTGATGGAAAGGCGGTAATCGGGCGCGGCATGAAGAGCTCGAAGTTCCAGCCATGCGTAGCAACTTACAAGCAGATAGACGATAATAATTATGATTTTTATATAGAGAGCTTCGGCCAGATGCCACCTGCAGAAATCTTAAAAAGAGCAGTAAGTATAATAAACAGCGAGCTAAAAGAGATAGCAAAAGAAGTGAAAAAGTAAGCGGGGGTGGCAGAGCTTGGCCAAATGCGCAGGATTGAGGAGTTTTTACGCAAAATTCCTGTAGCTTTAGTGCTTGCGTGAGTTCGAATCTCACCCCCCGCATAAAGTGATTAACGTGATAGAAAAAGAGTATCTGAAAAAGGCAATCGAGGATGCAAAAGCCAGTGCTACTGATAAGAATAAGAAGAGATCAGCATACATAGTCAGGCTTATGTCAAAGCCGAAGAGACAGAGAGTGAGCGTGAACCTTGCAAAGCTGGAGAAGCTTGCTAACAGCGGAGAGAACGTGATAGTACCTGGAAAGGTTCTTGGAAGAGGCACCGTGACGAAGAAGATAAATGTTGCTGCAGTAGTATACTCGAGCGATGCGGAGAAGAAGCTCAAGGAGGCAGGCTGCACAGTGATAGGGATAAAGGAGATGCTTAAGAAGGACGATGTGCGAATAATAATATAGTGATATTAATGGCAGAATACTTGATAGATGGAAAGGGAAAGATTGTCGGAAGAGTCGGCAGCAACGTTGCCAAGAAGCTTCTCTCAGGAGATTCCGTTTTCATAGTCAATGCTGAAGAGATGATTATCAGCGGACATCCGAAGGACATAGTGGCCAAGTACAAGAGATTGTATGAGCTTAAGGATAAGGCAAATCCTGAGCACTCGCCTTACTGGTCGAGAAGGCCTGACCTTTTCGTCAAGCGCATAGTCAGAGGCATGCTGCCATACAAGAAGGCGAAGGGAAAGGAGGCATACAAGAGGCTCAAGGTATACATAGGCTTCCCTGAGGAGCTGAAGAAGCTCAAGGAGCACAATGTCACGACAAAGAATGCTGAAGAGATATACGAGAATACGATGACTGTTAAACAGGTAGTCACGAAGCTCGGTTACGCAGGTTGATTTGACGACAGATGCAAAAAAAGAAGGATTGGAGAAATTAGATGCAGAGTTGCAGAATCTTTACACAGGGCAGAGCCCTGCAAAGAAAGAGGCTAGGAGCACCAAGGCTAAGCCGAAGAAAGTTAAGGCGGTAAAGCAGAAGGTCGTCTTCGTGAAGTCAAGGAGGAAGGCCGCTGTCGCAAGGGCTGTGCTTAAGAACGGCACAGGAAGGATACTTATAAATGGGAAGAGCGTAAGGGTGATAAAACCTCTCGAAGTCCGTGAGCTCATACTTGAAGCCATAAGAATAAACGGCGGTGCAAAGGAGATAGCTGACAGATCCGACATAAGCATAAACGTTTATGGAGGAGGCATGAGCGGACAGGCACAGGCTGCAAGGACGGCCATTGCAAAGGCCATAGTAGCGGCTTCAGACAGCGAAGCGATGAAGAAGGAGTATATGAGTTATGACAGGACCCTGCTTGTAGACGATACAAGAGTGGTAGAGCCTAAGAAGTTCAAGGGACCCAAGGCAAGAGCAAGGTTCCAGAAGTCCTACAGATGATATTTAAGTGATAATATGATGATTCCAGTAAGATGTTTCTCATGCGGGCAGGTAGTTGCTGACAGATGGGAGGAGTTCAGCAAGCGCGTAAATGAAGGCAAGGAGGATCCACAGAAGGTACTTGATGACCTTGGGGTCAAGAGATACTGCTGCAGGCGCATGATCATAGGCCACACTGACCTTATAGACGAGATTATAGAATACAATAAGAAGTAATCTTGCAAGTTTGATTTAGATAGAGATAAAAATATAGATGATAAATAAGATTAGGGGTCGTCTGCTAGTCTGGTTAGGCTCTATGCTTAGGGAGCATATGACCCGAGTTCAAAATGGATTTTGTGTTTGCAAAAACCATGAGGCTCTCGGCGACCCCAATAATTCATGGTGAAAAAATGGCTGAAGAACTGTTGATAGATCAGAATGTTTACCTAGAGGCAGGAATACACATAGGGACGAAGATAAAGACCCCTGGGATGAAGAAGTTTGTTTACAAGGTTAGAGAGGACAGACTCTATCTTCTGGACCTTAATACAATAGACGGCAGGATAAAGGCTGCGGCATCCTTGCTTGCACAGTACGACCCTAAGGACATTGTAGTCACTGCTTCAAGAATATATGCGGTTGCAGCTGCGGAGAAGTTCGCAGAGATAACAGGAGTGAAGGTAATAACTGGCAGGGTGATGCCTGGAATCCTGACAAATCCTAACCGCGATGATTACATGGAGCCTGAGGTCATACTCATAAGCGATACTAGGAACGAGAAGCAGGCAGTAAAGGAGGCTAGCGAGACAAACATACCCATAGTGGCGCTATGCGATACTGACAACTGGATAAAGTTCGTTGATCTCGTAATACCTTGCAACAACAAGGGAAGGAGATCGTTGGCGCTTGTCTACTATCTGCTCTCAAGGCAGTTCCTGAAAGAGAAAGGGTTAATAAAATCAGATGAGGAATTCAAGTACAAAGTCTCCGATTTCGAAGCGAAGATGGAGATGAAGGCGAAGTAATTGAATCCGAAAGTTTTGAAGGGGCAGGCGGCCGTAGACTTCATGACATCTTACGGTTTTGCAATACTTGTCATAATTATAGCCATAGTCATAATATACGAAGTTGGCTTCGGAAGCGTCTATGGCTTCACCCAGAATACATGCACCGCACAGTCTGGATTCAGCTGCGATTACGTAAACATGAATGCTTCCGGATTGCTCACACTTAAGATGTCGCAGAGCGTAGTTACAAATATGCATATTAATGGCTTCGCATGTTCTTCTCAGTCGAACTCCACAGGCACCGGACCTGAATACGGAAATACCGGAGTCACTTCATCCAATTCCTTCTATCCTTCGGGAGATAGCCCCGTAGGGACCACCTTCTACGGCAGCTCTGAAGGAACCTTTTACATCTACTGCTATGGTGTATATGGAAAACTTAGCGGAGAGGTTAGCAAACCTGTCATAGCGTATATTTTCCTGAATTACACTCCTCCTGGGTACCAGCCGACAACGCAGTTGATAATAACCTACGATGGCGCCTACACCTGAATGCGCATTTATTTTTATTGGTTGAATAGGAGCATGGCCTCGTATCTTGAGAACCTCTCCAGCTTACCGCCGCACCTGCACGTGAAATCCGCGTCCTTGGCCGAGTCATAAGGGTACACTACCTTATAATCCTCGAAACAGGAAGTACAGGTGAAGAACCGCATCTCCTTCCTTCCGAACCTTTCCCCCATGAAGCTATCTTGCTAGGATAGATTTATCAGCCTTACTGGAACCTACGTTTATCTGTGATTAAAGAGAAGGCTTATAAATTGGATATTAGCTTTGATATTATTGTTGATATGAACACTGTAATATCTGAGAGGAGTGCCGCTGAAGCCAATACTGCTGGGAAGATGCTTTCTGAAAGCAGCATTAGCAGAAGAGAGCGTGGATATAACGAATCGGTTAGGAAGGCAAGAGTATGGTCAGGCCTTGGTCAGCTGATAGAAGCACAGAAGAATGGAGTAATAAGCCGTGAAACTGTAGAAAATCTCCGTAAAGCCAAAAGAGATTGAAGGTTGTTCTCCTGTAAAAGGTCAGTCTACTCTGGTGAATAGAGGCGCGCCTTTCTTCGGCAGATAGTTTATTTCCGAGAATCTGCAATCCTCAAGCCTGCCTAGGGGTATTCCAAGCTGTTTGCCTATCTTTTCTGCGGTCTCCGGCATGAATGGAGATATAAGTATAGATATGATTCTGCATGCTTCCACAGAATTGTACAGTGCATTTGAGAGCTCCTCTCCCTTAAGTTCCCATGGCTTTGTATCGTTTATGTATTTGTTAGAGGCTTTTATGAACCTCCATAAGGTCTCCAAGGCCCTGTAGGTATCGCATCTGTCCATCTCATCCTGAAAGGTCTGCAGTTCTAGGCTCTTTTCGAGCTCAGGTCTTCCTTCCAGCTTGCCTTCGAATTTCTCTGTTAGAGTAAGTACCCGGTATATAAGGTTTCCAAGGTCCGATGCAAGTTCATTATTGTTTCTTGCTTTGAGCAACTGCTCTGAAAAATCACCATCATCCCCTAATGGAAACTCCCTCACGAAGAAGTACCTGAGTGCATCTACAGAATATTTGTCAGTTAGCTCCAGAGGATCTGTAACGTTTCCAAGAGACTTGGACATCTTCTTTCCTTCAACGATATAGTGTCCATGTACAAGTACTGATTTTGGCGGCTTGAATCCTGCAGACATGAGCATGGCTGGCCATATGACAGAGTGGAACCACATTATGTCCTTGCCTACGAGATGCACGTCTGCAGGCCAGTACTTAGGTTCCGAGCCAGGCCATCCTAGAGCAGATAGGTAGTTAATAAGCGCATCCACCCACACATATACCGTGTGCTTCTCGTTGAAAGGAAATTGTATCCCCCATCTTACTGAAGGCCTGGTCATACTCAGGTCCTTAAGTCCCTCTTTAATCCTGTTAACTATCTCAGATGTCCTCTTCCTTGGAAGTATGAAATCAGGATTTTCAGAATAATATTCAAGAAGTTTGTCCTGGTATCTGGAGAGCCTGAAGTAATAGGTCGCCTCCTTGAGCTTCTTTACCTCTCTCCCGCATTCCGGGCATTTCCCATCTATGAGCTGTGATTCCGGAATGAAGGTCTCATCTGGAGTGCAGTACCAGCCTTCGTATACTCCTTCGTATATGTCGCCATTGTCGTGCATCAGCTTTACGAAATGTTTTACAGCGTCCTCATGTCGCTTTTCTGTTGTTCTTATGAAATCGCTGTTTGATATGTTAAGCTTCTTCCACGCCTGCCTGAAGTTTTCCGAAAGCCTGTCAACATGTTCCTGTGGAGATAAACCTTCCTCTATCGCTTTCTTCTCCACCTTCTCCCCATGCTCGTCCGTGCCTGTGAGGAAGAAGGTATCATCGCCTTTTAATCTGTGCCACCTTGCCAGTACGTCAGCTATGGTTACAGCATATGCGTGACCTAAGTGCGGCTTCCCATTCATATAGAATATCGGCGTAGTTACGTAGAATTTCGGCATGTTGATACGAATCTAATTATACAATCAGTTATAAAGCGTTTTCTTCGAAAAGCGCACTTTCAGCGCATATGTATGAATAGTGGAACCGCACCGGTAGGCATAGTTAGTTATATAAAATATTGACATTGAGTTATACTTATTCAGGGGCTGATTTTATGGACGTTATAGAAAAAGAGCAGATAGAGGAGAAGTTCCTTGAGTTTTACAATTCCTATTATATTGACCAGATAAATGAACTGTATCTGGAGTATCCTGAAAAGAGGAGCATTGACATAGACATAGGCAATCTTGAGAAGTTCGATATTGACCTGGCTACGGCGCTCGTAAACGATCCTGATTCTATTCTGCCTGTTGCAAATTCAGCACTGGCCAAGCTAAATCCGCATGAAAAGGCGAAGGAGCAGGCGCACGCAAGATTCTTCGGATCGAGCATAGACGCACCCCTTATACAGAATGTCGGTTCTGAATACATAGGCCGCATGATAACCGTTGATTCATTGGTGGTCAAGCGTTCAGAGATAATACCAAAGATAAGCTTCGCGACTTACAAGTGCATGTTCTGCGACACTGTGATAAAGGAGCAGATAACTAAGGAGGAGGTTCCTGAGGTCTGTCCGCAGTGCAAGAGGAAGGCGCTGAAGCAGATAAACAAAGAGTCTGAATTCATAAACATGCAGAGGATTGCGGTCCAGGACCCGCTTGAGAAGCTGAAAGGGTCTACTCCTACATGGCAGCTTGAGGTATGGCTTGCAGATGATCTTGTCAATACAGTTCTTCCTGGAGACAGGGTGGAGATAACAGGCGTTCTTAGGATAAGACCGAGGCGCGCTTTCCGCGGGAAGGAGGATAAGCTGCTCTTCACGGTTTTCTTTGAGGCCAATGCAATAATACATAAGCAGAAGGAGTTTGCAGAGCTTGACATAACGGATGAGGATGAGAGGCAGATAATAGAGCTTTCAAAGGATCCGAGGATATTCGAGAAGATAGCCGAATCGATAGCCCCTTCCATATACGGGCATGACGACATAAAGAAGGCCCTCGCCCTCCAGTTGTTCGGAGGCACCCCTGACAAGCAGCTGATAGACGGAGGGATGATAAGGAGCGATATACACATATTGCTTATAGGGGATCCTGGAAGCGCAAAGACAAGATTGCTGCAGGCTGTGACCAGCCTTGTGCCTAAAGGGATATATGTCAGCGGAAAGTCTACAAGCGCAGCAGGTCTCACCGCATCTGCAGAGCGTGATGAGTTTTCTGAAGGAGGTTGGACGCTTAAGGCAGGAGCGCTCGTACTGGGATCCGGCGGAGAGGTAAGCATAGACGAATTTGACAAGATAGGAGAGGACGACAAATCAGCTCTCCACGAAGCCCTCGAATCGCAGACGATAAGCGTCGCCAAGGCAGGAATAGTTGCAAGGTTCTCTACAAAGACGTCGGTGCTTGCAGCTGCAAACCCAAAGTATGGAAGATTTGAGACTACGGCTTATCCAGTCGACCAGTTCAATATACCAGCGCCGCTCATGTCAAGATTCGACCTTATATTTCCGATAAGGGACGTTATGGATGAGGAGCAGGATAAGAGGATCGCAAAGCACATACTTATGCAGCATGAAGTTGCCGGAAATTCAAATGCAGGCATAACAATTGCGTTTGATGAGCTTAAGAAACCGCCGATGGATTATGAGATCCTTAGGAAGTATATAGCTTACGCGAAGAGGAATGTGAAGCCTAGGCTCACTCCTGAAGCTTCTGCAAGGATAGAGGATTTCTACATACAATTAAGATCAAGAGGCGCAAAACAGGGCACAACTCCGATAACTGCAAGGCAGATAGAGGGACTGATAAGGCTTGCAGAAGCAAGCGCAAAGTCAAAGCTTGTAGACACAGTATCTGATAAAGATGCGGAGTTATCAATAAAACTGTTTGATTATATGCTGAGTACATTGGGAGTGGATAGCGAGGGCAGAAGAGACATAGATGTAATAATGGGCATACCTAAGGAGAAAGTAGCAAAGATTGGGAAGCTCCTGAATGTTATAAAGAAGATTGACGCTGAAGAGAATGGAGCGAGGATGGTAAGAATCCTTGAAGAGGCTGAGAAGGAAGGCATTGACCGTTCAACGACAACCAAGTATATGGCGGAGCTTGAGCGTTCAGGAGATATTTACTCTCCTAAGCAGGGAGTATATAAGCTTGTAAAGCGTGAAGAGTAGTGGTGTTTGACTGGAGAGAAGAATAGGGTATAGACAGCTGGTAGAGATCATAACTCTCTTCATGATAGTGCAGTTCTTCGGTCTCTTCATTGCAGTCTTTTCTCTTAATCCCGTACAGACAACAGTCATTTCAAGCAATACAAGTTCTTATCTGAG
>JAJYED010000010.1 GCA_021790305.1 Microcaldota archaeon
CGATAATAGGCCAGGCTAATATCTTTACCGCAGAGATATGCAACATTGATAACAACACGCCTCAGAGCGTCTGCGGCCAGCAGTATATAAAGAGGATTGAGAGCAGCGCAGGCTGATAAACATGCAATACAAGAGCAAGAATGGGAAGCTTTACGTAGTAATGATGCTCTTGGTAATGATAGGCATAGTAGATACAGTCTATCTTACATATACACATTACACTGGGACACCTGTAGCGTGTCCGGACTCAGGAGTTATAAATTGCGCAAAGGTTCTTAGCAGCCCTTATTCTGCCGTATTTGGCATACCTCTCGGCTTTATCGGCTTCATCTTCTTTGCGATAGAGCTATTTGCGATTGACAGGACGAGCTATGAGAATCTTGTCTTCCTAAATATAATAGGGCTGGCGACGGTAATCTACCTGCTCTTTGTAGAGTATACCTTAAGAACGATATGCCTGTACTGCACAGTTGTCCACATACTTGTTGTACTGCTTCTGATACTCTCTGTTTATGGATATCTCCAGGAGAAGAAACAGAAATAAAATGAGATTGCTCACGCTTAATTTAGTATTTTGAAAATAAAGCGTTTAGAGGGTGGGGAAGGATAAATAGGATATGCTCTAAACGCTGGAATAACCTTCCGTATTAATCTTTATAAAGATTTGGCAGTGCTGCTTAAACCTAGATAAAAAGCATTTATCTTATACGTCGGAATTTGGTTTTGCAGAAATCCTGCCTTAATCTTTGTCCATTCTGGACATTCTTCAGCTGCGCGTTTGTTGATGCCTGTAGAAATATTATTATGTTTTGCAGCAGTTATAGATGTCGCATTGATATAGTGGTAAAGTATGTCTAAATTAATGGAGATATATTCTATAGAAGAAGGAGAGGAACTGGTAAGAGCTGCAAGGAAGATATTGATAGAGTTTGTAAGCAGTGCAAAGTTTGATAGACAGGCTGTTGCAAAGCATACGAGAAAGTTTACTGATAAGCATGGAGTGTTCGTAAGGGTGGAGCACTGGCCTACAAGGACCCCGAGAGGAAGTATGGGCTTCGTGCATCCTAAAACAGGAATAGGGAGCGCTCTGATCGAAGCTGCAATAGGAGCTGCAGAAGACAAGGATTTTGTGCCGGTATCGCATAGGGAGATAGAGCACATTGTTGTCGAAGTAGATGTTCTGTCTGATCCTGTAGAACTAAAAGGTGGTGCTGCTTCGAGGCTCAGGCAGGTAAAATCTGGCAGAGATGGAGTAATTGCAACTTATGGTTTTCATACTGGGATAGTACTCCCCATAGAAGCATCGGAGAATGATTGGAAAAAGGAGGAGATACTTAGGCATGCGTGCATGAAGGCAGGACTTGGTGCGGATTCGTGGAAAAGAGGAGATGTCAAGTTGCATAAATTCACCTCGCAGGTCTTCAGGGAGCTCTCTCCGGATGGACCTATAGAGGAGATCATATTTGGCTGAGAGACGGTTTATACTTCTAGTGGACATGGATTACTTCTATGCGGCGTGTGAGGAGCTTAGAAGGAATGATATAAAAGATAAGCCAGTTATTGTCGGGGCCGATCCTAAGCAGGGAAAGGGGCGCGGAGTAGTGATGACATGCAACTACAATGCAAGGAAGTACGGCATACACAGCGCGATGCCCATATCGATCGCATATAGGATAAAACCTGACGCGGTCTTTTTGCCTATGGATTATCCTTATTATGAAGAGATATCAGGAAAGGTAATGCAGATACTCAAAGGATTTGCAGATGATTTTGAACAGGTTAGCATAGACGAGGCTTATTTGGACGTAAGCAGCAGGATTGAATCATTTGAAAGTGCTGAAAGATATGCGAAGGAGATAAAGGATAGCGTAAAGAGAGATATAGGGCTGAACTGCTCCATAGGCATAAGCTTCAACAAACTGCTTGCGAAGATGGCATCCGACGCCGCTAAGCCGAATGGAATAAAAGTGGTGAAGGAAGAGGAAGTGCATAAGTTCCTGGACAGTATGCCTGTTGGAAAACTCTATTCTGTAGGCGAAAAGACAAAGGAGAGGTTAGTATCCATGGGATATGACACTGTAGACAAGCTCTCCAAAGCGAATAAGATGGAACTCATGGCGGAATTCGGAAGCGTAGGCCTTGAACTGCATAATTATGCCAACGGAATAGATGAAAGCAAGTTGCAGCATGAGATGCAGGCGAAGTCGATTGGAAGGGAGATGACCTTTGAAGCTGATACTTATGACAGAGAGGAGATAGAGAAGGGCATGAAGAGACTGTCTGATGAAGTTGCCATGGAGGTCAACAAGGCAGGCTTCGTCTTCCGCAATGTGACTATCAAGCTAAGGTACAGTGATTTCTCTGAAAGGCTTAAGGGCAAGGCAGTAAAGCCTTCTTCAAGCGCTGATGAGATTTATGAGACGGCAGTAAAGCTATATCTGGCGAACGTTGAGAGAGGAAGGAAGCTCAGGAAGATAGGCGTAAGGGTATCCGGGCTTATGAAGTACGGGAAGCAGAGCAGACTCGGCTGATTTTTAAATTGAGTATGTATAATTGGTATGCTGTTATGGGAAAGATAAAAGACATTATAAAGCTTACAAGGATAGAGCACAGCCTTATGCTGATAATAGCAGTAGTGGCGGCCGAGATGATAGCGCTAGGCCTTCCTGGAATTAATGTCCTTATACTAAGCATAATAACCCCGGTATTCATAAGCATGGGCGCTTTTGCTATAAATGATTACTTTGACATCGATACTGACAGGATAAACAGGAAGAGCAATCCTCTGCTGAAAGGAAATCTTAAACCGAAGGATGCGCTTTACATCACTGCGATATCGATGATAATAGGCATAGCTGCAAGCGCAATGATAAACGTCTACTGCTTTGCAATAGCGATAGTGTTCGCTGCGCTTTCCATCTTATACAGCTACAGGATGAAGAATATGCTGTTGCTTGGAAATGCATATATTGCAGTCTCCATGGCGATAGTCTTCATATTCGGCGCATATGCTGTATCAAGCAGCGTCAGGCCAGCAGTGTTGCTGATAATAGCGATGATATTCCTGAGCGGGCTTGCGCGTGAGATAAACGGCACCGTAAGGGACATGACTGGCGATGTAAAGGCAAGGAAGGTGAGGACGCTGCCTGTAGTTATAGGCAGGAAGGCAGCTGTAGCTATTGCATTTGTCCTTTATCTGATAGCCATAGGCATAACACTCTTCCTCTTCTTAGAAGTGGCTCCTTTCCTGTATAACATGTATTATGGGATACTGATAGCGATATCGGATATACTTGTATTCAATTCAGGAATAATCTTCCTTCTTGGAGATAAGAAAAGTTATAGAAGGGCAAGAAATACATCTCTTGCAGGTATGGGCCTTGCGCTTATTGCGATACTCATTGCTTCTCTGGTTTATATCTGAAGAGTTTTCTGAGTGCTTTTACCTCTTCTTCAACTCCGGATGAATCCCGCTTTTCACTCCTTCCTAATATAGCGCTGTACAACTTCCTTGGACTTCCTGAAAACTGATCGTCTGCTACCCTTGGCAGTATATGCATGTGGAGGTGATTTATCTCTCTGCCAGAATTCTCTCCTACCTGCATAGCGACATTGTAAGATATGCTCTCTCCACAGTATCGCTTCAGTGCAACAGGAAGGGCTTCGTCTTTTAACTGCCTCAGGCTCTCCCATTCCTCAGCGTCAAGACCTATCATATCCTCAACATGCCTTTTAGGAATTATCAGCATATGCCCCCTCATTATAGGGTACTTGTCGTATGCAAACATGAAGTGCTCATTCTCATAGAATATTGTTGGTAGTAGTACCTCTCTTTTGCAGAATACATCCTCTATGTACTCACCTCGTCTTTCTGCTAACCGATCTTCTTCTAGGACTCGCTGGAGTTTGGACCTCAGCCTGCGCTTCCTTCTGCTTTGGGCGCCCTTTTATCTCGTTCTTCAGCAGTATTATGAAGATCAGTATCAGCATTATGAATATTAGGGTCAGCATGCCAAATATCTGGTTCAGTTGATCCTGTATGCCAGCATATCCCTGTGGATAGACTGCTGTGTAATTCGCGAAGTTGGAGCTTATCTGCCTGTTTGCATTTGATAGCCCTGACGACAGAAGTGCTGCTGAATATGCACTTACAAAGTAGCTTGATTGCAGTGATGAGTTATGCGTCTGGTTTGCCTGGTCTATGAAGAATGCAGACTGTATGTCGAACTCTTTTGCCCAGATTCCGTATTGGTTGCTTGTCGCAGCGTTGTATGCTGCCTGCGCAGAGCTCCTGTTTGCTACAAGGTTTGACCCGAATATGTTTGAATATACTGAACTGTATATGGAGACGTAGTAATTACCGTTCTTGAATGCCTGTGCAGCAATTCCAAGATAAGTATTCGGCAGTGACCTTGAAGTTGCGTTTGACAAATAGCTCTCGGCTATGTTCCTTATGTTGCTATCATATGTGACGTTGGTGCCTCCCATTGTGTATGCAGTATTGTACATGGTGGAAGCGGCCTTGCACCAGGCATATGCCGTTCCAACATTTCTCAATGCAAGAGTTATTCCGTCGCTTGATGTTGAAGAATTTAATTCTGAAATGGATTCATTTAAGGTCTGGTTTGCGAGAGCCTGCCTGAATTCCCCACCTATTACATACTCGTAATTAAGGGTAGTGAGTTGCGGCGCCGATAGAGAATTGCAGTAGTCCTGCACCTTTACAAGAGTGGCTGATGCGTTATTCAATGATGCGTTGTTTATGCTTGCAAGAGTAAACGCGTCTATGTATTCATTGAATGCCAGATCAGAAGCAGTGTATAGATATCCCTTTGCACCTATTGCTGAATACGAACCTAGCACAGATAGCATCTGCTGCTTGAGTGAGGAGAAATTGCTGCCTATAGAATTTATCTCAGCAGCAGTCATGTTCATCGTCATGTTCTCCAATGGATAGAAGTAGGATATGTTGCATGAGTTGCATGTCTGGTTCGCATTTGGAAGCGTAGTTATAGAGTAATTCTGGCTGTAATTGAAGCTCATCCGCTGAGGAGACTTGGTTCCGAAAGCATAGGGCAATGCTTCCGATACGTTCTTTACCTCTACAAGGCCTATTCCAAGATTCTGCTGTGCCGCATAGTAGAACATGCTCTCTATAGATGAATTAGGGGCATATGGAACTATTAGGGATGATTTTCCCGCTGCCTTTGCTGCTGCAGCTTTGTCAAATATTCCTCCGATCAGTCCTGCAGTTCCGTTAGAGGATATTGTTCCAGTAGCTGCAAGATTCTGGCTTATAGACTTGTGTTCAAGCCCAGATATAGCAAGAATTGTGAATGAGAGACCTGCACTCGGCCCTGACACAGGACTGTTATTGTCATTTATGTAATATGAGAAGTTGTATGCGTCTTCATTGACTCCCAGATAATTTGCTGCGTATGCTGCCCCTGTCTCTGCGGATCGCAGGGTGTCCTGTGCAACGCTGGCTGGGCCGGATATTGTAACTGAGCCGTTGCCGCTTGTAACATTTAGTCTTATGTTTGTCAGCTGTCCTGATGTTGCACTTACGACTGCAGGGTCATAGATCTGGGTGCTGTAAGCATTTGCAAGCCCTGCAAGCATGAATCCTAACACTACCAATGATAATATAGTTGTCTTTTGCATAGTATTCCCGTAATTAGGATTTGCCATGGTATGTTTTTATACCTTTTATCAGAATTCGTTTATCGTTCTCTGGCCGTTTACTTTCTGCGGTGCCGCATCCTTGAATAATTCAACAATTCCAAACACTCCGTCGTATCCAGGGGTTACCTTTATCCTCTCTTCCCTTACGCGCTCTATAGCCTTGCCAACCTCCCTGTCCGCAGCTGCAAGGTCTTCAGGCTTCGCTTTTATCAACGCGTTCATCTCGTTTCCGAATCTGGTTATCAGCTTGCTGTATGCGCCGGTTACCTGGGCGGTTCCCTGCCCCTTTCCAGTAACCTGCGATATTATCTCTATCAGAGGCACAGCGTGCACATAGGAAGGGGCATTTTTAGGGGTGTATCCTTCTTCCCTGTCTGCAAGCTCATCGACCCTGTGCATTACCCCTATGGTAAGCTTCCTCCTGCATACAGGGCATATCCCATTGTATCTCTTGGACTGCTCAGGATTCAAGGATACCTTGCAGTTCCTATGCCCATCAAAATGATACTTCCCCTCTTCAGGATAGAACTCGACTGTCATGCGTATATTTTTATTGCCGGTTATCGCATTGGAAAGCTCCTTGTATGATGGTTCCTTAAGATCAAATACGGTTGCTTCACGTGCAAGCTTAGGAAGAGAGTGGGCATCGCTGTTGGATAGCATGGAGTATCTGTCAAGCTTCGATACCCTCCAGTTCATCGGGGGATCGCTCGACAATCCTGTCTCATATCCGGATATATGCTTTGCTGCACTTCCATATGCATCCTCCATCGAGTTGAAACCTGACATCGCACCAAGGGCTCCGAACCATGGTGTCCATATATGCGCCGGGAATAAGATCGCTTCCTTGCATGCGTCCTTTATCTCGTTTACAAGCTCCTCTGCAGGCATCATCAGCACGGGCCTTCCGTCAATTCCCAGGTTCCCGTGCTTTGAAAGAGAGCGGTTTATGCTTTCAGCATCGGCTATGCTTGGTGCAATGATACATGTATGCACCTTCTTTGCACCCTTGCCATCAGGATTGTAGATTGTGCAGACCTCTGAGCTGAGTACGAAATTTATCCTTCCGTTCTTGGCATGATACATTCCTGCAGCGCCTTCCTTAAGAGATGACTTGAGCTCCTCCATCCATTTAGGATGCGTGAAGTCCCCTGTGCCTATTATGTTTATTCCCTTCTCCTCTGCAGCCCTTTCTATATTCTCTATAGTGAGCTTGTCGCTGCATGCTGCAGCATACCTTGAATGTATATGAAGATCAGCTATGTAATCCATGATTACACTTATTTTTTATATCCGAATTTCCTGAGCAGCTCCCTCCTCTCCTTTACATCCTGCTCTGCCTCAACACCGGCACTCTCACTTCCGTCCACTATCCCTATTATAGATGCGCCTTGTTCCGTCCTTGCAACAAGCACCTGTACAGGATTTGCAGTTGCACAGTATATGTTAGAGACCTCGCTTACTGACTTTATGGCATTTGCAACATTTATAGGAAATGCGCCCTTGAACATTATCATGAATGAATGGCCGGCCCTCACCTTCATCATGTTCTTTGCTGCAAGTCCCATTAGCTGCTCATCGTTTCCTTCTTTCCTTACGAGCCTCTTCCCGCTTGCCTCTGCAAATGCTATTCCGAATTTCGCAGATGGAACTGCGCCTGCCATGGCCTCATAAAGATCCTCTGCGGTCTTGATGAAACCTGCATGTCCTATGATGATCTGGGTCTCTTCGTCCTTCTCTATGCCTATGGCTTCTATCTCCATGAACTACACAAACGAAAACCTGCATGAAAAGGAAAAGCTTTCGCTTTTCACTTGTTCATCAGTATCTCTATCGAGCTTACCTTTGACTTGGTCCCGTCTTCGTTGGATATCTCTTCCGAGTTTATGGTGATGTCACTCACTGCAAGATTGGTAAGGAACCTGTTCCTCGATATTTCAGCAACGTCAACTGCTCGTGAGATCGCATTGCCTCTTGCCCTTATCTTCACGTTCTTCGCACCGTTGTTGAACTGCGTTACCACTGCCAAAACATAGTTCATCGTAGGCTTCTTGCCTATTAGGACTACATTCTCCTGTGCTGCTTCTCTAATTGTTTCTGTGCTCTCTACCATTGTCTCACCTTAAGCAAAACTAACTGATCAAGTATATGTTGCCTGATAAGATATTTAAGCTTAATACCATTTATGTGTTCCATTCAATATGATGTTTTTTGATGTTAAACCTGTTATATACATGTATATGTGTGTATCCGCCGTAGAGAATAGGTATAAATATTTAATCCTAATGATAAATGAGTAGAAATAGCTGGTGTGTTCCATGGTAAAATATGTAATTGCAGAGCAACTAGTCGGTAAACAGGTCGTTACTAACGACGGATTTGACCTCGGAAAGTTCGAGGATGCAGAGCTAAATGAGACGAGCGGCAAGCTCAGCGTAATGGTTATAGAACCTAACGTAGACAGCGAGTATGTCAACAAGCTCAATATAAAGAGCGGCAAGCTGCACGTCCCGTACTCAAATGTCGTTGCTGTTAACGATCTCATAGTAGTCGACAGGAAGGGTCTCTGAAAGGTGATCTTATTATTATAGCCGGCGGAGACGAAGCCGGTAGGGGCGCGGTACTCGGCCCCTTAGTTGTTGGACTGGTTAGTGTAAAGAAGAGCAAGGAAGCAAAGTTCAGCAAGATAGGGGTCAGGGACTCGAAGATGCTCACGCCTAGAAAGAGGGAGTTCCTGTATGATGAGATAATCTCCATAGCTGATGAAGTTAGGAGTTATAGCATAAGCAGCGAGGAGATAGACCAGGCGATAAAGAGCAATGTGTCTTTGAACCAGCTTGAGGCACTTAACTTCGCAAGGCTGATAGACTCGCTAAAGGCAGAACCCAACAGGGTCTTCCTTGACTCCCCTGATGTAATCTCAGAGAGGTTTGGGATGAGAGTAAGCCTCTTCTCTTCAAGGAATATGCATGTTAAGGGAATAAAGAAGAAAGGGCAGAAGAATGAAGGCATCATTCCTGCCGATTCCAAAAGGATATCGGTAATAGCAGAGCATAAGGCCGATTCCGTCTATCCCGTAGTATCAAGCGCAAGCATAATCGCAAAGGTCACAAGGGACAGGGAGATAGAGAGGATAACGGACCACCTGGGAATAGACATAGGGAGCGGATATCCCTCTGATGCACAGACAATAGATGCTATTAAGGACAATCTTGCAAACGAGAAGTTTGCGAAGTTCATAAGGCAGAGATGGAAGACGATGCAGATAATAAGGCAGGCACGCATGAACGAATTCTTTTAATCCTTTCCACAGCCCTTAAGCTATTTTTATATATCACTTGTTAGCAGACCTTTCTAGTGCTTTGATGAACAAAACGCAGTCTAAACAGCTAGGGTTTGCAGTAGAGCTCGCCAGAGAAGCGGGAGAGATTATGAAGAACAGCGTGAGGAAGGAGCTTAAGATAGAGGTAAAGGAGGATAAGACCATTGTTACTGATGTTGACAAAAGGATAAACAGCATGGTTATAGAAGCGATACAGAAAGAGTACCCCAAGCATAACATACTTGCAGAAGAGTACAGTCCTAGATCGAAGAATAGCGAGTATACATGGGTATGTGATCCTGTTGATGGCACCATGGTCTTCTCAAAGGGCATACCGATGTCTGTCTTCTCGATAGCACTTGTTGAAAATAGCATAAGCTCAATAGGAGTCATCTACGACCCTTTCCATGACAAGATGTTTACAGGTGTCTATGACAACGGAGCAAGACTGAATAATGATAAGATATCTGTATCGACTGAGTACTCTTTGCAGGGAGCAGTCATAGGCATGGCAGCGTGGAAGAGCGCACAGCGCGACATAAGGAGATCATATAGCGCATTTATAGACAGGGGAGCCAGCGTGCTTATGCTGGGCTCGATAGCACAGATGGGGGCATTGGTAGCTTCAGGTGAACTCTCGGCAAGCTTGCATCCGGCCAGAATGCCTTATGATACTGCAGCTGCAAAGGTAATAGTTACAGAAGCAGGCGGCAGGGTTACAAGCCTGTCAGGCACCAGCCAGTCCTATGATGGACCTATAGAGGGAGCGATACTCTCAAACAGGCTTCTTCATGACAAACTGGTTGAGATCGTAAGAACGGTATCGGAACCATATCAATCTTACAGCGATGATAGCACAGACGAACTCACATCATAATGGCAGTAGCTTTACAATAACCTGATTTCGGTAAGGACAGCAGCATAACCTGATTTCATTTATAGCGAGTAATGTTCCTTTATCATCTTTGCAGTCTCTTCAGGATCAATCTTGGTATTGTCTATCTCATAAGACTGCACGAAGCTTATCCTTGAAAATACGTCGTTTGAATCCACAAAATTGTTGAATATACTTACGTCAGTAAGCTTGCCAAATTCTTTCCTTGAAGCTTCTACAAGCCTTGATTCAAGCTTCTTCCTGTCACAGGACAAGTGGACAAAGTGTACGCTTCCTGAATGCTTCTCCACAGCATTGATAATGTCCTTAATGAATTTGTCATCCTTACCGTTTATGTGCACTGAAGTCATTATCACCCCATGGACTTTTTCTGCTGCGGCTGCTTCTATCATCTCAAGCCTGTGTTTGTCAAGCAGCTCCCAGAATCGGGCATGGCTTCTTTCCAATACTGACTCTAATAGATCTAGTGCAAGGTGATTATGAAATACCTTGTATCCGGTAATCTTGGAAAGCTCCTTTGACACAGTAAGCTTGCCTGCAGCAGGCGGACCATAAATTACAATAAGTCTCATTCAGCCTCACATCTATTTACAAGTAAATAATAAAATAACTAAGTTACGTTCTTAGGAGAGTCAGAATATCTACAACCCCTGCTGTCAGATCATGTTCAGAAACATAAACTGCTTTTCCTCTAAAATCACTGTCTGCGTTGCCAACAGCATAGTGCTTTGCTATATCTTCTCCTATATAGTCTAATCTGGAGTCTCCAATCATGGCTACTTCTTCTAAACGCAGAGTCTCCATTAATAGAATTGATCCGTTTCTCTTGTTTATATCAGAGTCAGAGGCAACTATCAGCCCGTAATCACTGTCCACCCATGTTTGGGTAGTTTCGGATTTTGGGAGAAGGTCATTTATGAGTTTGGCTATCTTGCCAGTGCTCTCCTTATCAGGTATCAGATGGCCATTTTGATCTGTTTTATATACAAAGAGTCCCAGACTAGCTTTTCTTAGATCGTTAGCAAATACCACTTTTTCCCCTGCAGTTGTGCCGAATACTTCGTTTTTGAACATCATCTCTACCGGAGAACCGCGCACCACATGAATATCTGAATTTTCCAGTCTGGCAACAACTAATTCAAATGCTTTTGAAAATGCCTCAGCGGCCTCTGGTTTGGCGTAAATTAGTTTATCGCCTACTTGTAAAACTGCACCTTTTTCTGCAATTATGGGGCCAGTAATCCCGAACCTTTCAGACCAGGTCCTTAGGGAGGATACTGGAGTGTCTGAATTCAAGCCAAAGGTCCAGCCTGAGTGTTGTCCAGATGTTATTGTTGGTTTAAGTCTGTCATCATTAAGCTGCTGCTTTCTGTCGATTATAGTCATGTCCAAGTCCATAAGAACTATGTTATTCTTGGGTTTTTGTATTGTTACCATTTAATCAAGTAAAAAGAGTGCATATTTTCAGATATAATAATATTTCTCAGCCCATGGTTTTGCACTTAAACTGATTTAGGATATAGATTTTAGGCAGTATCAGATGATTTGATCTTGTTGAAAAACTCAACTACCCTTATGTCCGTAAGTATGTGCCTTCTCTCTATTTCTCTTTTCAGTATTATTCCTCTTAAAGTAGTACATCTTGAAAGGGCTACGTAGAGTTGACCGTTTGCAAATGTTCCTCCGCTAATGTTTATTATCAGGTCCTTGAAGGTCTTTCCCTGGCTTTTGTGTATCGTGACAGCCCACGCAGGAGCTATTGGGTATTGTGTGAAGCTGCCTCTATCAGCCCTATCCTATACCTGTCAAGCAGCTCCCAGAATTTTGCGTTGCTCCTGTCAAGCACAGACTCTATGAAGTCAATTGCAAGGTGGTTGTGGAAGACCTTGTATCCAGTAATTCTGGAGAGTTCCTTTGACACGGTAAGCTTGCCTGCTGCAGGCGGTCCGTAGATTAC
Source organism: Microcaldota archaeon (assembly GCA_021790305.1). Taxonomy (GTDB): domain Archaea; phylum Micrarchaeota; class Micrarchaeia; order Micrarchaeales; family CABMGC01; genus JAKAUU01. Next base: position 11,860 of record JAJYED010000010.1, read on the forward strand.
GATGAGTTTCATGATTAAAACGCCACTGTTTTAAATATTCTGCATAATGCGATTATAAACCGCATATGTCGTTATATAACGAATAATAGATAATTAAAGACATATTTTTATAAATCAGATTTTTGCAGCTATTTCCGGTAATAATATGAATGCTGCAGTAAGAACGATGCGAAAGGATACGGATAAGGTAATATTATCTGGAAGAGATTTTGCTATTTTCGAAGCGAAGAAGGCTATACCTGAAGGGCATAGGCAGGCAACGGCAATTGAGGTTGCTGCCATGTACAGGAATGATCCCTCATTCAGGAAGGAACTTAAGGAAGAAAAGGGATGGGTGATTGTTGACAAGAAAGGGCTTAGCCGCGAAGGAGACATGGAGATACTTGAGGATGGGTCATTAGTAAAGATGGACAGAGATAAAGCTGATTCTTTGCCCCCTGAAAGACATGCCAAATATTACAAAGGGGCTGGACATGCAATAGTCTGCTGCAATGATTATGCAGGCAAGTTCATGTCTCTTGACATAAGCACTGACAATGATGGCTCAGGAAAGTTCAGGGTAGCTTATGTAAAGGATGAGAAGAATGCAGCAAAGCCAAACGTAATCAAATCAGCAGCCAGAAGTGGATAAGAAAAATTTTTTATAAAAGTAGTAATTGCAAGTACCATTGTGCTATAGGAGAGCTAAGAAGAAAACAAATCGTTATCAACGATGTTGAACATATCGGTAAAGAGTCGAACAATCTAGAAGAAAGCGAAGTTATCGGTGTTTCGAATGGCCATTACGTTGTCTATGATAGCAAAAGTGAGCAAAAGATAATAGATGTTATCAGAAACATGACAACGAAAGACAAATATATTTATGTCTTTTGTGAGGAATAAGTATTGGTGTATAGAAATGACAAAGAAATTCGCATGCAAGAACATCGGCTTGGATTGCGCCTTCAATGCAGAAGCGGAGTCTGAAGAGCAGCTCATGGCGAAAGTCTCAGAGCATGCAAAGATAGCACACGGTATGGCACAGATTGATGAACCAACAAAGGCGAAAATCAAAGCGGCAATAACCGAATAGTAAATTCGGATAGTTGAATCGTGATGTGCGGGAGGGTTGGGTTGGCATACGTGTGTTTATGGAATAACAGAAGAGGAAAAATGTGGTGTGGATATGGTAAAAGACCTTAATGCAAAAGTATGGGATGCTTCCTGAAGAATGCAGACGGACCACTTATTTTCTAGTTCTGGCACGACCAGTGTGTGTGGTGCAAAAGGCTAGCACCAATATTTGAAGGAGTCGAAAAAGACTACCCTGATGCAACTTTCACAAGACTAAACATATTGGCGTCAGAAGAAAACTCAGCGTTGGGAGAAAAGTATGGCATAATGGGAACGCCTACAACAAAAATATTTTGCAACGGCAGACCAGTTGGAGAGATTATAGGTTTTAAGCAAAATGCAGATTTTAAAACCGACCTTGATAGGATATTACAGAACAGCAACAATTGCCTTCAGAACAGCACTCCGAAGTGAGCGTATAGCTGAGAAAACCTACAAGTGCGAAATCTGCGGTTTTCATTACAAGGATGAGAAAACTGCCAAGGTGTGCCATGACTGGTGTTCTGCTCATCAGAGTTGCAGTATGGAGATAACAAAGCACTCGGTAGAGATGAGTAAAAAATCAAAAAGAATGCTGTGAATAAATTGAAGATACCTTTCCTGATCCTATTTACCACCTAAGCGTAGTGCAAATACTTTCTTCCTCAGTCCTTCTCCGTGCTAAAACTATGTTGTAACTTTACATCTAAAAGATGTGGAATTTGCCGACGACGGATTTTGGCTTGTAAGACAAAATATGGTAACGTCTGAGGCTTCTATAGATAACCCGTAAATAGTATAGTATGGGGAGTACGTGATTTGAACACGTGTCGCCACCTCCCGAAGGTGGAAGCCTACCAAGCTAGCAGAACTCCCCTAAAGAATAACAGCTCCTTTCTCCGTTATTAATACATCATCTTCTATCCTGATTCCTCCGAAACCTTTTATGTATATTCCAGGCTCGTCGGTGATTACCATTCCTGCCTTGGCGTTTATATTGCCATATGCAGGGGAGAAGCCTGGGCCGTCGTGCACCTCTATCCCTAAAGAGTGCCCGAGAGAGTGTATGAATTTGCCTTTATACCTGCCATTGGCTTTCTTGTTTATGTAATCTGCAGCTATGTAATGAACATTTGACAAAGGCATTCCCACTCTTATTGAATTAAGCGCAAGGTCATGCGCTTCCTTTACAGTATCGTACATCTCCTTCTTTTTCCTGTAATCCTCATCATTCTTCTTCTGGAAGATGAAGGATCTTGTTATGTCTGAGCAGTACTTGTTAAACTTCGCACCTGCATCTATCAGTATTATGTCTCCCTTCCTGAGCTTTGTCCTGTCAGGCGAATGATGAGGAAGGGCAGCGTTGCTTCCGAAACAGACTATGGTGTCGAAAGAGGGACCTTCCGAACCAAGATTTCCTGAAATCTCATCGAACTTTCTTGCAAGCTCTACCTCAGTTATTCCAATTTTGAAGTGCTTTTGTATCAGTTGCATTGCGCTTTTGGTTATCTTTGCAGCTCTCTTTATGTTTGCTATTTCGGTACTGTCCTTGATCAGTCTGGTCTCTGCCAGGGAACGCGATATATCAGTTAATCTCTTTGGTTTGTAGCTCTCCTTTATCCCGTTGTAGTAATTTAATGGCAGGAATTCGCCGTTTATCCCTGCGGTTTTTCCTTTTATCTCTTTCAATAAGAGCTTTCTTGCCTTCTGCTCGTCGCTCATCTTTACTATCTCTATTCCTGGGAACTTCTGCCTCATGGCATCCTGGTATTCAAGATCATATGTGAACAGGTATGAATGGTCTCTCTTTACTATCAGTATGTTTTTCTCGAATAAGCTGGATCTGAATCCAGTGAAGTAGTAGAAGTTAGGGTCCTGCACCCCTGTGTTCATTATAATTACTGCATCTATGCCTTTCTCTTTTTCAAAGAGCCTCTTGTACCTTTTTAATATAATATTCATCTTATGCAACCTTCTATCTCCTTGATGACTCTCTTCTTATCTATGAATATATTTGTATAATCCTTTCCTTTCTTCAGCTCATTAAGGCTTGCCCACCTGAATCTGGAATTCTCTATGTTCAGCTTTATCTTGTTGGTAGATGAACTGAAGAAGAACAGGTGATTCTGCCATTTCTTTTTCTTGTTTGCATCGAACATCCACACCTTTATCGGTTTGCGCAGCTGCTTTATTGATTTTCTTTCCAGGCCAGTCTCCTCGTTAACCTCCCTGTATGCAGTTTCCTTGTACTGTTCGCCTCGGTTTTTGCTTCCCATGACAAATGACCATATGCCTGGATTGAATATGAACGGGATCTTCCTTCTTTTTAAAAGCAGTATCTTTCTTTTGTGCAGTATTACCACTGCTACACCATCCGCCTTTACCGCTTTATATTCCTTCATGCGGATATATCTGCAGGGCTTATAATAAGTTCTCGGTTTTTGCATGCAGATCGTAAGAAGCGGCGTCGTATACAGGAACATGAAGAGCTCTGCTTTCCTTAAGGATTACTACAGGTCAAGAGTACTGGACATGATAGAGGGAAATGAGGTTTACGGCTCCTCCCCTCCTGACATATTCATAGGCAGGGCAGGATATCCAAATGTATACATAGGGCCGCTCGTCCCTCCGACGATAGGAGATACATCGATAATGGGGATACCTGAGAAGTGGGTAGGTAAGAGCATTGAGGAGATAGTGGAATTTAGGTCGATGCTGGTAAGGGGAATGCATAGGACAAATGTCAACAATGCAGATAATGGAAGGGTGGAGGAGATGATAAAGGAACTGGCCATCTCTGACAAGTATGAGCTTGTGAGACAGGAATTTTCCAAGAGGCCGGATATGAGAATAAGGTTTGATGAGAATACACAGCCGTTTGGCCCCAGTGCAATACTGAAAAGGATGGAGCTTGAAGGAGGGAAGGTGAACAGGACGCTTGAGAAAGCCTATTCCGATACAGATATGACTGCAAGCAATGCGATGGTGGAGCTATATTCCAAGGGCATAGAGGTCTCAAGGATACAGAAGATGATCTCTGCAGGAACTATAGGAGTGGGGAAGAACAGGAAGCTGGTGCCTACAAGATGGAGCATAACAGCTGTAGATGATACGCTTGGGAAGAATAACCTGAAGGCTGTAAAGGAGAATGAGGAGCTTGAAGAGGTATTGGTATACCAGAATGATGCGCTTGACAACAGATGGCTGATAATGATGTTCCCAGGATCATGGGAGTATGAACTTGTGGAAGCGTGGTACCCTAATACAACATGGAACAGGGAGAGCAGCAATATCCAGATATTCTCATCATATGAACCATACAAGGGCAGGAGCAAGTACGCAGAGATAGGCGGATGCTATTATGCTGCAAGACTTGCCTCTTCAGAACTTCTGCTTAAGATGGACAGGCAGGCTAAGGTAGCCATACTTAGGGAGGCGCATTCTGGATACATAATGCCTGTGGGAGTATGGAATGTTAGGGAGCATGTGAGGGATGCATTGAGGAAGGAGCCGCTGCGCTTTGAGAATACGAGGAGTGCTATAGAGTTCATAACAAAGAGGATGGATATACCGGTAAAGACATGGATGGAGAACAGTGCGGTTTTGAGGCAGGTTACAATGCAGAAGAGGCTTGTATAAGAACAGATTCGTGTATCGTACCTTAGCAGTATAAGTTTTAAAAATCAGAAAAATGCCTGCATATATGTTATTATGGAGACGCATAAGGAGAAGGTGAGAAGGCTTTCTGATGAGATAATAGGTTTTAAGCCCAGAGACTTTTATAGCCATGTTAAGCTTAGGGAGCTTGCCAAGGAGATGAGAACTGAGGATGCGGAGATTGCGGTGGATGTTTACAAACAGGTGAACAGGCGCGCAATGTTCAACTCGGTTACTGCTTTTGGAGCGTACTTTGCAGGAGTTATAGTTATAGAAGGCCCAGGCATACAGTACTTGACAAATGGCCATAATGATCTTGCAGGTTGGGCTTGCGTATCGATAGGAATTGGCGTTTTATTTGCAGGTGGAATGGCTAGATTCGAAGGACTAAACATGAAGAAGAATCTGGATGTAATAGTTAAAGAAGCAAGGAGACAGCATGATGAACTGAAGAGCAGCAGCCGCAGATGATTCCTTTTTACTCAGTCTGATCTGAGTTCCATCCCTTCAAGGTCGATTATCTTGCCGGATTTGAAATCGAATACCTTATTCCTTAATAGGGGCATGTGTTCCTCAGAACCGCGGCTTATGTCCGTGCCTGTTATCGCCCTGTTGAATGCAGGAAGTATCACTAGCCTTATTCGTTTGTTGTATCCAGGATACTCTTCCTTTGCGCGCGGCCCGGGCTTTGCGATAAACCATACCTTGCGCTCAACACCGTTTACGTTGGCGGCGAAGTGCCCATGGCCTACTGCAATATAGTTCTTCTCCATTGACTCCTTTGAAGGCAGTGTGTTGCCATGCATCAGAGCTACCTTGTCAAGCAGTATCTCATTCTCAAGAGCTTTGGTAATTCCGACAGTTTTGAGAATCTCTTCTAAATGAGCATCATGATTTCCTCTTATGAATCTGCACTCTATCCCTGATAGCCTTGCAAAGAACCTGAGCATTGAGCCCCGTTCGGTTTTTGTCATGTACATTATGCGCTCCTTGAAGTCCCCCATGAAGATTATGCCTTTTGCACCGCTCTTCCTGTATGCTTTTAATAGATCTTCTGCAAGAAGGTCGACGGCATTTGAGAGATGAATTCCGGATTCGCTCAGTCTCGTCTCTAATCCTATGTGCAGGTCAGATACCGCAAGCTGCCTTTCCTTCCTGATTAACAGGGCAGGTTCGCTGTTTACGAAAGAGATGTCCATGTTATACTGATTATAAACTTTCCACTTAATAATTATTATTTAGTCAGTATAGGGAATTTGAATGGCACTTTCGGGAATACGCATATTCAGGATATTCGGGATAGATGTAACGCTACATTGGACCTTCATACTTATGCTGCTTGCAGTCCTTCTTCTTGGAAGCGAGTTCCTCTTCCTTCTCTTTGTGCTCTTGTTTGCATGCGTGCTTATTCATGAGTTTTCACATTCTGTAACGGCCCTTAGGAACAAGATAAAGGTCAGGGAGATAATCCTGCTCCCGATAGGCGGCGCATCGATAATAGATGAATTGGATATAGACCCAAAGGTAGAGTTCAACATATCGGTAGTTGGGCCGATATCGAGCCTTCTGCTTGGTGGAATATTCGGCGTGCTTGTAGCCTTTTCTCCTCCAGGGATAATAACTGAGATATTGCAATTCATGTTCATAATAAACATCTTCCTCGGCGTGTCAAACCTTATCCCTGCTTTCCCAATGGATGGCGGAAGGGTGCTTGAGAGCTACCTTCAGGAGAAGATGGATAGTTATGATGCAACCATGCTCACGGTAAAGGTGAGTATGTACATGCTAGGAATCATACTCATAGGAGCAATAGCGTTCATGGGCTTCCAGGTTTACAGCCAGAACTTCAACCAGGGAATTGTAGACTACGCTGCTTTTGAATTCATATATACGCTGATAATAGTTTTCTTCCTGTATGGAGGAGCGAAACAGGAAGAAGAGACTGCAGTAATGAGGAAGAGAACGGATGGGCTGAAACTTTCTGACATGGTTAGCAAGGATTACTTCTTAGTGAACTCGGATATAAGCATGAAGGGGCTGTATGCGAGAGTAAAGAGATCTAAGAAACATAGGGTATTCACAAGGTCAGGGAATGCATACTACTATGTGGATCTTTCAAGAATAAGGAAGATCCAGAAGGCGCAGCCTGTTGGGATAAAGGATCTTTTAGTGCCTCTGCCCAACATAGATCACATGACAGGCGTAATAGATGCACTTAGCAAGGTGAATAGCGGACCTGGGATTGGAGCAATTACTAAGAATGGCAAGTTGATAGGGAGAGTAACGGTCCAGAGCATAAGCGCGTTCATATCATTGCATATGGCAAGCAAATGAAGCGCATGGTTTTCTATAATCTGTCAGAGCAGCAACTTTGTCTTAGGACTTATGGATATTTCTGATACTCTTCGTATTATCGTGGTTGAGCGCTTATTGTTTTTGTCCAGCTTTATCAAAAGGCATTTTCCCTGATCCAGACCCTGTATATATTCGATATACTCCTGTCCCAGGTTATAGTTTGCAATTATCTTTTCTGCGCTCTTCTTTACCTGTATCCTGAATATGAAGATTGATGCCGAGTTTGAGACTATGCCGTCACTCATGTCCTCAAGGAGCTGCGATGCAAGGAGCAGGCCGACACCGTATTTCCTGCCTTCCCTCACTATGATTTCAAGATCTTCATTGTTATCCATGAGCTTCCAGCTCTCATCAAGAAGGATATAAATGTTGTCTTTCTTGCCGATGTTGCCGCGCATCTTTGTTGCAACGGATTTGAGTATCTCTGAAGCGCGTTCCACTTTTTCATTTTCCTTAAGGTTCTTTAGCATGAAGTATGAACTTCTTGACGTCCCTATACTTCCAGCTTTATCTGCACCGTTGTGGAAGTATGCACCTATAAGACTTGCAGCTTCCTGATATTCACCTGTGAAATCCACGATGATGACTCTTGCACCCATTATGAAACTAAGGCGCATAAGGAGGCTTTTCATAAGGAAGGTCTTGCCGCTGCCTGTCATCCCGACTATGAATACGTGAGGATTGAATAAGGAGCCGAAGTCAAGGAATATTGGCACGTTCATCTTGCCAGAATTGCCTATGAATATGCCATTATTGGCAGATGTCAGTATCTCTGATGCGTTTGGCTCCTCGTTGTAATGGATATCCAGCAGCTTGGATATGGTGCCTGACGAATATACAGGTTTGCTCTCCATAATATCACATTATGTTTGCAAGCAGTTCCTCACCGGTGAGTATCCGGTAATCAAGCCCAAGGTTGGTGCAGAATGCATTGGCTATTCTTATTATGGACCTTGGAGGTTCACCCTCCGCTTCTATCCTTTCCGTTGAGTTCTTAATCGCCTTGACCTTTATCGATACTTCCAATGACCTTCCCCCGCCGGTTATGTTTGCCATCTCCTTCTCTATCACCTCTATCTCCTTCTTTACCTGGTTTATCTTGTTGTACATCTTCGGCTCTATTCTTGAAAGGGAGATCTCCTTTACGCGCTTCTTTGTCTCGAGAGATTCGATTAGACGGGTCCTGTCCACCTCTCTCATGGATATTGAAAACTCAAACGGGTCCTTTATGTTGTTGATAATGGGCTCGAATGAACTTTTGTCTACAGGCTTGTTCACAATGAATTCTGCAATAGATATTCCAATGTATGAATCGCCGTTGCGAATAACAGCAGAGGAGAGGTTCCTGCCAAGTTTGTATCCGTTCTTTATGATTATTACTTTTGATCTTTTGATCAGCAGGTTGTTTATTATGTGCCCAGAATTAAGATAGACTGCAGATAGAAAGAGCAGTACCGCACTGATAAAGACATAGCTGCTGTTTGCAATTGCGGAAGCTATCAGCACCAGGAGTGCCAATGAATAGAATGCATACGAGTATAGTTTGTTTAACCTGTTTATCTCCTCCATTCACATAACCCTGAAAAGATCAAAGAACGCTTCTGAGCCGAGCATCGCAGACAGCTCCCTGACGGATATTATAGTCAGTATAAGGCTGAATCCTGGAAGTATGAATGTGTATACTATAAAGTAAGCTATGCTTGATACCAGCCAGTTTATTATCCCCGAGAAGTAGTTGGAGATACTAGATATACCGTTGGTTATTGTCCCCAGGAATGAGAGTGCCTGCCCATAATCCGACTGATTCTTTATCTCAGGTATGCCTGAAAGCGTATTCTTGAAACTGGACGCACTTGAGGTAAGGCTGACTATGCTGCTGTTGCTCAGTGTCTGTGAATATGAGTTGGCGATCATTGCGTTCATCACGTATGATAACGGAAGCACTACGTAGAGCCCTATGGCCAGGGCTATGAGAAACCCTCCGAGCTTCCTTGTCGGATAGAAAGACCGCAGGATCAGGCCTGCAGGCAGTATTATGGTGGTCGCAGTGAGCGATATAAATATGAGTATAGAAGACTGCACCAGCACCCCTGTCAGTATAGTGGTCAGTATCCTTACGAAGTACATTATCTGGGATATTAGAGGGTTTACTACCGAACCCAGCGATATGTTAACGACAACCAGATTGATGCTTATAGAACCTATTACGCCTAGAATTGTGTTCAGGCCCAGCAAATCAACCATCAGAGTTGTAACGGATGATAGAATTGACGGATGGAATGTGCCCGCATAAGTATAACCACTGCCTGCAAGGTAATCATAAGCCAGGCATAGAGCTGCATTGCCTGACATGTATGATTGGCAGGTTATGCTCGTAGAGTTGTAGAAGGTTATCTGGTTTATCATGCCGTTCACAAGCCCGTTCTGGGAGAAGAGAAGAAGCATGCTCCCGACAAGAACTCCGTTTATCACAGACTGGTATATTTCCTCCTTGCCGAACTCCTTTAGCGATCTTTTGTTTGCGGCATACCCTATCCCCAGCGATATCCCGGCTATCGATAGCATTATCCCTATCACATAAACGGCTATGCTGAAGCCATAAGCACCAAATGGCAGAACATCCATGGCGTCACGTGGCGTTAGCTATTGTCAGGTTGCTCAGCAGATGCGTTGAAGCAAGGGCAAAACCGTTTGACGCAAAAGACAGTACGGCGACTATTATTGCACCGATTATTATGTCTATTGCAGTCGTATGGAAACTGGCACGCTGGTATGAAGGGAAGAGCTGCCCCAACGCGTAGAATATTCCTGCTATTATGAACAGGAGCGCGCTCAGTATTGGTCCGATCTGCATCAATAGCGTCTGCACATAGGATAACGTCCCTATTATGTCAAAGGTGAATGCAGCTGCATAGGTGTACTTTACAGCAGCAAGGAAGGTCAGCATACCTATCAGAGGAATCTTGGTGCAGATGCTCCTTGCGGCACCTTTTATTCTGATTTCTTTTATTATACCCATATACTCACTCTTTTACTTTAGTAAAAGTCCATGTACTTATGAGATATATAAGCTTTTCGGTATGATGCTGAAATCCTGCTTTTCAAATGCCTGTTTCGGAAGGGTGGGTTCGTCAGATTGATAACTGGTTCGGTAGTTATTTAACGGAGATCAGGTGTCTTACTGTTATCTGATTTAGTCTTTTTGTATTTGTAATATGTACAGTTTGTGTTTACAGATTGTGACAGACATAATGGGAATTATGGCCCGGAGTATCAGAAGGGTTTCTGTATGGATAAACGAATAATAGTATGGGTAGGCTCTCTCCTCAATGACGGGCATGGAAAATTCCTCTTCCTGAAGAGGATTAATGGCAGTTCATGGGCAGGCGGAAAGTGGCAGCTACCTGGAGGAAAGATGGAGTGGGGGGAGAGCGTGATGGATACTCTGAACAGGGAGATTGGAGAGGAAACAGGAGGCAGGATTTTAGATCCGGCTTTCTTTGGAGTTTATACTGCACAGGTTAGTGCAAAGGGAAGCAACTTTCATGCAGTAATGCTGGTTTATAAAGGGGATTATTCCGGAAAAAGCATAAATATGAGCGAAGATCATGATGATTACAGATGGATGAGCTTGAAGGAAGCCGTCGGTGCAGACCTTATGGAAGGTCTTGGAGAGTTCATAAGTTCTTATATTGAGTGAGCATATGGCACTTTCTAAAAAAGAGTCTGAAAAAAATAAAGTAATAATGGTCACAGGATATTCAGGTAGCGGCAAGACCGAACTCTCTTCCATGCTTAGGGAAGAGTTTAATGGACAGATACTCGGCGTAGGTCAGGAGATGCGCTCTTTTGCTAAGGATAATGGATTTAGTGGCCTCTCTGAATTTATAAGGCATGAAGGAGCGATAGAGTGCTTTGAGAGTGTAAGACTGCATATCCTTAGGGCAGCGGATGCGCTGTATAAATCGGGGAGCGTTATAGTTGATGGCTTATATGAATGCAAACTTGCAGAATGGATGGTCGAGGGCTTTGGCAGCAGAAACTGCTTTATAGTGAATATATTTGCAGATAAGGCCATTAGAATAAAAAGAGTCACTGCAAGAATGGGTGGAGATATTGTTACTGGAACAAAAGAGGTTGAAAGAAGGGACTCGGTAAAATTGGTTGTAGGAGTAAACGATGTTATAGAGATGTCTAATTTCACAGTTGATAATAACACATGCATGAAGGAGGAGCTCAGGTTAAGAAGCAAGCGTGTTGCCCAGTGTGTTTTGAATGGCCAATGAGCATCTGGATTTTGAGGCAAGGCGCAAGCTTGCACACATACTCCTGACATTCTGGCCTATCCTTTTCGTCTTTCTTGGCTTTTCCAGATCTGAAGAACTTGCCATTTACACAGCATACCTTGCATTCATGCTCTCGTCCGAGTTTTTAAGGATACGTTATGATTACAATACGCCAACTGCTATATTGTTAAGGAGTGTCTCGCGGAGCACCATAAATGGCAATATCAAGAAGAGGTGGAAGAAGGTACGGATACCTTATTGGATAATCGGCAGTCTGTTTGCGATGGCACTCTTCGGCCCTCAGATAATAATAGCTTCTACAGCCTGCCTTACGTTTGGAGATTCTGTCAGCGGCATGACAAAGGCATTGCTTCAGAGGAGAAGATCCGCATTAGGAATATTTCTGGGGATACTTGCCAGTATGATTATTACATATGCACTTACCGGAGCTGCGCTCATAGCGGTTTTCTCTTCAGTAATAGGAATGATGGGAGATGCGAGCAATATAGTGAATGATAATCTCTCGATACCTGTACTCGGGGCTCTAGGAGCTTACCTCGGCTCAATAGTATAGCTTATTTCTGCTTTGTCCTTAGTATCTCGCTTGCAGTATTCTCAACCTGTATCCTTGCGGAATCCTGCTTCCTCCTGAAATCAGGCAGTACGGCATTTGCAAATCTCAGGTGTAGGGTCGAATCATATATGTCCGACATGAAAGCGTAGTACATCTCAGCTGCTTTTGGATTGTTGTTCATCAGGGAATCTATCGCCTCTCTCTTTAGCTCCCCGACTACATCCATCAGACCTAAGGCGTATGCCTTCTCGTCGACTTCAAGCTCTTCCATGCCACGTATCTTCTTCTTCATGATTATTCCTTCGAGTATTCTTGCTTCAACATACTCCTGATGCGCCTGCAATGAATTATACTCGAATCCCTCTTCCACATCCACCAGCTTCTTTCTTATAGCTTCCATCTCTGAGAGTAGCTTCCTTGCCTTGGTATTGTCCTTAGCGTGCATTGCAACTATCGCCTTTCCTGCATTTCGTATAAGCTCCCTTGATAAGGATAAGACCTGCTCCCTCTGCTCTTCGAGATCCTGCATCTTCTTTTCAACCTGCTTTATGTCGTTTATCATGCTTTTCGCCTTAATTTCAATGATCGTGCGTGCCAGAAAAGGTACTGCTGTGCATAGCCTTCCATTCCGGGCCATCTCTCAGATGCAAACTGATGCAGCTCCTTTATCCTCTTCTTCCTTCCTTTGAAATATACTGTTTCCAGTACTCTCTTTACCCAGGTGTCTATCGGAAAGGCTTCCATCTTGTTGTATGCGAAGAGCATTATGCAGTCTGCAACCTTGTCTCCCACACCCTCTATCTCCATAATAGCTTCCTTTGCATCTTCATAATCCTTCCTGTAAAGCGAATCTAGGTCAAGGCTCCCGGAGCAGAAATTTGCCGCATGCTTTATGTACTTAGCACGGAAGCCTGCACCGTGCTTCATCAGCTCCTCTATGCTTGCACCCTTGATCTGCTCTGCGGATGGGAAGAGCTTCCTTTCGCTTCCCTCAATTTCCGTACCGTATGTGTTTATCAGCATGCGCACAGAGCCGCGTATTCTCTTGATGTTGTTGAATTGCGAGAGTATGAAGCATAAGGTCGTCTCCCATGGGTCATTCTGCGTTACGCGCATGCCATTATATGCAAGGATCGCGCTCTCCATGAATTCATCAGTACTTATCCTCTCGTATATTGATGGCATATTGTCCTTTATGCGGAAGCGTCTCTCCATCTCCTCCCTTGCGCTCCTTGAATTATACTCTCCGTTCCATGAATAGCTTAGTTGTTTTCCTTTCAGCGCAGCCTCTATCACTCCTTTTGAAGTAGAATATGATAATGCAAATGCGCTTCCTTTGTGTCCGTAGTCGGCGTGGAAGGCAAGTGGCTGTCCGCTCTCTATGCTGTTCCTTATGTCAAAAGGGCCTTTTATGGTCAGGCTATCTCTTCCCATTTTATGCGCCTCTGTTCTGCAGTATTCCTGTCCCTTATCGTAACGGTATTATCCTCAAGGCTCTGGAAGTCTATAGTTATTGCATTTGCAACTCCTATCTCATCGCTCTTTGCATAGCGCTTGCCTATGCTTGCTGAATCTGAATAATTGCATTTCAATCCTTTATTCCTTAGATGTTCGCTTATCTTCATCGCCATCGCTACAAGCTTCTCGTCCTTCTGAAGAGGGAATATTGAATAATCGTAAGGAGCTATTCTCTTTTCCAGCTTCAGCCACTTCCATCCTCTCTCCTTGTCATCAACTGTCTTCTTTTCGAGAATTGCAAGAAGGATTCTGTCAAGGCCGATGCTGAGTTCTGCAACGCTTGGAAGTATCTTCTCCTCTCCATTCATTATTGAAAGGTCTTGTCCGGATAGCTTTGAATGCGACTGCAGGTCGAATGTCCCTCTGTCCGCTATGCCAGTAATCTCTATGGTACCGTATGACGTCTCAGTCTCTACGTCAAGGTTGCATCTCGAATAATGAGGTAGCTCCTCCTTCTCAATCTCCCTGAACCAGTACTCCTCTGTCTCGAAGCCTATGCTCTTCATGAATTCGTAATCCTTGTAGATCATGAATGCAAAATATTCGTTAGGGACCTTCTTTGTGTCTACCAATTCTTTTATGCTTATCTGCTTTGGATCCTTTCCGCTCTCTGCAAAGAGTATCTCTGTATCGAATATCTTGTGGCTCTTTGAATATTCGCCAA
>JAJYED010000011.1 GCA_021790305.1 Microcaldota archaeon
GCAGAGAGAGTGGTACCAGCCTTTTGCCCCATCTATCCTGAGAGACGATGCAGAACAGTTGCTCGAAGATGTAAAAGGACATGATCGTTTTATGACAATGGCATATGCGATACAGAAGGACAAGAAGGAGGTAATGAAATCGGTAGTGCATGTTGACCTTACTGCAAGGCCACAGATGGTGGGAGAAGAGAACAGGGATTATATGGAGCTTATCAAAGCCGTAAAGAACAGAACTGGCTTCGGTGTCGTACTAAACACAAGCTTCAACATACACGGTTCACCCATAGTTGCATCTCCTCAAGATGCTCTGCTTACAATGAAGAAGACCAAGACCAGATATATGTTCCTTGGAGAGTATTTTGTGGAGAATAATGAGGCTGCTAAATGAAGATAGCGATGGTATACGATGTGCCATATCCGTGGCATGTGGGTGGAATAGAAGCGATGCATTATAATGCGGCTGTAGAGCTTGCAAAGAAGCACGAGGTACACTTCTTCACAACAAAATGGCCAGGAATGAGCGATGATTTTGTCCACAAGGGCATACATTACCACGCAACCCGCGAAACAAATCAGGAAAAGATCTACAGGCACGGAAGGCGTTCCATAAGGGAAGCAGCGCTCTTCAATTCCTCAATAATCAAACTTTTCGGATACAACTTTGATGTCGTAATAACCGACTACTTCCCGATGCTGCACCTGCCTCTGGTAAAGCTTTACTGCAAGAGCAGAAAGTCAAAGCTAATCATAGCCGTCGCAGAATATTGGGATGCTGAGTACTGGAAAACATATCTGGGAGGTGCATCATGGCCGGTTGCCAGCGCCTTCTCATCTTCTGCGATTAAAGGCGCAGATGCATATGTTACAATAAGCAGCGCTACCATGAAAAAGATGGTAGAAGCCGGAATCAACAAGGACAAGATAAACATATTCGCTCCGGTAATAGATAAAAAAGATTTTGGCGGCTTGCTCCACAAGAAGGGTAAACATTCAAAGCAGATAGTGTTCTCAGGCAGGATGATAAAGGAAAAGAGGATTGACAAATTGCTCAGCGTACTACAGCAGGCAAACAAGATCGGAGCAAATGCCAAGGGAGTTATAATGGGAAGCGGCCCTGAAAAGGACACACTGATAAAGATGTCTAATAAGATGGGACTTGACAAAACCGTCAGATTTATGGATTTCTACAAGGACAAGAGGAAATTCTATGACCTTTTGAAGAGTTCATCTTTGCTGCTCAACATGTCGGAAAGAGAGGGTCTGAGCATAATATGCATAGAGTCTGCAGCGCTTGGCATACCCGTTCTCCTTCCATCATATTCGCCAATACCTGGAGAAGTGAAAGAGATGTGCATTGTAAAGGATGAGAAGGATATCCCTGCAGAGATAAAGAGAATAATGTACAGCAAGGACATTGGCTCTTTAGTAAAGAACAGGAAGAACCTGAAGAGATATTTTGTATCGGAGACTAATGCTTTTTATTCAAGATTATTCAAGAGTATCGGAGCAAAGCATTAGACTAAATGCTTATATCCTTTACCAATGACCAATAAGTATTTGGTGCTTTAAAGATGAACTACGAAGAGATAGAGAGCAAATGGCAGCAGGAATGGGAGGACGCGTCCGTATTCGATGCTGATCCTGATCAGCGCCAATCGTACATGGTTTCTGCTGCTTTCCCTTACGTAAACGGACCGCCACACATGGGGCACGTGCGCACTTATGGTACGGCAGACATTCTTGCAAGATATAAACGCATGCGCGGTTTTAATGTCCTATTTCCTATCGGTTATCACGTTACCGGAACCCCTATACTTGCCCAATGCAAGAGGATAAAGAACAAGGATCCAATCATAATACAGGATCTCAAGAAGTTCGGCATATCCGATGAGGATATAGAAAAGATGGGGGATCCGATGTATCTTGCATCATACTTCATAAACGAGTTCAGAGACGCTTTTCACGCACTCGGATTCAGCATGGACTGGAGAAGGCAGCTTATATCAATAGATCCAAAATTCAGCAAGTTTGTAGAGTGGCAATTCTCCATACTCAATGAAAACGGGCTTCTAACAAAAGGGAAACATCCTGTAGGATGGTGCCCTAACGAAAACAATGCTGTAGGAATGCATGATACAAAGTCGGATACTGAACCTGAGATAGAAGAGATGCTTGGAATAAAATTCCAGGTAGAGAATGAGGATTACAAGATAGTGTGTGCCACATACAGACCTGAGACTCTTTATGGCGTTACGAATATCTTCATAAAGGATGGAGTAAGCTATGCAATATGCGAAGTTAACGGTGAGAAACTATGCCTTTCAAGCACAGCTGCAGAGAGACTGGCATATCAGACGGATGTCAAGGTTATATCCGAGATAACAGCAGCCGACTTGTTTGATAAGAAATATATAAATCCTAAGACTGGAAATAGCATCCCTGCGTTATCCGGATTCTTTGTCGATGAAAAGTTTGGCACCGGGATAGTGATGAGTGTCCCTGCTCATGCTCCATTCGATTATGCAGCGCTGCTAGACTTGAAGAAAAAAGGTTCAGAAGCTGCAGCTGCAATAGTGCCAATAAAAGTGATAGAATTAGATGGTCTTGCTAAAGGACAGGAAATACCATCGGTAGCTTACATAGATATAGAGAGCCAGGACGGAGATCCTGAAAGCGGTGCAATAGAAGCTGCTACAAAGAACCAGTATAAGGAAGAGTTGAGGAGCGGAGTTATGATCATGGGCGATTACAAAGGACAGAAAGTAAAGATAGCTCGTGACAGTATGTGGAAGGATCTTATAGCAAGCAATGATGCGTTTGTAGTCCGTGTAATCGCAAACGGTGCAGTATGCAGATGCGGTTTTTCGGTAGTGGTAAAGATAGTGGATGATCAATGGTTCCTCAATTACGGCGATGAAGGATGGAAGGTTAAGGCGCGCGAGGCCCTTAAGAATACAAAGATTCTCCCTGAAAAGCTAAGACCTACGTTCGAAGGCGCATTGGAATGGATCAATCTCCGTGCAGTTGCAAGGGCGCAAGGGCTGGGTACAAAGTTCCCTCTTGATGATACCAAAATAATAGAGTCGCTTTCCGACTCCACGATATACATGTCATTGTATACTATATGGAATATCATAGAGAATACAGAGAGCGAAAAGCTGACAAGGGAATTCTTTGATTATGTCTTCCTTGGAAAAGGCTCTGCAGAAGCGGTATCGAAGACAACAGGCATATCTTACGAGATTGTTAAGAGGAGCAAGGAGTCATTTGATTACTGGTATACTTTCACGTCAAGGCACTCAGGTACCGACCTTATCTTTAACCATCTCACCATGTACATTTTCAACCACTCGGTAATCTTCAACAGTAAGTACTGGCCAAAGCAAATAGCCATTAACGGGACTGTTTTGTGCGAAGGGGAGAAGATGTCAAAGAGTCTGGGTAATACTATTGATGTTAAAGAAGCGACAGGAAAGCACGGAGCAGACGTAACAAGATTCATGATTATCTGCAGTGCAGACCTGTTTGGAGATTCTGAATACAGTGATGATGCAGCACGAGGCATAAAAGAACGCCTTGAGTATATAGATTCAATAGCCGGTAACCTGAGCCTCTATCAGCCTTCTGAACTGAAGCATATAGACTATTGGCTCTATTCCAGACTTAATAAAAAGATAATTACGGCCACCAATGCGATGGACAAGCTTGAGCTCAGAACGGCATCTACGGCTGCATTGTACGAAGCTGTTATAGAACTAAAGAGATACTTCCTCAGAGGAGGCAACAACCAGATAGTCATAACAGAATATCTGTCAAACCTTGCACTTCTACTTGGTCCTCTTACGCCTCATTTCTCAGAGGAACTATGGCATAAGGTGGGAAATGAGAGCTTTGTAGCAAAAGAGAAATGGCCTACTGCAAACGAATCGATGCTTAACAGCAAGATGGAGATGGAAGAGGAGCTAATGGATAAGATGATAGAGGACTCAAAGCATGTACTCGACCTTGTAAAAAGAAAGGGCCAGGATCCTAAAGAGATAAAGTACATAGTTGCAAGCGAATACAAGTACATACTTAACAATGAGCTCGCAAAGGACAAGAATGTAAAGCGCGTAATGGAGATGATAAAGAGCGGTGAGCTTGAGAACAGTTATCAGATAAAATTTGACCTGCAGAAATGCATGGATTTCGTCTCGTCCATGGCAAAGCACATAAACACAGTAAACACTGTTGAGACCAACCCTGCAGACCAATACGACATAATAAATGATGCAAAAGAGTACATTGGCAACGGAACCGGCTGCAGGATAACTGCAGAGAAGGAAGAAGAGTCCAAATCTTCAAAGGCAGCTGCATCTACGCCGATGAAACCTGGAATAGAGATACTGTGAGCTTATCTAATCCTCAAGACAATAATAAGATCCTTTTTCAAAACAGACGTACATTGCTGCTGAATACTGAGAAGAACAGGGCAATTATCAGCATGAAGATAAAGCTGAAGAGAAGATATGCTACCGGGAATATGAAAAGCAGTATTATGAATATTGTCAATACTGTTGCTCCATAAATTGTTTTATTCCATCTGAACACTTTGCTGCCGTCAAGTGGATATATGGGGAGCATGTTGAAGAAAGCAAGTATTATGCTTATGAGAAGCGTGAGGTTTATCAGATTCTCCAGATATGGGAGAGTCAGTATGCCGTTTCCGAATGTGACCAGAAGATGCGATGTGAACGAGCCACCGTAAATCGCAATGCCTGCTATAAAGAATACTGCAAAAACTGCAAAGTTTGTGAGAGGACCTGCCAATGAAACTATGCCCTCTTCCTTCCTTGTGAATGTGCTGGTGTATATGATTGTTGCTCCAGGTATGCCAAGAAGGAAACCAAACAGTGAAGAAACCAGTGTTATAAGTACGCCTATATCAGATTTCTTGAATGCAGCTATTGCACCGTACTTCTGCGCAGTCTTCTTATGCATGTATTCATGAAGTATGAATGATAATGAGACTGCAACCAGTGACATCGGGAAGAAGTATATTAACAATGAGAAGCTTGACCCTATGCCACCTGCGAATATTACGGAGAATGCAAAGGCCAGAACAAGATCAGCTATCACTATGTCTTCTATCTCTTTCCTGAGAAGATCCTGCTCACGTATGTACATTCCCATGATTGCACGCAAGTAACTTTATAGCACAACGTATATAAAAATGAATCATTTAATAGCAATACTTGTAGCCCCGTAGTCTAGTGGTCAAGGATAGCGGACTCTGAATCCGTTGACGCCAGTTCGAATCTGGTCGGGGCTATCTGTTTTATTATATCAACAAGGACCTTTTCTTGTCAATCTGTCCTATGAGGAAGGCTCCTCGCCTTCATCTTGTTTACAAGTTTTGTTATATCCACATCTTTGTCAAGGTCATTAGTGCTCATGTTTGTTCTTATGCGTTCGCAGGTTTCGCTGAATATCTCACTTACTGCAACTCCCGAATCAGCAGATTCAAGTTCCTTGATAACAGATTCGGCAAACTTGCCAAAATCATCAGATGCCTTTGTCAGATACACTTTTACTGCATCTATAACCTTCTTTGCGTTTTCCAGCCCTCGTTCCCCTTCGAGCATACCATATGAACCTAACCTGTCTCCCAGCTCTGCAACAGGAGTTATACAAGAATTACATAATATATCCTCGTAAACTCCAAACGCATGAATTATCGACTCTTTAGTATCTGGAACTTTCATATTATCATGCACGAATCCTGATTTGCGCATGCGTCCTTCGTACACTGCATCCTGTTCCCCAAAATATTCCGAATACTCTTCAGCTCTCTTAAGGAAAGCTGTTTTTAACATTTTGAAACTAGGTTCCAAAGAGGAGCGCATGTACTTTGGAAGTTCAACGACTGCATCTGCAAACGCGTTATTGCCTTCAGACAGACGCACGTTCAAGCCATCCGTTATTCTTGTAAGCATCGGACTACCAGTTTAATTCTTTGGTTAAACCCTTTCATATAAATATGTTTAGAATAACGTCCAGTATATGGCCGCAGTGTATTCCTGTAGATATAAATATCACGATTTGCTTATCTGTAAGCATGTCTTCAGAAGAAAGCCTGACATTGTGGCATGGAAGCCCAAGGAAGCTGATCGGAGAGTTCCTACTGCCTTACAAGGCAGCAGATGTCTCAGGAAGACCTGAAAACTGCCACGAAGGCGTATACGCACTGGAAAAGCGCGAATTTGCCATAGTCATGGGTATCGTTAAGAGCAAAGGGATAGATATAGGCAGCACCCTGGATTTCAGCAAAAATGTCCCTGAGGGCATTGTGATAGGCGGATGGCCAAAACAGGAAACTGTATACCTTTACAGACTCTCTGCTAAAACCTTCCAAAAGATAGACAGTAATCAGTGGGTTTCAAGAACAAGAGTAAAACCATGCGAGATCATCGAGATAAAGGTGAAGGATTTCATACATCTGGTAAGGCCTGCAACAGATGAAGAAAGGGCCAACTTCCTTAATAATTCAAAACCGGAGCGTGTGCCAAGATAACTCCTTGTTTTGTTGAGGAAGAAATTAGAAAGATTTAAATATCTTGGTAATTATACTATACTTGGTTTCTTCAGTTCCTTTTAATGGAACCTCTACTATGAGGTTTCTGGGAATGTAGGAATTATAGACTGATAGATATTATACTTAGGTGAATATGATGGCAGAAAAACCACACATGAACTTGATTTTCATAGGTCATATAGACCACGGAAAGTCAACATCTGTAGGAAGACTTTTGTTTGATACAAAGGCAGTAACAGAGCAGGATATGAAGAAGCTCAAGGAAGAGGTAGCAAAGTACAACAGGCCTACCTTCGAGTTCGCTTTCGTCATGGACCAGCTCAAGGAAGAGAGGGAAAGAGGAATAACAATAGACATTATGCACAGGGAGTTCCAGACTCCGAAATACTACTTTACAGTAATAGATGCACCTGGACACAGGGACTTCGTAAAGAATATGATTACAGGAGCAAGCCAGGCAGACGCTGCAGTTCTCGTAGTCTCATGCCCTGATGGAGTTCAGGCACAGACAAGGGAGCACGCATACCTTGCAAAGGTTCTTGGAATAAACCAGCTCATAGTAGGTCTTAACAAGATGGACGCTGCTGGATACGACAAGGCAAAGTATGAAGAGGCGAAGGCAAAGGTATCAGAATTGCTCAAGACAGTAGGATATGATATAAGCAAAATACCGTTTATACCTTATTCAGCACAGGCAGGAGATAACGTAAGCTCAAAGTCAGACAAGCTCTCATGGTACTCAGGCCCTACATTACTAGAAGCCCTTGACGCACTTCAGGTTCCAAACAAGCCTGTAGACAAAGCGCTAAGGCTACCTATACAGGACGTATACAGCATATCAGGTTTCGGGACCGTCCCTGTAGGCAGGGTAGAGACAGGCGTAATGAAGCCAGGAGATCAGATAGTAATAATGCCGTCCGGAGTAAAGACAGATGTGAAGAGCATCGAGATGCACCAGCAGGCTATGCAGAAGGCAGAGCCTGGAGACAATATAGGATTCAACATAAAGGGCGTTGACAAGAAGGATATAAAGAGAGGGGACGTAGTAGGTCCTGCATCAAGCCCTCCAACAGTGGTACAGGAGTTCACCGCTCAGATAGTAGTGATAAACCATCCTTCTGCAATAGCAACAGGGTACACTCCAGTATTCCACATACACACGGCACAGATAGCATGCACCTTTGTCGAACTGGTAGAGAAGAAGGATCCAAAGACAGGCCAGACTATGCAGAAGAACCCGGAGTTCCTAAAGAACGGTGACGTTGCCATAATAAGGGTCAAGCCTTCAAAGCCAATCTGCGCTGAGAAGTTCAGTGAATTCCCTCAGCTTGGCAGGTTTGCAATAAGGGATTCGGGACGTACGGTAGCAGCCGGAGTAATACTCGACATTGTGAAGAAGCAGTGATTTGTTGCCAGTAGCAAGGATAAAAATAATAAGCAGGAACAAGAAGGATGCGGGAGTCATAGCGAAGCAGATAGTGGATATAGCGAAGGGTCTCGGAGTGAAATTCAAGGGCCCTGTGCCTCTACCTACAAAAAGGCTGAAGATAGCCACAAGGAAGACTCCTTGCGGAGACGGCTCCCATACCTATGAGCACTGGGAGATGCGAATACACAACAGACTGGTCGAGATAGAGGGCAATGAACAGGCCCTGAGGCAGGTGATGAGAATACCTGTTCCGGATACTGTCCAAGTGCTACTCAATCTTTCTGCCTGATTTTATCTTTTGATACGCTGCCCTGGCATTTGTCAGGGTTTCTTTTATTAAACTACCTACTGCCAAGTATGCCTTCTGCCAGATAATTAATAAATCACGTAATGTAAAATATGTCTGATACCATGATTGTGTTGAACAGAGGAGAGACGAACACTTCGCATAAAGTTCTGATATCTGAGCAAAAAGTAGTATCTGCAGATGCGCATAAAATAATTCCTGACGGCTACAGAATTATTACCTTAAAAGAGGTCCTGCTGCATTACACCACAGATTCGGATTTTAGGGCATATCTGAGCAAGAACAATATAGTATGGATAGGGAAGATAGGCGTGGAAAGCAACGGATTTCACGAGATACTTGAGGATTTATCCTTCTCAAAGATAGGGCGTGAAGCATATCTTGCTCTGCCTATGCAATTTAGATCATATCATACTGCAGGGCCGGAGCGCATTGGAGTCGCAGTACATGATAACGGCTACGGATACAATTCTCTAAGCATAGATGGATTCCTGGGAAGCACTTCTTACAAGGCCAGAGTAATGTATACTCCTGTCAAAGAAGAGCTTAAAGAGCATATAGCAAATGTTCAGAGAGACTGAGAGAGTTTGCAGATTAGTATTATAAATCAGATTGAGTCTAAATTTTTTAGACGTTGAGACGATGGAGATAGTTAAGAATCACTTCCTTACTGATACTAATCAGGTATTCATATCGACAAGGAAGGTGATGGCACAGGCTGCACAAATAGCCGTTCCAGAAGGCTATAGGCAGGCTACGCTGAAAGAGGTCGCATTTAGATACAAGCATGACGAGGAATTCAGAGCTACTCTCTCAAAGTGCTGTGCATGGGTCGATAAAAGAGGTCTGGACACAGATGACTATCACCAAGTGCATAATGACGGAACTATGACAAAGGTGGATGCAGATACATACTTAACATTGCCAGCTGGCAGCAGGGCCTTCCTCAGGCAAGGTGGAATGTATGTAACTGCTACGTGCAACACTGACGCTGATGAAGGAAGACTGCTTGTAGATGCCATGCGAGATGGTGCCGAACTTGCAAATGTGGCTTATGTTAAGAATCCGTTTTATCATAAATTTAACAGAATCTACCACGATGCGAGTAAATTCAAGAGATATGTGCGTGGAATTGATCCTGCTGCACGGTCATCTGATATCTGAGAGTGAAGATGCTATTATTGGCAGTATCAGCGTCGCGTCCCCGTCTATATTTACGTGCCTTGCCTTCTCCTTTATCTTTCCCCAGGAGATAGCCTCTCTCGTCCTTGCTCCTGAAAGGCTGCCATCGTACTCCTGTGCGGTTGTTATATATACAGTATAATCGAATCCTCCACGGAATTGTGCCCACCATATGGCATGGTGCTTCGATATGCCTCCACCTATGCAGAGCGCTCCTGCCTTCTTCGCATCCCATATTGTATCGCTCATCAGCTGCTCATCCCCAAGCAGGTTTATCCTGAACTTCTTGTGCTCCTGATAGAACTGCCATAGCTGATATCCTACCGAACCATCAGTTATGCCTGGTATTATCAAAGGTATGTTATTCTTGTATGTCCAGTACAGCAATGAATTTTCCTTGTTAACGAACTTCCCAAGCTTCCAGTTGAACTCGTGAGTGGTTATGTCGGTTATCCCCTCGGCATTAAGTTCGTTTAGGAATTTTGCCATTTTGTCCTCTATCATAATGCCGTAAGATTCAACAGGCACAAGGACATTTCCCAATCTGTGTATGTCTAGCTTATGCAGCATTGTATCGTCCATCTCAAATGCCCCATGATAATAGTTGCCGAAAGCCCTTGCTATATCGTGGTCAAGAGTGCCGCACGTGCTTATCATCAGGTCAAACCACTTTCTCCTTGCAGCCTCTACTATTATGCCACGCAGTCCTGTTGCCATTATGTCTGCAGGGAATGACAGTATGTTTGTTGAACTCTCATCCGATATCATGTCACGCAGTATCTTTGCGCCTTCGCTGACCTTCTTCGCAGAGAAACCTCCCATGTCCCAGAGCTTGTCAACAAACTTCTTAGAATCAGTGTCTATACTAAAATCCATCACCTTCTCAGCTAGAAGGGCTTTTCTCGCTTCGTTTTTGCTTGCCATGATAACACCTTGTAAATACAACGTTAAATAACAGATATGCTCCTACCTCTTATAGGGACTTGACAAATTAATAATCTTCCTGCATATATACCTTTGGGGTTTTTCTCTTCTCTTTTTGTCGTCGGAAGTCGGTAGTGTCGAGACTCCTGGAGGCCGATACGACGAGCGCATCGGTCGCCTGCCAGGAGACATGTAAACATGAACATATCGAAAATAAAGAATAAAATACCAGAGGTTTATGCCGCAACACGTGTAATTGTGCAGCACTACGGGCATACTACGAAGTTTGCCAAACATATCGTCGCATTAATTATAAAACAGATAGAAGGACTGACTGATGTAGAACTCGTAGATCTCGCCGGTACGAAGATCGGAAGAACAATTGGTTACAGGAAAAGGCCAGATTATTCCATCTTCTCTAAAGTCAGAAAACGTGCAGAACCCGGAATATTCGAAGAACTGAACAACTGGATTCTGCAGGATAGACTGAAAGGAAGAAAGATGCGTCTTCTTGCACAGGACAGTACTGACGTACCTGCATTTTCACGAAAAGACAGAGATGCAAAGAAAGGACACAGAACTCCGTCGAAGAGGGAACAGGAAGATGCAGATGGAAAGGCCAACAACATGTTCTTTGGTTACAAATTGCACATGATCTGTGATGCAGAGACTGAAATCCCTGTAAGTTTCTACATTGCACCTGGAAACAGACACGATTCTGTGTTCTTCGCCAAATTATCTGACGATGTAAATCAGAGATTTTGTATTGCACATGGTGCAAAGTACCTTGCAGATTCTGCCTTTGACGCAACCCATATATACAAGGAACTTCATGAGAACGGAGTGAAAGCAGTCATCTCTGTAAATGGAAGAGGACATAGAAAGTCAGAGGTTCCGAAGGATCCGGAATATGGGAAAAGATGGGCAGTTGAGAGGATATTCTCAAGGTTAAAAGAGGTTTTTGGACTTGCAAAGAACAGAGTAATCGGGATGGAAAAGGTGGCAATACACATCCATTCTTGCATTACCGCATATCTGGTCAGTTATCTGATGTGATTGATTATGCGACTTGACGAGGTGATTGAATGTAGATGTCAACTTCCTAACCTCTTAGCCATATAATTGAAATAGCTAAGCGCCTTGTCCGTCATGACCTTTCTTTCTGCTCTTAGGTTCTTATACAGCATGTCTCCAGATACAGAAGATGATCTGACTACAGAGTCTCCTTCTATTACGACGGAACCGAATACGTGTGCTCTGTCTATTAATGCATTGCCTCTTATTGTAGCAGATTCCCAGACATTAGAGTGCGATATGGTAATTTTGCTTGATGGAGAGTCATGTCCGCCGTAGATCTTTGCTCCGTCCCGTATCTCTGAAACATATATCTCCACACATCCTTCTATCTCCGCTGCTCCGCGTATCCTTGAACATATGACCTTTACATCTCCAGATACTAGCGCGTTGTCTTCTACAGTAGACCATCTATCTAGGTATGCACTATCGTCAACATGCGCCGTTTTTTCTACAAAACCTCCTACAACATCAGCATATTTGTTTATATGCCGCTCAAAGTGCCGCTGTGTTCCGTTTTCTGAGACTGTTACAAACATTGTTGATGTGTCTATTCTTGAAATTTCTGACACGCTATTTACTTGCCTTGAAGAGCTGCTGTTTCTAAGCACCTCCTTGAAAGAATCGTCACTATTATAATCGTTTTGCACTTCCGTCGTGGTTACTGCCATTCTAACACCGTAATATTATAGGATATAATCTGCTTGTCCGAATCCCCGTTATTATAATGTGCAAGAAAGTTTTTAATAATAGGTCTTTTTATTTTCTGTCGCTTTTTATCTCTCCATTCATGCTCATGTTATGATAAGCATAATCTCCTGAAACTACTGAGTTCTTAATCAGTATGTGCTTTTTCTGGGAAGCACTTACTGTAACCTGATCAAAAATCTCAGAATTGTTGATTGTTATCATGCTGCCTTCCCTAGCCACCACTGCAGCATCTCCATATACTCTTGCTCCATTCAGCAATCTAACATCTCCTGTTACTGTAGCTTCTCCTTCAACCGTAGCTTTTTTATCTATGAATACCTCAAATCCGGCAGATGCAGTACTCTCTACAAATCCTCCTGTAGCGCCATTTGGATTCGTATGTCTGAAGAAGTGCCTCTCATGACCATCGTTGCCTGTCACTATAACCATCTGAATTAACTCGGGCACGTCTTTCAGTTCAGAGACACTCTCCCTCCTTACGGCAGGTATCTTCCTTTCCTTTCTTCCGTGACCACCGTGTGGATCCTTAAGCTCCCTCTCTTTTATCGCCATAGTATCCCCTTCTGATACTAATTGATTATTATATGATATAAAAATTAGTAGGTAATCAGTCAATTACCTTCCGTAAATGCCAGCTCATTTCTTTTTTGATGTGGCAGTAGTTACGATAACATAATTGCCCGTTCCTTCCGCACGCACGTTATAAGCTCCTCCGCTTACGGCCCATTCTTTTGTGCCGCTCATTATCAAAGGTTCTACTTTTTTATTATTTATTTCGTATAAACTGAATACACCTTCAAGATTTTTTGACTTAACAACTTCATTATTACCATAACCTGATATTGTAAGTCCCGTACTATCCTCATTATTGAATATCATATATGCCTTCTCCAAACCTTTTACATGATAGGTAACTCTATCAAACACATGCATTTTCTCTCTGTATAACATACCCTTTTCTGCAGGAAACTGGCCGAATTTTATAACTAAATTATCCCCTTCTTTCTTTGCAGTGATATCCAGACCTATGCCTGCTGGAAAATCTATCTCCTGGGCATATTTGTTGTACACATAATATATATTCCACCTCTTCTGCCCGTAATAGCCCTGGTAACCTTTGCCCCTCATTAAGTGCGTTGGATTGTTCACAGGAGGTAATTTAGTGAAAGCATCTTCAACACCGCGTTCCACTGCATTAAGGATAGATGTTGATGGTAATTTGTATATCTTAGATGTATTCAGATAGACGATACTATGGCTATAGCTTCCCCTAACTTCAAGTATATTCTGTACAAAAAGTGTCTGATCGCCGTTAGCACTTACTACCTTTATGTATGTACTTAGCGGTATTGAAAACTGGTGCATTAAAGGAACATAATTGCTTGCCTTTTTACCATTCTCATAGTAATAAGATGTACCGTCAGCACTGTCCAGATAGATTGTACCAAACACGTCGTTTGTCCTTTTCCCTGAAGTGGTAACTATCCCCGTAGCCTGATATGGCCTTGTCATTTCCTCTGATATGGCCTTCGGTATTTCCATAGTACGTTTCACTGATTTGTAAGTAGATATGCCTATGTCTTTTGAGGCCACCCCGAATCCCACTAACATTGCCCCTACAACAGCACCTTCAATTGCCCGTCCTATAATCTTTGCTGTCATCGAATGCTCAACAATATGTGACTTATTATTTTCTTCTTGTTCTTTTCTCACGGTGTCTTCTTCCGCCACGCGTACGTTTATATTGCGTACCAAACGGTCCAACTCATCCGTTTCTATTCTTTTAACATTGCTAATATCATTTCTTGGTTTGTATTTCATTATAGTCGCCAGGATTTATTCTTCCTTACAGTATGCTAGTAAAAAACTAAGACTGTCAAGTGCTGTTAAAAAGTGTCATTATGCTATATATACCTTTTGCTTCAGAAGACAGACCTTCTTGCGAAGTATACCGAAACCTTTAAATATCTTATTATGCCCTTATTGATTGCTTATTTTGGGAAAGATTTAAAAGTGTATCTCATGTTTCGGGATTGCAATAACATTATGTTTAACAGGTGTTAAAAGTGGCAAAATCAAGTAAACCTACAAAAAAGAAACAGATAAGTGTAAGCAGACCTACAGTAGCGACTCATCCTAGGACGGTAGAGCTGAGTGATTCTGTAGAGGTCAGTGTGCCCCCTGCCCAGGAAAAAAGAGATATGGGCAGCACTACAAAGAAGTGTCCTAGCTGCGGATCTATGGAAATAATCTTTGACAATGAAAGGGGAGAGTATATCTGCAACAGCTGCGGACTGATAATAGAGGAAAATGTTACCGATACAGGGCCGGAATGGAGAGCATTCGATGCGGATCAGAGGAATGCAAGGGCAAGAACCGGTGCTCCAATAAGATATATGAAGCCGAATAAGGGCCTTGTTACCGAGATAGATATGTATAATAAGGATATAAGAGGGACGAAGCTTCCTTCAAAGAGACAGGCACAACTTTATAGAATGAGGAAGTGGCACAAGAGGGCAAGCATAGCAAGTTCCAGCGAGAGGAACTATCTTGTAGCCCTTCCTGAACTAAACAGAGTGGCAAGCTATCTGGGGCTTCCGGAGAACATAAGGGAGCAGGCGGCTCTGTTATACAGGCAGTGCGTCAAGAACAACCTTATAAGAGGCAGACCTATAGAGACGGTGGTTAATGCTGCTTTATACGCAGTATGCAGAAGCGCAGGAATGCCAAGGACCCTTGATGAGATAGCGAGCATATCGGGTGCACCTAAGAAGGAGATAGGAAGATCCTTCAGGGTTATAGCGCATGAGCTTCACCTGAAGGTGCCTTTGACAGACCCGTCAAGCTACGTACCGAGATACGTATCTGCACTTAAGCTGAGCGAAGAGGCACAGGAGAAGGCAAACCAGCTTCTGAAGCAGGCTATGAAGAAGGGTCTTGTCAGCGGAAGGAGCCCTACCGGAGTATCTGCAGCAGCCGTCTATATAGCAGGCGCACTTGTCGGTGAGAGAAGGACGCAGAAAGAGGTTGCTGATGTTGCAGGGGTTACAGAAGTAACAATAAGAAACAGGTACAGGGAGCTCAAGAAAGAGCTTGAAATAGACGTAAACCTGTGAAATTGCATGGATAGGATTTCTTTTATTTTCTTATCCTTTATTCTTTTTTATTCCGTTTATTCGGCTAGCGCAGCCTCTCCTGCATACACTATGATGACTGCAAACCAGAGCATAAGGAACGCTACGGCTTATCTGCAGACTGTTAATGAGAGCAGTTATCTTATCTTTTATCCTTCCAATCTCTCTGCTGCATACTCTTATCTGAACAAATCAGAGACCGCTTATTCTCATAAATCCCCTGCGCTTGCTGTAGAGTACTCTGACAAGGCTATACTTCTGGCAAGGAGCTCATATCTGCAGATAAGTTATTATAGAACCGTTTCTATGGTAGTTATGCTTATCTTCACGGCAGTTATCGGTTTACTTCTTTACAGGCTCATGAAGCCTGTGAAGATTACCGCATCAAAGAGACGCAAGAGATGATTTATCTGGACAACAAGGAAAAGGCCCTTAAGGAACATATAAGGCACAATGGAAAGATAGAGACGGTGTCAAAGGTAAGGATAGATTGTGCTGAAGATCTTTCAGTGTATTATACGCCAGGAGTAGCTTATGTTTCAGAGGCGATAAAGAAGGACATAAATACAGCTTATGATTACACTTCAAAGTCAAACACTATAGCCATAGTCACAGACGGCACAAGAATACTTGGACTTGGAGATATAGGGCCTGAAGCAGGGCTTCCTGTAATGGAGGGGAAGTCTCTTCTTTTCAAAAGATTCGGAGGTGTTGATGCTGTTCCCATCTGCCTTTCGACAAAAGATGAGAATGAGATAATAAATATAGTCAAGGCGATAGCCCCTACTTTCGGCGGAATAAACATAGAGGACATAAAATCGCCAAAATCAATAAGGATAGCAAACAAACTTTCAACAGAGATAGATATACCTGTCTTACACGATGACAGGCAGGGAACAGCAGTAGCTGCGCTTGCAGCACTGATAAATGCGCTAAAGGTCGTGAGCAAGGGCAGAGGAGCGAAGGTAGTTATAAATGGCGCAGGAGCAGCAGGAATAGGCATTGCAGAACTGATGCACCATTATGGTATGCATAACATAGTAGTGCTTGATACAGAAGGTGCGATATACAAGGGAAGAAAGGAGAATATGAACGAGTTCAAGGAGCACCTTGCAGATATTACCAACAAGAAGCTCGAAAAGGGAACCCTTATAGATATTGCAAACGGGGCAGATGTTCTAATAGGCGTTTCTGAAAGAGGAGCATTTACTACTGATATGATAAAGAGCATGAATCAGAAGGCAATAGTCTTCTCTCTTGCAAATCCGTTCCCTGAAATAGAGTATGAAGATGCAAAGATGGCAGGAGCTGCTGTTGTCGCAACAGGGAGCAGTGAATGGCCAAACCAGGTTAACAATGTGATAGCCTTTCCAGGAATAATGCGCGGCATGCTGGACGCACGCATAAAGAGGATAAACAACGATATGCTGGTAGGAGCTGCACTGTCCATAGCAAAGAACACCGGAAAGATAACCACAGAGCACATACTACCAAGCATATCGGATAAGGGCTTTGAGACAAGGATAGCACCGTCTGTTGCTGGAAAGGTAGCAGAGGCGGCTTCAAGAACAGGAGAGGCAAGGATAATGATAACTGAGCAGCAGGCGAAGAAAAGGGCAAAGGAACTGATACTCAGGTACAAGAAGGTCGAGAGAGCAGCAACAAAGTATCCTTATCCTGAGTCAACCGCCCCTCTGACCACATGAATAATATCTCCAGTCTATAATGACCGTCAATATTCGTACATTTTAGATGATGTTTGGCAAAAACACATCGTTTTTATCTCCATTATTCAGATGAATGATGGAAACGTTCATTCGGTGAAGGTTTAAATATCTTTTTATAACTTACTCTCCAATATATCTTGTTTCTCTTTGACGGAGCATTACCGCTCTGCAGAAGACGGCTTGATTGTTATGAGCAACATTAGTAACGACATTAGGATTGCGGTTGACACCGGAAAGGTCAGCCTCGGCTACAAGGAAGTGGTCAGAGCTATAGAGGACAACAGTGCAAAACTTGTAATAGTGGCGCAGAAAGGAGAGAAGAACAGGATAGCTGACATAGAGCACCTGTGCAAGGTCAGCGGAATCAAGCTTGTGCCTTATGATGATAATTCTATTGAGCTCGGCGCAGTCTGCGGAAAACCGTATTCTGTAATAAGCCTTGCGATAATAGAACAGGGTAATTCAAAGATACTGGAGTATTAGGTGAATATTTGCCAAAAGGAGAATTTGCTGCAAAGGAACTTATAAAAAAGAGAAAGAAGCACCGCATGCTTAACAAGTGGTGGAAGAGGAAGTACTTCAAGCTTAAGAAGAAGTTCGACCCTGTCGGAACCGTTCCGATGGCAAAGGGGCTTGTGCTTCAGAAGTTCGTGCTTCAGCAGAAGCAGCCTCACTCGGGTCTTATAAAGTGCGTAAGAGTACAGCTCGTGAAGAATGGAAAGGTAGTCGGGGCATATGTGCCTTATGATGGTACTATAAACTTTATCGAAGAGCACGACGAAGTAACAATACAGGGTATGGGAGGCTCCCAGAGAGGGCAGATGGGAAGCATACCTGGACTCAAGTACAGAGTAATCGCGATAAATGGCGTCGACGCTTTCCAGATAGTAAAGGGCAAAAAGGAGAAGCCTAAGAGATGATTAACATGGCAGATACTGAAAATACAAATATTGTGAATGCCGAAGTGCAGGAGCAGAAGAAGGAGAGAAAGAGTTTTAATCAGAAAACAGCTCCTAAGAAAAAATCAAGAAAGGAGGTAAGCGCACAGGGTTTCAGCGACCAGCTTCTTTTCGGCAGATACAGCCTTAAGGACATTGCAATAGAGGACCTTAGCATTGCGCCTTACATCAACATGAGACAGCATGCATATCCGAACATATTCGGCAGGAGAAAGGATCAGTCATACTACAATTCCCATATAAACATAGTGGAACGCCTTATAAACAAACTCATGCGCGGAGGGACAGGAAAGAAGGTAATGGGAAAGGTGATAAGAACAGAAGGCAGGCTGCAGGGCAGAAAGCTCAAGGCAACACATATAGTCGAGGACGCATTTAGCACAATCAACGAAAAGACCGGCAGGAATCCTGTGCAGGTATTCGTCGAATCACTTGAAAACGCAGCTCCCATAGAAGACGTTACAAGAGTAAGGTATGGAGGAATAAACTACAACGTAGCTGTAGGTATAAGCTCAAAGCGCAGGCTTGACGTAGCACTGAGGAACATAGCGCTGGCAGCGCTGATAGGGGGCTTCAACAAGAAGAGGTCTGTAGCTGATTCTCTTGCAAGCGAGATAATGCTTGCTGCAACAAACAGCCAGGACAGCTATGCCATAAAGAAGAGGCAGGAAGTAGAGAGAATAGCGAAGAGAGCTAGATAATCATGGTCAGGAAAGAGTTCGTAGCTGAGGAAGTAGCAAAGATAATGGGCAATGTCAAGAACGTGAGGAACGTTGCAATAATAGCACACGTTCACCACGGAAAGACAACACTTACGGACTCTCTGCTTGCAAGGGCAGGAATAATATCAAAGACAGTGGCCGGAGATGCCCTTTACACCAACTACGAAGAGATAGAGAAGGACAGAAGGATGACGATAAAATCAGCTAACATCTCATTGGCATTCAACTACAAGGATGAGGATTACATAATCAATCTGATAGATACGCCTGGGCACGTGGACTTCGGCGGACATGTTACGAGATCTATGCGTGCAGTGGACGGAGTGGTCCTGGTAGTGGATCCTGTGGAGGGGATAATGCCTCAGACGGAAACAGTATTAAGGCAGGCCCTTCAGGAGAAGGCAAGACCTGTTCTTTTCGTAAACAAGGTAGACAGACTGCTTAACGAACTGAAGCTTACGCAGGAGCAGACCTTTGAAAGGCTGCTGAAACTGATAAACGACATAAACAATCTTATTATACGATACGCTCCGGAGGAGTTTGCAAAGAGCTGGCTGATAAACGTAGAGAACAATGCGGTTTGCTTTGGCTCTGCATATGAAAAGTGGGCCATATCTGCACATATCATGAAGAAATATAATGTCACATTCAAGCAGATTTTTGATTATACGGAGAAGAAGGATGAAGAATCTTTGAGAAGAGTCGCACCGATAGACGAAGCGACGCTCTCCATGGTAATAGAGCATCTTCCTAATCCGGAGGTTGCGCAAGGTTATAGAATACCTTGGCTGTGGCATGGCAACATAGAGAGTCCAGAAGGCAAAGCAATGCAAACAGTCAACAAGGAGGCACCTGCTGCTGCGGTAATATTCGGAGTTACCAACGATCAACACAGCGGAGAGGTAGCGATAGGCAGAGTCTTCGCCGGTACGATAAAGAAGGGTACTGAGATGTTTATATCCGGAAACCCGAATAAGCAGAGGGTCCAGCAGGTAAACCTCTTCATGGGGCCGGAGCGCGTCATAGTAGACTCCGTATCTGCAGGAAACATAGCTGGAATAGTTGGGCTGAACAACGTATCCATAGGTGATACCTGCTCTGAAATAGAGATGGATCCTTTTGAACAGATAAAGCATTATTCACAGCCTGTGGTAACGAAGGCAATAGAGGCAAAGGATTCACGGGACATGACAAAACTTATAAGCGCCTTAAGGGATCTTACCAAGAGCGACCAGACGATACTTGTAGAACTGAATCAGGAGACAGGAGAGCACCTGGTAAGCGGTATGGGAGAGCTGCATCTTGAGGTCATAGAAACAAAGCTAAGGAACGAGTATAAAATACCGATAACAACGAGCGAGCCGATAGTGGTCTACAGGGAGACAATTGAGAAAAGCGTGGATAATGTCGAAGGTAAATCGCCTAACAAGCATACGCGTTTCATGATTAATATTGCGCCTCTTGAGCCAGAGGTAGTCAAGCTTATAGAGGAAGGCACGCTAAAAGCTGGGAAGCCAAAGGGCAAGTCCCACTGGGAAGTGCTGATAGAGGCAGGCATGTCAAGAGAAGAGGCAAGAGGGGTAGTAGACATTTCAAACAGGAGCGTCCTCATAGACGCAACACATGGGGTACAGTACCTAAACGAGGTAATGGAGCTGCTCATAGAGGGATTTGAAGAGGCAGTGGCAGACGGGCCTCTGGCAAGGGAGAAGTGCTCAGGCATAAAGGTCTCCATAACAGACGCAACGATTCACGAGGATCCTGTACACAGGGGTCCTGCACAGATAATACCTGCAATGAGAAGACCGATATATGCGGGTCTGCTTACTGCAGGAGTGATACTTCTTGAACCCAAGCAGAAATTCACGATAAATATACCTGCAGATTACATGTCCAGCATAATATCATTCCTGCAGAGCAGGCGCGGTCAGATAATGGATATACAGCAGGAGAATGAGCAGGTAACTATAACTGCAAAGATGCCTGTATCCGAGGTAATAAAGGGCTTTTCAAACGAGATACGAGGCATAACAAGCGGAAAGGCGATATGGTATCCCGAGTACTTCGGATACGAGAAGCTCCCAAAGGATCTTCAGGCAGCAGTAGTCAGAGACATAAGGGTAAGGAAGGGACAGCCTCCAGAGCCGCCTGCACCGTCACAGT
The DNA here is from genome assembly GCA_021790305.1 of Microcaldota archaeon. Taxonomy (GTDB): domain Archaea; phylum Micrarchaeota; class Micrarchaeia; order Micrarchaeales; family CABMGC01; genus JAKAUU01. The sequence goes on from JAJYED010000011.1 coordinate 20,907, forward strand.
TCCTTGACTGACGAGTTTATATAGATTTAGATGTAAGTTATTCTTGCTTTTTGTTTGAACATTATTTATTCTTAAGGCAGCGTGTGTGCGCCAATGAGACGAGGTGTGAAAATGGCAAAATCGTATGTGAAATTCGAAGTATCTAAGGAGGTAGCAAACAAGGCTCTCGAAGCAATAAGAGTAGCTAGGCAGGGAGGCAGCGTTAGAAAGGGAGTTAACGAGGTCACCAAGAGTATAGAGAGAAACATGTCCTCTCTTGTAATAATAGCAGAGGATGTAGAGCCTGAAGAGGTAGTCATGCATATACCTACTCTGTGCGAACAGAGGAAGATAGCTTATGTTTATGTTCCTACAAAGCTTGCTTTGGGACAGGCCCTTGGAATAAACGTGCCTTGCACCGCAGCTGCAATAGAGAAGGCAGCAGGAGCAGAGGGAATAATCAAGGAAGTTATCTCAAAGGTAAGCGGAAAGGAAGTTCCTTCAGAAAAGAAGGCTGCTGAACCTAAGGCAGAGAAGAAAGCTCCTGAGAAGAAGCAAAAGGAGGAAGCTGAAAAGAAAGAGTGAGTATAAATGGCTGAGTCATCTGTAAACGAACAACCGAATGCAAAGGAGCAGACTGCAAAGGTACAGGCTCCTGTTTCCAAGTCGCAGGGCGGAAGTCCTGAAGAAGGCAGGAAATTCGAGGGCTATCTTGCAGAGGTTGTTGAGGTAAATCCCAACAGGACAGGCATATACGGAGAGATAAAGCAGGCAATGTGCAGGGTTCTGGAAGGCAGGGATACAGGCAGAGTCATAAGGAGAAACGTTTCAGGAAGGATAAAGGTAGGAGATAAGATAAGGCTTCCTGACACAACAAGAGAGGATAAGCCTATAAGGGCAAGGTAATCACTATGAAATGCTCATACTGCACTGTTGATATGGAAAAGGGCACGGGCTTCATGTATGTAAGGAAGAACGGAGCGATAAAGTATTACTGCAGCAAAAGATGCTACAGGCTCAATACCATACATAACAGGAAGCCAAACAAGAAGGAGATGGCTGAGAAGCTTGCAAAGCACGCTGCAAAGTAATCTGCAGGTTATTCTCTCATTTTTTATATATGGATGATCCATTAGTAGCGTAAGCCTTTCAGACAGGTATCACTATGCCAGCAAAAGAAAAGCGCATGATAGTAATGAGATTTGGTGAGCTCTGGCTTCGCGGAAAGAACCGCAGCGATTACATAAACATTCTCCTTGGCAACATGGATGTTAAACTATCCGGGCTGAAGTACAGAGTGGATAAGCATTACGACAAGATAATTATAAGACCTTCAAATAGCTCTTTCAAGGAAGTCCTTCGCAGGATGGGCTTCCTTTTTGGCGTCAGTACATACGAAGTGGCATATGAGACAGAGCCTAAACTCTCTTCTATAGTAAAGGATGCGTGCAGGATCATGGAGAGCGCAGATGGAAACGGAGCATTCAGGATAAACGCCCATAGGTCATACAAGCAGCATAAATTCAACAGCGAGGACATAGTCAGGAAGCTCGCAGCGGCTGCCGAAAAGAATGGAATACCGCTCTCTCCAAGGGAGTATTCTCGTGAGGTATACATCAGTGTTGCGAAGGATTTTGCATACATCTCCGTGCAGAGATTAAAGGGATTGGGCGGGCTTCCGGTAGGCAGCAGTGGAAGATGCATCGTATTGTTTTCAGGAGGCATAGATTCCCCTGTAGCTGCATGGCTTGCCATGAAACGCGGAATGGAACCCGTATATGTGCATATGCATGCGTTCCCTAAAGCCTCGGAGGCACTCGGATCGAAGATAGCCAATCTGATAGAGATACTCGCTGAGTATCATGAAGCATACCGTACCTACTATATTCCTACACACAGGTTCCAGGTAGCGGCTCTGAAGACGGGCAGATACGAACTTGTAATGCTAAAGAGATTCATGCTGAAGTGTGCAGAACAGCTTCTTGACAGGGAGAAAAGCATGGTCATAGTTACAGGAGAGAGCATCGGGCAGGTCGCATCACAGACCCAGAACAATCTATTCTCCGAAGAGCAGGGGATAAGCGCTTCTGTAATAAGACCACTTGCCTGCTTCGACAAGACAGATATAATAGAGATTGCGAAAAGAATAGGTACATTCGATGAATCTGTGAAGCCGTATCGTGACGTCTGCTCCATATCTGCAAAGCACCCCGTGATAAATTCCGATCCTAAGGCAGTACTCAGGATAGAAAAGGAGATTAAACTGGATTCTCTGGCAGCGGCGGCAGTAAAATCGGCAGAGATTGCCGATGGCAGCGTTTCTTAGTCCCGAGAGTATTCTTTATATACTTATTCGCTAATCTTCAATCATGGACTTGCTCACAAAGGCAGTTGTAGTAGCGGTAATAATAGCCGTTGTAATAGTGTCAGCATACTACCTTCTCAGGCAGTCCTCTGTAAATCAGATCACCAAGGCACAGGCAACATCGCTTATCCTTGATTATCTTAAGAACAATTATCCTGGAGCAACGGTAAACATAACGAACGTATCCTCTTCAGTATATGTTGGAAGCTGGTACATACTCGCCTCGGTCATATCCAACTCAACCTCACCATGCCCGTCATACAGCGTTCTCTCATTTGATTATCCGCAGTATGGTTTTGTCAGCAGGGTGGAGAACAACTATACGGGAAACTGCATAGTCAACGGATTTGCCAACAACCACAGCAGTTATATCGTGGCATCTTATCCTGTTGCAATAGCCTTATCACATGAACTGAATATATCATCGGTAAATTCATACGTGCAAAAGGCAGGATATGCAAACGTCTCTGTCCATGCAACCTACTATAGCGCTATCAACTACACCAATACGATATACCAGAAGGTATGGCTTGTCGATTACAACTCAAGCAAGCTGAATTACTCTGTGCAGGTGCTTCTTTCACAGGTTGGAGGGAATCCGCTTGCAGTAAGGAATTTCAGCTGATTAGATCCTCTTTACAAGTGTTGCAAGTTCTTCATTGTCCCCTATTTCCACGTAGCCGTTTCGCTTGAAGAACTCTATCGCCCTTTTATTTTTCTTCTTTACCTCCGCGATAAGCTCTTTTATATTCGATTCCTTGGCTTTTTCTTCAGCGCTACGCAGCAGCATGTCGCTTATACCTGTGCCCATGCCCTCTGATCTGGTTATTATGCCTACTACTGCCCTCTCCTTATTCACCCTCACTATCTCTACCTCGCACAAGAGCTTCTCTCCGGAGCTGAAGACAAGATCTATGACACTGCCCTCATTGCATCCTTCAAGCTTGGCTGTGAAGAGACCTTCAAGCTCCTTCTCGCTAGGAAGTTTCTCGTACCACATCGCCTCAGGACTTTCCAGGAAGACATCTCTTATGAAGGATGCGAAGCTATCCTTGCTTGCCTCTGAAAGTGGCATTACCTCTGTATATCTCTTTCTATTCTCTTTTCCTTCCACGCAATCATATGTTTATATATTTATCATATAAAGAAATATTATTACGTTTTTATGCAGCATCAGAGTAAACCTCTACAATGTATTATGGTGCAGATATGACTATGACGAAGCTTGCAGCGAAGAAGATTCTTAAGGAGTCAGGAGCAAAAAGAGTTAGCGATTCCGCAGCGATAGAGCTGTGCAAAATAGTAAATAAGTTCAGCTATGGCATAGCTGCAAAGGCAGTAAAGCTCGCCGCACATGCAAAAAGGGAGACCGTAAAGAAAGAGGATGTAAGCCTTGCAAAGTAATCTGCACATATGACAAGGAGCTCTTCGTCATTGCAATAAACTTAATCCTAAAACAGAGCTTTTCCTCAGAGCGCGACTCCTGCAAGCACATGAAGTATTACCATGGTGCCTACAGCAGGAAGTCCGAACAGTGCAGTAGCTATTATTATAGGCCACGTAAAAGGTATGCCCATATTGAATAGGGCATTCAGTATGAATATGGCAATGAATCCCAATATACTGTTTACGATTACTCCAAGCACATATTTGAGTACGAATTTTCCAAGCTTGAAGAGTATGAAAAGCACTATGAGTATTATCACTATCGGAAGCGCTATACTTACCAGTCCGCTCAGAGTAAGTGCAGGGTTCACCATCCTATCGTATTTATATATCTCAGATTCATATTAAAATGTAGTGGTGTGCGGGTGGCTTACGGTCTATATGACTGAGGAAGCTCCCTCCATGCAGAGTATGTGTGGCTTAAGGCCTTATTCGGAACAGAAACGAGACCACTGCGGTGCAAAAAGCAATGACAAGACGAGCGCACCGGTGTGGATGAAACGTGCCGATGTGCATACGGTGAGCATGCAAGGCAGAATGCCGCTTAGTCGAATGTCACCTAAAACAGAAGAGGGGCTACGGCACACCACTACTTTCGCTTATTCCTATTTTTGATTATAAGATAGACAATCACTATTAACAGTATTATTACAGAGATTGCTAGATAATAATACGAGGTGTTATACGAAGGACTTTTCTGGGCTATTGTTGTTGCAATAGATGTACTTACAGCTGTGCTTTGCATACTTGGGGAATATACGAATAGCCCTACCTCACGATCGTTCGTAGCAGGGAATGTTATCCTGCATGGATTTTGCAGAATTATGTAGTTATATATCTGGTTCCATGTGTCATTTTCAAATGCAAACGGGACTACGCCTGTTCCATATCTGCAATTATAACCTATAGTTACATTCATTTTAACCTCTGCAGAAGATGAATTCAGGTAGAATGAGTAGATATTCTCATAATTGTAAGGCGAAGTAGTAATGTTGGTTGGTCTGTAAAAGGATATTGTGACATTTTTAGGTATTTCGTTGCTAGTGCTGACTTCGACAG
>JAJYED010000001.1 GCA_021790305.1 Microcaldota archaeon
AAGCAACGTGATAATAATACAGATGGCAGAGAAAAAAATACAAGAGCTCCTTATCCTTCCTTGATTTTGCAAAAGTGGGGATAGTAGTCACGGTCTTAAATGCGATTGTATACTGGATCTTCCTTACAATATGAGTGGCAGATAAGCCCGAAATTAACACTAATCTCCACAATCAAGATACTCTACTATTATCTCTTAATACCTACGAAAATACCTCTCCGTTCCCAAGGCCTCTTATCAATAAATTTAGCGCTGAATCCTGCCTTCTTCATTATTTTCAGGAATGCCGGAGTCTCAAACATCCCTAGCTCCTCCTTACTGACAATATTCTTTACTGGCTTTCCCCTTTCCGCAATCAGATGGTGCATCTCCATTATCGATATGCTGCCTTTTGCCATAGCAACATGCAATCTGGCTATCTTGACATCATCGCTATCATAAACTACCATGCCAGGCCTCCCTATCTCATAAGCCTTCTTTGTAAACCATGGCTCTATAATGGCGACACCTCCTTTATTCAGGTGCCTTGAGAAGTTGTTCAGTGCTTTTTCAAGGTTATCATAAGTCTTGAGATATCCTATTGAGCTAAACATGCAGATTATTACATCGAATTTTTGGTTGAGATTGAGATCAATCATATTCCCCTGTACCAGCCTTGCCTTGCGGAGTCTCTTTCTTGCTACCTTGAGCATCTCCTTGTTCAGGTCCAGTCCAATGCACTTGAAATCATCTTCTATATGCTCCAAATGCTTGCCAGTTCCACAGGCAACTTCAAGAAGAGCCATCCCCTTGCTCTTCTTATTCGTCAGAATCAGATCTTTTACATAGCCTGCCTCTTTCTCATAATCCTTGCCAGAATATATCAAATCGTAATACCTGGCCAACTCCTTATTATAAATTGAATCTGCCATAACTTGTTTGCATATGTTATATTATTATAGATATTGTGCAGAAGACAATTCCAGACATATTCTTAAAAAATAAGGCATAGCCAGAAGCAGAAGAAGTCCATCAGGCACATTTCAGACAAGAAAGATCATTATTTTTTTATGGTCAATATCGATAGGCGTTAGGATGGTGGATTCAAATGCGACAAAGGAACTATTGACAACTATTATGATCGTCTTCGCAAGAGAGATATAACCTGAAAGCGCACCGCCCGATGCAGGGGTCGAACCTGCGACTTCCTGGTTAACAGCCAGGCGCTCTACCACTGAGCTAATCGGGCACATTGAAGAATGGGAATGGCTCTGCGAGGTTTATTATCTTCAGATACATATAAGAATATCCTCTTATCCTTTCAGTGAACTCTATCTTTCCTGTCTTGTAGTCATAAGCGATGAAGTTTCCCTTCTCACTCTTTGGGAGTACTGCATAATAAAAGTTTCCTATATCATCGTTCAGCTCCTCTACAAGCTCAAATCCTCCTATTATCTGCTTTCCCTTGTATGCAAAAAGGTATAAATGCTTTATGAATTCGTCATGCACTGCTGCCTTAACCGCCATCTTGGCAAGGCTGTCCATGCCCGTCTTTATCAATTGGATATTCTTCCTGTCTATGCCGCCTTCCTTCATATGCCCCATATCCATCTCAAATACGTCTATGAATCCCTTCTCCATTCCAGGATCGGCATCGCTTGCCTCTGCCCTCTCCCCCGAATCATTGCTCTCATAGAGTATGCCCTTGCACTTTCTGTCGGAATCAGTATAATAAGCTATGATGTTGTTTGCCACATGCTCTCCAAGCATAGCTATCCTGTACTTGCTCCCTTTCTGATAGCAGAAAAGATTCCTGGAGGAGAAGTCGCTTCCGAAGGCAAGCCTGGCAAGATCCATCAGTGACTCTACCTTTACATAAGTAATCTTCTTGCCTTCATCTTCTTTATTCTTCATAAAAAGACCTGTATGCTTATCAGCTATTGCCGTTCCCGTTTCCCATAAGATAGGACAAGAGATAGTCTATAGCGTATACCGGTTCGAATATCACCGGAGACAATACGACACCGTTGCCTATTGCGCTGTAGTCGTTGTACAGGCTAGCCACTACAGAGAAGCTTATTGGATACTCATCCTGTACAAGATGGCCTGTCGCAGATGTTATCGTAAGGTTGAATGGATATATACCAGGTTCGTTGACATACACTGGGTAGACGAAGGAGCTTGTCCTTGAATGGAGTGCTATGACATCATCAGAGAAGTTCCATGCAGGCAGTCCCTGCGCAGAAATGTTGAATGGCTCGTCCGCTATTCCTGTATTCACTATCTTTACATTTATGTCTACAGGCTGTCCTACCCCTGCGCTAATGTTCCTAGGGGAGACTGATACGTTGAAGACATTGTTTGTGACATCTACCTGCGAGGTGAAGGTGAGATTTCCAAGCCTGGAGTAATTACCGACGTTTACAGCTCTTATTGTAAGATTGTAGGTGCCGCTGATGTTGTAGGGTACGGATACCTTCAGCTTCATAGGATTCTCATACAAAGGCGAAGCCTGCATAGACCACCCGCCCGGCAGATTAACAGCTTCGAGCCTGTCCCATCCTATGTTGACAACTGCTCCGCTTGCATTTGTAGTCGTAGCTGATGCAAGTATATAGAAGCTCTCACCAGGTCCTACCTTGCCGAGATAGACGAAGCCGTTGTTTGTGAGATTGGCATTCACAGGACCCTGTACGGACACATATGTGGCTCCTGCTAAGCCTATCAATGCAACAACCGCTAACAAAGGGAGGGCATATCTTAACATTAAATCAAACTACTTACTCTGAATAAGATTTTAAATAGGTATGCAAATGCAGAATACGCAAAGACTACGATATCTCTATCACGTCTTCCTGATAACCCATGTTGAGCAGCGCCTTCTTGACATTGTCCTTGTGGTTCCCCTGCAGCTCTATTACCCCGTTCTTCGAGGTACCTCCGCACGCAAGGACGCGCTTCAGCTCCTTTGTAGTCCTGTCAAGCTCTTCCCCTGTCAAGCCCTCGACAATCGTCATAAACTTCCTGAACTTCTTCTTCTCAGTATAAACCTTTATTCTGCGGTTGGTCTCCCTGTCAAGTATATCGCATACGCAAATCTCCTTTGGGAGTCCACACTTGGGGCAGATGTCAGCCATTAGCGCTTTGCACCTCTCTGCCTTAGTACAGTGAGCGCCTGCGCAACACTCCTGCGCATCTCCTTTGACTTGTTCTTCTTGCTGGCTACTCCCGTCGAAACCTGCTTCCTCTTCTCTATGCCCAGATCTAGCTTGAGCTCGTTTATCCTTGACTTCAGCTCATCGTCCGACATCTTCCTAACATCGTTTATCTTCATGGTAAGACTCACTCATTCCTGATTAATATTACTTTTCATCTGCTCCTCTCCCTCTCCTGCCTCTACTATGAAGCGCTTCTGCTTCTTCGCATCCTTGAACTTCTTTCTCCTGTCCTGAGGGAAGACCGTGCCCGGCTGCACTATCCTTACCTGTATGCCTATCGCTCCGTATTTTGGATACGATGCAACCTTTGCCTCGTCAACAAGCTTCACAACGTCTCCTGATTTAGGGAGATAGCCCTGCCTTACCTTTATGGTCTTGGCGCGCGCTCCCTTTGCGGCGAGCTTGCCCTTGGCTATTATCTCCGCTCCCATAGCCCCGTTGTTTATTATATCCTTTATCGTCATGTGCAGAAGCCTTCTTGCGTTGTTTCCGCGTTCAAGGCTCCTAGCTATATTCTTTGCCACGATTCTGGGTTCGAGCATCTCGTTCTTTACCTCTACCACGCTTATCTGCGGATTCTCTATGCCGAACCTCCTCTTCATGCTCTCTGTAAGCGAGTCTATCGTCTCTCCCCCTCTTCCTATAGCCTTTCCAGGATTGGTGACATAAGCGGTTATCCTTGTTATCACAGGCGTCTTCTGTATCTCCACCCTGGAGAAGCCTGCCTTCTGCAGCTTCTTCTCCATATACTTGGATATGTTGCTCTTCACAACAAGGTCGTCTATGAATTTCTTGTGCGTTATCATAAAATCATTTCAATCATTCTTTTGGCTTTTCAGCAGCTGCATGAGTGTGTTCTTCCTTCTTAGGGGCAACGGGCTTTGCGCTTTCAGGCGCATGCTTCTGCTCAGATGCCACCTTTGCAGGCTTTGCATCATCCTTCTTTTGTGCAGCTGCCTTCTCCTCATGCTTATGCTCCTCCTTCTTCGGTACAGCTGCCTTCTTCTGTGCGCTCTTCGTAGAGGCCTTTGCAGAAGGGCTATTCTTCTTTATGAAGTATCTCATGTTGCCGCTCAGCTTATCATTTACGTCTGCTATGCCTATCTCTATCTTTGCATACTCTATATCGCTGTGGTTTATTGAACTCCTTCCATACATTCCACGCCCCCATGCAAGGCTTCCTCTTGAAGGATTTCTCCTGACTATAACTGTCTTGTTTGAAGATGCATGCACTACGAACATCGATTCGCCGTTAAGCCCTTTGTTGCCTGCGTTTGCTACGGCGTTTGCGAGCACCTTCTTTACCTCCTTCGCAGCCTTCTGCGGATACCTTCCCTTCCTTCCGCCAAGTTCGCTCCTTGCGCCTATCTTCTTGCTGTACCTCTTGTACAGTATGGGCATCTCCATCGATATGACCTGGTCAAGTACCCTCATCGCATCATTTACATTCCTGTATCGTATTGCGTTGCATACTGCATTGAGGCTCTTGTAGCTGACATTAATGTCGTAAAGCTTGGCGAACACAACGTCCTGCCTGTCCAGATTGTACGAATAATTGCTCATCCTTTCACCGATAGGAACTTGCTTCCTCTTGTAGCCCTTATACCAGGGGCGGAGTGCATGACCGTCTTGGTTGCCGGAGAGAACTCGCCAAGCCTGTGGCCCAGCATCTCTGCGGTTATCTCAACATCCCTGAACTCCTTTCCATTGTAAACGCCAAACTTGAGGCCCATCCATGACGGGAGTATGACGGCTTCTCGCGCATGCGTCTTTATCGTCTTGTTCTTTCCCTTCTTCTTGTACTCCTCTACCTTTGCCACGAGCTCCTTGTAAGTGACTCCCATGCGCTTAAGGGATCTCCTCTGCCTGCTCTTGATCATCTTTGCATACTCGTCATTCTTAATACCCTTAAGCTCTTCCGCATTCCTGCCTCTAAATGTGATTACTCTTGCCATACTCTCATCTCTTCTTTCTTCCTGTGCGCCTCGCTGCTATGTGGCCGACCTTTGCTCCTGGAGGTGCATTCCTTGATACCATGCTGGAAGATCCCTTGTGGTGCTGCTTTCCACCGAACGGGTGGTCTACAGGGTTTGATTTGACTCCCCTGTTCACAGGCCATCTTGCATTTATAGCATGTTTAATATAATGGTTCCTTCCTGCCTTCATTATAGGCTGCGTCTTCCTGCCTCCTCCTGCTACAGCGCCTATCTCCGCCCTGCACTCAGGGTCTATCTCTAGCATGTGCTTCGAAGGCAGAAGAACGGTTACCTTGCTGCCTGCATGCGCCATCACTGTGGCGTAGCTGCCTGCGCTCCTTGACATCTTGCCTCCGTCTCCAGGAGAGACCTCTATATTATATACAGGAACTCCGTCAGGTATCGCACTAAGTGTCATTACGCTTCCTAGAGAGATGCTCGCTCCGGTACCTTCCTCTATTCTGTCCCCTATTCTTATCCCTTCAGGGGCTATGAGCACATTCTCGCTTCCGTCCTCATACTTCACGAGCATGAGCGGTGCAGAGTGTCCAGGGTCGTCGATGAATTCCATTACCTCGCCTATGAGCTTGCCGCTCCTGAGGCTACTAAAAGTAACGTCTGCCTTGAAGGTGTTTGGTGGCTTCCTGAATGCGAATCCGCCCTTTCCTCTCCTCTGCTGCTTCAATCGCTTTCCCATTTTCACTCACTTAATATAATTATACCAGTTTCAGTCTCCTTGCTATGTCGCTTGCCCTGAACTTCGGATCTATCTTTATGTACGCTTTCTTCACATTCCTCATTGTCAGTGCTGTATTTATCTTGGTGACCTTTACATTGAAGGTTTCCTCAAATTCCTTCTTTATCTCGCTCTTTCCTGCTCTGCTGTCAACAACATAGAGTATAACGTTATCCTTGTCAACCATGTTCAATGCCTTTTCCGTAGCTATCGGGTACATCAGGTTCTTCATATCTAACCACTTACGACTTTTCTGAATCTTGCCTTCGATACCGCATCCTCTACTCCCTTTACTGCATCCTCGGACCATATTGATATCCTAGGCGAGCCTCCAGGAGCAAGCTTCTCTACTGTCAGGTTCTCCAGGCTGCATACGTCTACTCCAGGTATGTTCCTGCCTGCCTTCTCTATCTTATCAGCATTCTTCGTTATTATAACTGCGCTGTTCCTGAACTTTCTCCTTCTCTCCTTGCTTCTCAGGCTGCTCTTGCTCTTTGGCTTGTGCGATTTTTCAAGATCTGTGCCTATTCCTAGAGCATTAAGTATATTTATAAGATCCTTCGTCTTCGTTACAGATTCTATCTTGTCATCCACTACTATAGGCAGGCTCTTTCCTTCAAAGCCCCTTGCCTTCTTTATCATCTCCTTATTCGAGAATCCTCCAATTGCGGACTTGAGTGCAAGTATGTACTCTTTTGTATTCATCATCTCTTCCAGTCTCTTCTCTATCTTCTGTGCATGGGCCCTTCTTCCCTTTACGCTGCTCGGTATTCTTCTTACGTATCCCATAGCCCCTCCGCCAAGCTTCTCCCTAGGCCTTATTGCTATTCCCATATGCCTTCCTGTTCTGTAGCTCTTGTAGTTTCCTACGTAAGTTGCTGTGGTTCGAAGACCTGCCATCAGGTTCCTTCCCTTTGGCTGGTATCTGAATGACTGCTCTGCCAGTATGGCTCTAAGGATAAGCTCCTTCCTGAAGCTCTCCGAGAATACCTTAGGGAGCTCTATGCTCTTTGAGACCTTTCCATCTATCGAGTAAACATCCATATCAAGAACCCTGCTTTGAAGCCAGTGAGACATATGTTATCTTAGGCTCCTTCTTTGCATGCGTATTCCTCAGTGCCTTTCTTATCCTTACGAATCTCTTTGAAGGCCCAGGAATCGAGCCATCTATCATAATGTAATCGGTCTTTATCACTCCGTAGTTGAGGAAGCCGCCCTTTACATTCACTTCCTTCGTGTCATTTGCAGTTCCTACCTTAAGTATGCGCTTGTTGAGCTCTGTCCTGTAGTTGTATCCCATGTGCCCTGAGTGCGGTACTGTATAGAGTACCTTTGCAGGATGCCATGCTCCCATGACTCCAAGGTGCCTTCTCTTTCCTGTGGCCTTTCTTCCCTGCGTTGCAACTCCGAATCTCTTGACGACTCCTGCCCAGCCCTTTCCTGTGCTTATCGCCTTAACATCAATATAATCTCCTACTCCCAGTATGTCTGTAACCTTCACTGTCTTTCCGATCCATCCCTTTATGAAATCGGCCTTCTCCTTAACGCTCTTGCCGCCTACTGCCACTTCCATTCTCTTTATCCTCTTGTTTGCTATTCCGAGGTTTACAGGGTCTATGAAGATCAACGCCTTTACATCGACAAAGTCTGAAAGATCAGGCATCTTGTCGACCGTGTTCTTAACGTTCTTCATATTAAGCTTCTTTGCAAGATTCTGGTCGACATAATCCACTGCCGGCTCTACATACTCATACTTCTTCGTATATGCCCTTATGCCATATACATGTATCTCAGGTATCTCGAGAAGGGTTGCAGCCCTTGATATCTCGCTTCCCTTTGCAGGTGAATCAGAATCGTCTATCATTGCAACGTGGGTCATGCCTACCTTGAACGCTGCGAATCCGAGGAACGAAGGCTCCGCTGCCGATGGCCAGGAACGCATCCTCGGCGTCTGCTTATGAGCCCTTCTATGAGGCCAAAATTCAAGAGATCCTTTTCTCATGCTCAGCACTTCTTAATGTACATCTCCACGTTTATAAGAGAATAAAAAGCAATATATTCTGAATACATATTTTTATTAAAGTATCGTTGTTTTCAGGCTATTTGACAATCCTCCATACGCTGTCTATTACACGCATTTCCTTTACAATGCTTCCTACAGCCTCAAGGAGCTTCTTTGAATCCTCTGATTCTACTACTGCTCTTACGCTCTTCTTATCTGCAGAAAGCCTTACCTTAACTCCGTCTATTCCAATATCCTTTGTTATTATTTCCGAATACTCCTTTGAATCCTTGCCGATCTCTATGGAGAGTTCTGCCTTGTGCAAATCAGAGACCCCTGTGCTTTTTGCCTGAGCTGGTCAGTGCACGGAAGGCCCTGCCTCTCTGTCTCACTACATTCTTGTAATCCTTGTCCTTTGCAACTGCAGGATGGTCCCTGTCAAGCAGTATAGCTTCATAGAATCTGTATGTTCCATCCTCTCCGACATAATATGAGTTAAGCACTTCACAATTCATGAACTTCCTTGATACCCTTCCCTCTGCCATGCTCTGCAGAGAGGTTGCATACGCGAAGAACCTTCCGTTCTTGCTCGGCTTCCTGCCTCCTCGCGGCTTTTCACGCTTTCTCTTTCCCTTCCTTATCCTTACTCTTACAACTACAACTCCCTGCTTTGCCTTGTAGCCAAGCTCGCGCGCCCTTGCGACATTCGTAGGCCTCAGGACCCTCACTACTGAAGGCTCCTTCCTCCAATTTATCAGCTTTGACTTGAGTGCGGAATCCCTGTTCTGGTATTCGCTCTCTATGCTCTCTTTTATATGCCCGTAAGCTCCCATTTGATTCACTGATTAAACTAATTATCTCTATTTCTATAACAAGAAATGTGTAATCATTAAGAAGGGAAATTAATTAAAGCTTACTATCTCTGCGCATTGCATATGCTTCATTAATTTAACTATGCAATACTATTCGCATGGAAGTGAACAAGCAGATTATCTTCTACGTATTGGCGATTGCAGCGGTTGTAATATACGGAACCGCAGGCTCATACATTCTAGGGCAGAGTGGAAACTTCAACATACATATCAATTCATTGGTAACTGCGCTCTACTTCACAGTAGTTACCATATCCACTGTAGGCTATGGTGACATAACTCCTGTTACAGAGCTAGGAAGAATATTTGTGATAATTTTAATAATATCTGGATTGAGTATATTCCTAAGCGCGGTAACTACGCTATCGAGTGATTTTTTGAGTGCAAGAGTGGAGAAGATGTATTCCGGGTTAAACAGCGTCAACAAGAAAAAGATGAGGAACCACATAGTCCTTGTAGGGTACGATTCTGCAAACGAGATAATATCCCATAAACTGAAGGCGCAGCGCAGGAACTTCATAATAATAACCGCTGACAAGCCGACTGCAGAGATGCTTAGGAGAAAAGGCTATCCGGCCTTTCTTGAGGATTATACCTCGAAATCTGAACTTGAGAAGTTCAATCTTGAAAAGGCTACAGACATAGTCATAGATATCAGGGACAGTTCAAAGGTAGTTTACGTTGTACTTGTGATAAAGAAGATTGCAAAGAACGCACGCATATCTGCCATAGCTCATAATACCGATGCAGAATTGCATCTGAATGATCTTGAGATAGCGAACGTAATAAATCCAGTAACGATAACTGCAGACATACTGACAAAAGCGCTTGACAAGGATCAGGATACCGCATCAGGCGAGTAAAACAATTATCATATCTATATACGCTATCTCTGCCATGTTAAGTAATCTGAGACATCAGGCTACTGAGATTATTCTGGCAAGTCCCTTGAGATAAAGATACATCGCAGGTGCAGTCTCTATCGTTACCTCCTCCTTATTATAAGGGCCGTACTCCTTTCCATCCATAACCAATTTGCTCCTGCTATCAGCGATTATCCTCAGACTGCCGCTCTTGAACGCTATCGCATCCTTCATCGGGTCAAAGCGCTCCATGTTCTTATAAGCTGCCATCTTCCTTGCGATAAGTCCAGAGCCGCCGTGTATGGATCCTGCAAGCCTTATCATGTGCCCGGTATCATTCGTGACATTCTTGTCTATCCTGTCGCTCTGAGCAACTGCCTGCTTCTCAATAACCGACTTCCAGAAGTCTGCCTTGTTCTTTATGTAGACCATATCCCAGTTCCCGTTCCTTATGCCCATCTCTACAAGAGCCCTCTTCTCATAAAGCTTCCTCGCTATGCCTTTGTCTATTCCCATCTGCTCCAGGCTCTCCTTCCCATTATTCATCACGCTTATGAACTTCCTAGCTACTTTTCCTCTCCACCCTTTCTCCACTGGTCGCGGGCCAACAAGCTTCCTTATCTTAGATCCGCGAACCATCTCCTCCTTGAATATCTGTTCAAAATCTATGCCATGCCCTGCAATATAATCGCTTACTTCCTTTCTTGCATCCGTATCCAGCTTCATCACAACATCGCTCTTCACATGTACATGATACCCCCTGTTTCCAGAGAAGTTTACCATTATCTCACTATCTGAGAATCCAAAATCAGGCATTAGGAAATCCTCTATCAACTTGAAGGTCTCCTCCTTCACCCTCTCAAGGCAGTTATCGCAGACCCACGAACCGCCATGCACCTTCTGGCAGTCAAGGTGCATATCATTGGCATCCAGATCAAAGATTAATTCAGAGCCTATCCAGCCCTTTGCGCTCATGGGCCTTCCTGCAGGGAAGTGGTAGTATGCAGAGGAGCAGGAGACATAAGGCGGTGCATTCGCAATCATGTACTTCCTGAATTCATCATTGGATTTGAACTGCATGTGCCTGTACGCTATCTTCCTTACGAGATCCCCGACTCCGAACTCCCTCTCCTCTATATGGTCTGGGAAGTATGCATTGCTCTTTCTATAAAAATCGGAGAGGAGCTTAGACAACAGGGACATACCAAGATCTGCGGCGGCCATCAAATCCATATATTATTATCAATATATAAAACAGCAATAGTATTAGATAATAAGTAAGAAGTCAAGTAAAAATATTGGATGAATGATCATATGGTTGAGATAAAGCAGGCAATAATAATAAGAGTAGATATAGAGATGGGCAAGGGAAAGACGGCGGCGCAGGCGGCACACGCTTCGCTTATGAGCTACTTCGAGGCAGAGAAGAAGGACAGGAAGATAGCAGATGAGTGGCTAAGGACAGGTGAGAGGAAGATAGTGTTAAAGGCAAACGATGAGACGGAGCTGAAGAGGCTCTTCGAGGCGTTCAAGTACAAGGGAGTACCGTGCGCCCTTGTATCAGATGCAGGGCTTACACAGCTGCCTCCTGGAACAGTGACAGCCCTTGGCGTAGGCCCTTGGACAAAGGAGGAGATAGACAAATTTACGTCTGCGCTTAAATTGCTTTAGCTCTGTGCACTTTGCACAAAAAGTTTAAGAACAAGACCAATGCACTACTAATCCTTGTAAGATAGAGGTTTAACAAGGAGATAATATGCAATCTGAAAAGCCGGCACACGAAGTTCTGATAGAAAATGCGCGCTCAAGAATGGAAAATGCGCGTTCAAGGCAGGCTCTCTCCGTAAACTCGCGAGCCGGGGACTTAGTAAAGGAGGATGCTGAAAGATTGTCAAGGCAGAAATTCTTCGAAGACAGGGGCACGAAATTATCACTATTGTCGAGGAACGAGGATTCTGCAAGGGAAAATGCACCATGGGCCTTTGAGATCATAGACGCTTTTTCAGACAGGATAAACCATGGGAACAGTGGGGCAAAGGTACACGCCCATTTGGAATTTACCCAATTCGAGCTTGTGCGCGGACCTAAAAAGGTAGATGACTATGCATCAGGATTACTATCTGCAACTGTGCATCTGGAAGCAGAACCAAATCTGTCAAAGGATGAAATGGACAGATGGACAGAAGAGATGCGTTCCTTGATAATAAGGGACACAAATGGGCTGGTAAGCAGACATACGGGCGTGCGCAAGCCATACAATCAGAAAGGAATGCTGGTAGAATTCAGAGCGAGAGTCGGTGTAGAGCCTGCAGAGCAGGATGCGGAAGAGACATGGAAAAAGGTATATGCCCCTACTGAAAGAAAGAAGAGGGAGATAAACGAGTTCCTTGCCATAATAGAAAAAACAATACATAATTACAACAACGAAGTTTCCAAGAAGCAGCATCAGCAGAACGAGAACGGTCTGTCAGGCCTTGTACGAGAGTAATCGAACTTCTTCATAACTGCAGCTTCTAAGATAAGTTTAAATATATTCCCAGTAATCTTGTTTAGGTTATATGGACGAAGTTGGGAACGACAATCAGGGAAATTATCAGCAGTCTCCAGTTCAATCAATGCCTCAACAGGGTCAGGCATCTGTACCTCCTATCCATCATCATAAGCTGGCATTCATAATGGGCATACTGGTAGTGGTTGTGGTAATTGCATTTATAGGTGCAATGCTATCAGTACAATCACAAAGCGCTTCATCAGGATCAAATGGAATAAGTGCTGCTCCAACAAGTACTGCTGCACCAGTATCTCCTAAGACAATGCTGATAAATGATCTCGCAGCAGCAAAATCAGTAAACAACGTGCAGGTCTCATACCTTCTAAACATACCTACTCTTTCACAAACGAACATAACTCTAAATATGTATATGTTAGGAAAAAGTCTCAAATCTATAATCTCCCTTACGGTGCTTGGTGACCAGGTCACTGTTGCAAACTATAATGAAAACAACACTAACGTCACCTGCACAGAATCTGCATTGGCTCCTCTATCCTGTTCACTCTCTAACGTTGCATCAACAAGCTTCAACGCGAGTTCTTATACTACTGTAAATCAGGCGGTAATAAATTCTCCGAAAGTGCAAACATCATATATCGGTAAATCCAGCGTATTAGGCAGGGCATGCAATGAATTCCAATTAACAGGCAGTCTGAGTGCATTATCATATGCTTCTACCTCTATAGCACCTGAGAACGGCACCTTCTCAACTTACATATGCGTAGACAACCAGACAGGCATACCTTTGAGCATGAACATATCCACTACGCGCTATTCGAAGCTTCTTGGGAAGAATCAAACTGCACTAATACTTTCACTGACTACAACGAACATTTCTACAGGCAGTGTGACTAATGCAGATATGGCAATTCCTGTAAAAGTTCTTATAAAAGGATACAACAGTCCTGGAAGTTTTGTGAGCTATGTTAATTGCACATCATCAAGTGTATCATTTACTGTAATGCCCACCGTAAATCTCGACAGTATCAATGTAAATGGAACAACATTCAGATACGTTACGCAGCAAAACGGCACATATACTCCTGAGAATACGGTGCTCTTCAGCGCAAACGAGACCGGCAACTATCAGGCGTTCTCGCAGTATCCGATGTCATTTGCTGTAAACAACGCATCGCAGATATCATCAGTTAATATATGCGCAGATGGATCATGTGATAACAACCTGTTCTGCCGCACTAACGGATCAGCAGTAATAAGTGCTGCTTAGGCGTATGCCTTTCTGCTTCGTGAAAAGAGGCAGACCACGTACCTCTGCACCGCGATATCAGGGATAACTTTATTAATATTATCATTTAATTCATATTGCTTATTTTCCCGCAATACTGCAGCTTTGCAGGAGGGATTAACATGGCAGAAGATTTGGAGAAACTCACTAAGTTCATTGAGGAGAATAAAGGAAAGAGGAAGTTCAAGCAGACAGTGGAGCTTGCAATAAACTTCAAAGGGATAGACTTCTCAAAGCAGGACAACAAGATTAACCTAGAGGTAACTCTGCCTCATGGAAAAGGAAAGTCAATGAAGATAGCCGTATTCGCGAATGACAATACTGTTGCCAGCGAGGCGAAGCAGAATAACATGGAGGTAATAAACGGTAGTGAGATAGAGACCATAGCAAAGGATCCAAAGAGGCTCAATGGCCTTCTTGAATACGAGCTCATAGCACAACCTCAGCTCATGCCTACAATAGCAAAGAGCCTGGGACAGTTCCTCGGACCGAGGAACAAGATGCCAAAGCCTCTCATAGGCTCTACCCTGAAGACTATGTCAAACGACCTTACAAAGAGGATTACGCTTAAGACTAAGGGAAAGAATATTCCGACGGTGCACTGCGTGGTAGGCACAGAGGACATGAATGCCGGCGAGATATACGAGAACATAAAGGAGATAGTGAACAGCATAAACAGGAAGCTGGGAGGCAATCACATAAGGTCCCTATACGTGAAGTTTACCATGAGCGAACCGTTGAGGTTCATATAAGGTGTTCATATGATGATCAAAGCCCAAAAGGTTGAATTTGTCGAGAAGCTCAAGAAAGAGATAAAGACATACAAGACCATAGGCATACTCCCTATACAGGAGGTTCCTGACAGGCTTACGCAGAAGGCAAAGAACCTGCTCAAGCCAGACACAAAGATAATCGTGGCAAGGAAGAGGCTGATAATGAAGGTTCTTGAGTCAGACCCTCAGCTGAAGAGGCTGGGAGAGCATATAGACTCGAACTTCGCACTGATAATGTCTAACAGGAGCCCGGAGGAGCTTAATGAGATAATAAGCTCAAACAGGATAAAGCTCAGCGCAAAACCAAACCAGATCTCCCCGGATGACATAAGCATAGAGGCAGGAGAGACGACAATAGCTCCTGGGCAGGCCGTTACTGACCTTAAGACTGCAGGCATAGACGTACAGATACAGAAGGGAAAGGTAGTGATCTCAAAGTCAAAGGTACTTGTAAAGAAGGGCACAAAGATAAGCGTGCCTATATCCAAAGCGCTTAAGATGCTTGACATAATGCCGTTCGAGGCAGGCACACAGGTGCGCGCCTTATTAAGCGAAGGCATACTATACCACGGGCTTGCGCTCAAGGTAAATGCTGAATTCCTGAGGGACGAGATATCGAGAAGCTTTGCACAGGCATGCGCGATAGCCTCAACAGCAGGGATAATAACAGAATACAATATAAAGGAGAGCATCTCAAAGGCATACATATCGGCTCTTGGCCTCGGCCTCGATGCAAAGGTATATGAGCCTGAGATAGCGGAAAGGCTTCTGGCACAGGCTGTAAGGGAAGCGATGTCGGTAAACGCGCTGCCAAAGGCGGCTCCTGAAGCAGCTGCTCCGGATACTGAGAAGAAAGAGTGATACTAACTAGATAAAGGTGTAAAAGAATGGAATACATATACGCTGCGTTATTGCTTGATGCGGCAGGAAAGGAGATAGACGAAAAGAGCTTAGAGGAAGTAGTGAAGGCAGCAGGACTCAGCCCTGACGAAGCCATGGCAAAGTCAGTCGCAAAGTCGCTGAAGGGAGTGAACATAAAGGATGTTATAAAGAACGCGCAGAGCGTTCAGGCAGCAGCTCCAGCAGCTGCAGCAGCTCCGGCAGCGGCAAAGAAGGAGGAGAAACCTGCAGAAGAGCACATGAGCGAAGAGCAGGCAGCAGGAGGACTCGCAAGTCTGTTTGGCTGATTGCAGTTTAATCTGCTATCAGGCAATATACCTGCGGAGCTCTTGTAAGCGCATACACTATTTAAGTGTTTTCAGCAAATATCTAACTATCGGTGTGTCTAAATGCAAGTATACGTAGAAAAACCAAAATGTACCGGATGCCACCACTGCTTTGACGTGTGCCCGGTTGCAGTATTCGAGATGAAGGACAGGAAAAGTCCTGATGTTAACAGCGATGTCGCACCTGCAGAGGAGCAGTGGAAGGGCGAGACGCTCCCTGATGTAAAAGCGAAATGGGAGAATGTACAGGACGGTCACAAGCACTTCGCTCAGGCGAGCGACGGCACAAGCGGAGGAATATCCGTTGCGGTGCAGGGTCCTTCATGCATTCTGTGCCAGGCATGCCTGGTAGAGTGCGAAGGAGAGTGCATAGTCATAACTGACGACACAAACAACGTCTACAGGTCCATATACAAGTAAACCTTCAAGGAAGCTGTGGAAGCTGCCCTGATTACATGTCGGGTTGCTTCCGCGAGTTCCTTGCCATTCTTTTCCTTTATTTTATTCTTTTATTTTATTCTTTTATTTCTTTATTCTTCTTCCTCTTCTTTATCTCATTCTTATCCTTCTTGCTCTTACTCTTCTTCCCAATCCTTATATCAAGGACTACCTCAGACCTGTTCTTAGAGTAAGGCCTTACGACTCTCTTTCCGACAACCCTTGCAGTAAAGCCCATGTCCTTCGCACGCGCTCTTGCCATCTTCCCGCTCTCTGAGAAAGGATCAGAAGAATCTCCAAACGAGTAATAATGTATTACGCATCCGTTCCGTGCAGCAGTGATGGCGCTCCCAAGAAACCTCTCTGCGCTCATCGGCAGAGGCATTACTACCCTGTCTGCCCAATCTGCCATTCCTTCGACAACACTCTTCGCGTCTCCAAGAATCGGTTCAACATTTGCTGTCTTGTTTATCCTTATGTTTTCAAGCATATACCTGTAAGAATCCTTGTTCAGCTCCACGGCAATTATCTCCGAACCCTTGTTTTTCTTCGCAATCTCTATCGCAAAAGGCCCGATCCCTGCAAACATTACTACTACATGCTCTCTGTCCTTAGATAATTCAGTTATCCTCTTCCTCTCAAAGGATAATCTCGGGGAGAAGAAGGTCTTCCTTATGTCAAACCTAAATGCGCATCCATTCTCCTTGTAATCAGCTATGAAGTTCCTCTCTCCAGCGACAAATTCAAATTCCCTCTTCCTGTACTTTCCCTTTACCGCTCCTGCCTTGCTCACAACTGTCTTCACATTCTTATTTACTCTCATCACAGCATCTGCTATTATCCTGCCCTTCCTTCCCTGCTCTCCGATAATGGCTATGCTTCCGAGGACATCATATCCTCTGACTGCAGAATCATACTCGTCTTTCAAGCCCTTCCTGAGCAGCTCCCTATAATTAGATTGTGTTTTATCCATGGATGCACGCTGCAGCTCCTGCAGGAGAATCATTGCTTGATTATTACCTTGTCTGACAGGTCTATTATCTTATCTACGCTGTATGTGATCGGATTTCCTAATCCTGTATTGATTATCATCTTGCCTCTCTTAAGATCCACTCCTGCTATCTTGCCTATCATGGCTCCGAGGTCATTGACGACTATCTTGCCCTTGAGACTCTTCTTCCTTATCAGGCGCCTTCTCATCACCCTGGATGCGCCTGATACTGCCACTCCTATCAGTATGGCCAATATTATATAGTCGACAAGCTGGCTGAAGTATATCTGGCCCATGAACCATTCCGTAAATGAGTAAAGCAGGGTCCACAGTATTATCGCTGAGCCTATGAATATCGCATACTTGAAGGTGCGGAAGTAATACCTGGCATCCCTTACGTCTATGAATCTGCCTATAAGATAGAGAATCAATATTATCGGCAATACTACCAGAAAGCCCTCTACCATATACGCTATTGACACCGCCTGATTTCCTGTTATCATCAGCTTTGTAGTATAATTGTTTGCAGCTATGAAGACTCCTGTAATCGCAAATAGTATGGCACTCATATAGAAGACAAAGGACATGCGGTCTATGCTGAATCCCAGGCCTTTGAAGGAGTTTATAAGAGCCTCTTCGAGCCCGAAGCCCTTTGCCAGCAGATATATCCCTATGAGCGCAACAGGGAGTATCCATCCTGTGCCTAAGAAGTAACTAACTGCAAAAAGTATCAGAATCAATGCAGGAAGGCCGAACACAGTCCTTGCAAAGTGCGGCTCCTTAAGCTTCTCCATTATCGCATAGTATGTATTCTCAGCTCCTTCAGCCTGTTTTATGATAACCTGCTGAACGCTGCTTATCTTTACCCTTGACTGTATTATCGGAAGAACCCGCTCGTCGCTCGGCCCGTCGGTTACCAGTATGCACTCATCGCTCTTGTACTTGTTCAATACAAGCTCAAGCTGCCTCGCCACCTCCTTATCAGCTTCATATCCTTCCTTCTCAGAGCCTGTTACAGTTGCAACTTCTACGGAATAGCCTTCATCCCTCATCTTGTCATACAGATGCACTGCGTAGAACATTGTGTTTGAATCAGAATCTTCAGGATCGGCAAGCGCAAGCTGCGAAGCGCCGTTCAGGTTCTGTACCCTTCCCATAAGCGGCCCGCTTATCCCTGTCTTCCTGTAAAGATCATTGTCTATGTCTATCGCTAGTATGAGTATGTTAGAATCCTTGCTCTTTATCTTAGGCTTAGTCAGTGGCATTATTCTCAATTAAATAAGCCGGAGAAGATTTAAAATCCCTTTACTCTCAGTCAGGCTTTGAGACCAGGAAGGTCTTAGGGTCATATTTGGCATTGTCGTTGACTATCTGCATTACCTTATCCCTGTTCTTGTAATAATTAGCTATAACCGAACCTGACTCGTTTACAGAGAGCACATCATTCGCAAGCATCCAGTTGAGTACCTTTGACTTCTCCCCTATATCCTCTATGACCTCGTTCTTAGTGTACCCGCTATACAGCGATATGGTGTCAACGAGCCTTGTCAGCTCAGACACCTGCACAAAGGAATCTCCCCTGAGGTTCCATCTATAAATGACATTGGCCTCCCCGCCCTTCTCTATCTCTCCGAATTCAAAGAGCCTTCTTATTCCCAGCCTTCTGTGCCTGAAGAGCGCTATTATGCCTCCTATGGCATTGAGCATTACCTTGGGTATCTCTATAGGCGGATTGGTCATTCTTATTATCGCATCCTCAGCGTTATCCGCGTGAAGCGTTCCATAGACGGAGTGTCCGGTATGCACTGCCTCGAAGAGCGTCTCTGCATCCTTCTTCGTCCTTATCTCCCCTACGATGACTATATCGGGACGCTGCCTCAATGCGTTTATCATGAGATTGTAAAGCACTATCTCTCCTTTTCCTTCAGGGTTAGCCTGTCTTGTAAGCATAGGCACCCATTGCACAAAGTCAGGTATGGTGAGCTCCTTTGTCTCCTCGATAGTTATCACCCTCCTGTTTGCAGGCACGAATATTGACATGGCGTTGAGGAAGCTCGTCTTTCCGCTTGCAGTTCCTCCGCTTACTATCAGGCTTATCTCATTCTGCACGCAGAGCCATATGAGCGATGCAATCTCAGGAGATATCTCCTTGCTCTTTATGAGCAGAGGCATCGTCCAAGGGTTCTTTGAGAACTTTCTTATCGTGATCGTATTTCCCTTCTGTGATATGGGGAACAAGGTGGCATTAACTCTCGAACCATCAGGAAGCTCTGCATCCATGAGCGGGGCTATATTGTTTATCTGCCTTCCAACCAGCCTTCCTATATGCTCGGAGATGTCGTATATTGTAGCTTCGTCGAATATCCTGACATTTGATTTGCACCAGCCGAACTTCTTGTGGAATATCCATATCGGCTCCTTTGCAGTGTTTACTGTAATCTCCTCAAGATGGTCGTCAGCGATGAATACCTCAAGGTCCCCCATGCCAAGCATCATGTTCTTTATGTAAGAGATAAGCGCATCCTTTATCGATTCCTCAGTGCCTGGGAGATACTTGTTTATTATAAGATTCGCAGCCTCTATGTACTTGTCCCTCATCTTTTCCATATACTCCGTATTCGTTACCTTTGACGTATCTATAGGCACAAGCGACAGCAGCTCCGGTTTTATCGACATTAAGAGTATCCTTGTAGCATCTCCTATGCCAGGCATGCTGACCTCGTATATGGGTACGAACTCTCCCTTGTCTATTATGTTTATGTTTGCGGTCATCCCCTGTACATTAAGCGTATACGATTCGTAAATCCCATTTGCATCAGGCTGAGGCCCTACCCTCTTGCTTATGTCTTCCTGATCCTCTTTCTTATCAACCAACAACACACCTACTTGCCAAGCTCCTCCACCTTCTTGGTAAGCTCTTCGGAGTGCGCAGTCATGGCAGCCATGAGCTCCTTTGCCTTTCTAGCCCTGGCTTCGAACTTCAGCATCGCCTCGTCCCTCTTCGCATCAGAAGCCTTCGGGGGTAATGCCCTTATGCCATCAAGTATGCCGCTCAGCTCCTTCTCCAGGGCCTTCTGCTCCTCCTTTATGGTGTCCAGGTCTGCCTGTACCTCCCCAACGCTGCTTGCAAGCGTCGCTCCCTTACCTACCTTGACCTTTATGTCGGCTATATTCTTTTTTATGAAGCTGAAATCCGCTTCGGATGCCTTCGTTATTGCGTCTATCTCATTCCTATACCTTGTTATCTCATCGACGAAGTGCTCTGCCCTCTTTGCAGCACGCTGTCCACTAAGTCTTGAATCCTTGTAGTATTTGGAGCTCTGCTCCTGTACGCTCTGTATCTGCTGCGCCTGCAGCTTCGCAAGCTCCGACAGTTCCTCTATCTTCAGCAGTATCTTGTCGGACTGCGCCTTCGACAGCTTCCTGTATTCATCTATGCTCTTCTCATTTGCCTTGTTGAATGCATTCAGTCCCTCCCTGAATATGCTTATCTCATTCCTTATGTCCTGGATCATCGCATTTGCTCCTGAGCTGTCTAGGCTGAATTTATTGACGCTTTCAGAGTATTTGTTTATATCGGATAGGCTTGCGTCTATGACTGCCTGGAGCTTCTCCAGCTCCGTCCTTCTAGCGTCTATCCTCTTGTATGCCTTCTCCACCCTTCTCTCTATATCGGAGATTCGCTTTATAGAGTCATACATCTGCTTGTTCTTCGTCTTGAAGAGCTCCTCTATGCCCTTCATGGACTTTGAATATTCGTCTATCTGCTTTGTAACTCTGTTGAGCACCGCATCCTGTGCAGATACATCTGCGACAAGATCTGCCTTCTTCACTTCGTCAACTCTCTTCTGCGCCTCTATCACGTCAGCGCTCTTGGAAGTGCTGTCTGCAGGAGTGACGTACATCTTTCCAAGCTTGTAGGTTATCTTTACTATGTTGGCTTTTTCGAGGATCTTGACAAGATCCGTCATCGTGTCCTCTCCTATTCCCAAATTTGCTGAGAGGAGTGAAACCTCCGTCTCCCCATTTTTCTTAATATATGCGACAAGTCTGTCGACGCTCGTCTCTATAGATTTATCAGCCACTGATTACGCCCGATATGGTATGTTTGATTATGTTTATAAAATTAACCGTAAGAAAAGTGAAATTGCCATTTATCTTATAGCAAGCACGCATTTCCTTTAATCTATATAACAAGATCCATAGTGCTGCATGTAAAGTATCACGTGCAAAGTATCACAAATTATACTGATTATGTAATTCTTCTGTATATCCGCGCGTAAGTGCCTGTTTTTAATCTTTATGCCGTATGGCAGAAAGCTATTTAAAGGTGGACGTTAACAATCATCTATAGTGGTTTAATGAATTGGACTACAATAAGGACAGCTTTGGTAAAAGCAATGATGATGAATAAGATGCTGCTTATCGCAGCAATGTTTGCAGGAGTGGTACTTGCATCTGCACAATTTAGCTTAGGCAGTGGCCTCGGTGGCATAACAGGTAGCGCTAGCCCAAACACTCAGGGAATTCAGAACTCACTCTGTCATGTTATTCAAGGGGTGCAACAGGTAGTTGCAGTAGTATCAATACTGCTCTTCGTACTCGGAGGTCTTATGTATGCAATAGCGCATATGATGCCTGCTGCAGGACAACTAAGAGGAAACCTGCAGGGATGGTCTATGGGAATGATAGTAGGAGGAATAGTTGGTCTGATACTTGTACTATTGGCTCCTGGACTGGTCGGCTTCATAGTGGCTAACGGACAAGCTGCAGGAGGCGCAGTAACAAGCGCCGGATGCAGCAGCTTTGGCATCAACCTTGGCGGTTTCTGAATCATATGATATAAAAGCGGATGGGGCTTTTCCCCATCTCTTTTTCTTTTTTATTTATCCATCAAGATATTGGTTCTTGTAAACCAAACATATGCTTTAAATAAGTTGTTTGAATCTTAATATTACGGTGTTTATCTGGGAAGTGTGCTTGCTGACTCTTTTGAGACTTATAAGTCCAACATAAGGCTTGTCATCCTCTTCTCAATACCATTCATAATCGCATTCCTCATTCCTTTAATAGCCGTCCATGATGCATATGTAAGTGCAGGGGGGATCTTCCTAAGGACAGCAAACCTCTTCCATAATCCAACTCCGTTGGGATTGAGCATAATAGCAATTGCAGAGTTCTTCTCCCTGTTATTCATCAGCCTTGCGTTCGTGCTGATAAGCCTGATAGTCAAATCAAAGAGGACCCATGTGCGCATAGGGCAGATGGCCTTCAAGGAGATAGAGAAGAACATAAGCAAGGTCTTCGTAGTATTGCTTATATATACATTCATACTCCTGCTCGCAAACATAGTCGGATATTATCTGGGATATGAAGCTCTATTCACAATAGTGGTCGGGATTGCAGGGATAATACCTATCTTCTATGTACCAAGTGCAATAGTCGTAGATGGCAAGAGCATATCCAGGGCAGTGAAGGAGAGCGTAAAGCTGATAGCGCAGGAGCCGCAGTACTTCATTATCTGGATAATAAGCGCCATAGTTGTCATATTCATAGCTGATTTTGCATCGATACTCGGATCAATAGCTATTCTCGGACCACTTACAGGAACAGTAGTATCTGAGTATCTTGTACTGATCCTGAACTCCTTATTCATACTGCCATACTTCATAATCTTCATAGCAGAGGCATACATGAAGAAGTTCAAGCTCCTTAAGCACTGAATAATCCATTTATAAATTATACAGGAGCAACTATATCATGCGACTGCAAGCTCTTGTACTATTAACGGCATTTGCAATACTCACAGGGCTTCTTCACGCATCTCTCTTTATCACCCCTCCTGGGTACAGTACTCTGGTTTCCAATACTCCTAATGCTTGTACAGCGGTAATACATGCTACAGGAGGGACAATCCCAAGCACGCAATCTGGCGGCGCATTAATTACCTCACTTCCGGCAAATTCTTTCGGAATAGGGATTGCTCTTTTGGCCCTGGTCCTTTCAATAATGATTGTTGCGATTGTATACATGATAGGCAAGGTCTTTCCAAGCTCAGGGCTGCTTGGCTGGGTGAATCAGGAGTACTGGGAAATAGCAAAATCAGGACTAATATTATTGGCAATATTCGCACTACTTATCTTCATGAGCAATATAGCAGTAGCAGTAACTAATACACCAGTAACTGCATACAGTAAAACAAATACTTACCTTAACAACATAAACGGACTGCTATATTCTTCAGAGACCTATCTTCTTACTGTTGACTCATACTCTGCTGCAGGCTGGTGCACTCTAGGGCGTATTGATCTTGGTACGGCACTAATTAACAGTATCAAAATAGAGTACTATTTACCGTTTGACATATTTGATGTAGGCCTCAAATTCGGGTTTGAATTCTCTCCTCTAACATCTGCTACAATACTGGCTGGAAGTGATCCTACAATAAGCCAATTACAGTCTATGTTTGTAGATACGATAATACTTCTCTATTATCCGCTATCTATGGTAGATATAGTACTGATAGAGATTCTCCCCATCCTCGTATGGATAGGTCTAGGGTTCTTTATACCATTCGGGATCTTTTGCAGAGCGCTACCTGTAATACGTCCCCTAGGGGGCACGCTGATCGCCATAGGTATCGCTCTTTCAATACTCCTTCCTTCAGTTCTAGTTATGCTAAACGTTCCTGTTACTAGCGTAATGCAAAACGTTCTGCCGATAAACGCTATTACCAGCCAGAATAATGCGTGCAAGCTTGGAAATGTGGTATTTGACTATGCGTGCAAGGGACTCAATACGGTAGTTGGCGGCATATCTGGCATCGCCGATAGTCTTATATGGGGATTCTCTGCTTTTGGAGGCCTATATACTATATTGAATGTGCTCATACCCTATCAATTATTCATGATGCTGCAAGAAATACTCTTAGTACTGGATATAATTATAGTCTATGCCATAGCAGATAATATAGCTATAGCTTTGGGAGGAAAGATGCCTACAAGTATTGGCGGTAAATTCAAACTTATTTAGTGGTAGTATGTTTTTCTTATTCGCAACAGCAACTTCGTATCCGGGCTGTAGTTTCGGCGGAGTGGATACGAATAACTGGATACAAATAAATGCGCTGCTGCTTTTAATTGCAATATCGCTTGGTGCCGTATTCTACGCCTTTAGCAACATCTTGCCGCCTTCACAAAGCGAGAAGATGAAGGGCATGGTCAAAGCAGAGATATTTCAAGGGATGATAGGCATATTCATAGTTGCCGTTCTTGTATCATCGGCTTTCACGTGGTGCAACATAGGCATCTCTTTAACAAGCTCCTCAGGCATAACTACTGCCAATCCCATGGCATTCTCGGAAAGCTATCTGCAGAATCTGCTATTTACAAAAGGACTATCCCTGTTCGGATCTATATACTCGGAAACAGCATTATTGATGATAAACGGGATAGTATTGCAGCATGTGCTAAACTTCGTACAGAGGATCGAGGCAAGCTATCTTCCTGTGCAGATAATTCTGTCGGAAAGATTGGCAGATGCACTGCAGAGTTATGCTATTGCATTTGGCTCTGCAAACCTTAGCATATTCTCAATAATCGCAGGGATAATATTCGTAATATATTTGGTTCTGCCTGTAGTCTCATCCATTGCGCTTACCGTGGTTGTGCCTACTGCGATAGCCATGCGCATGCTCTCTTTCCTGGGTCCAAGGATAAGGGAGGCATCAGACGCTTTCCTTGCCATAGCGATAGCTGCATACTTTATATTTCCTTTAATGATAGTAATGAACAGCATGCTAATAAATTTCATTTACACTCCATGCACAGCTACTGTATCGACATGCAATCCTTATTCTACTTACCTGGGCCAGTACAAGCTCTCTCAGATACCTGCAGATTCGCTATTCAACACACCCCCGGCTTCTTTAGGCAGTTCCTTCTCTATATCTAAAAACTTCTTCGAAGGAATTATCACAAGCCAAAATGGCCTTTTAGGAACATTCGGATCGATCTTTACCAATGCCTTCCTATTCCCTCAAGTAGTAATCTCATTTGCACAGGAGATAGCGCTTTTTGCTTTCCAGGGAGTATTCCTTATAGGACTTGATATACTTGTAACTATAATATTCGCCCAAGCTGTTGCAAAAGGGCTTAATTCAGTATCTGTTTATGTCTCAGGAGGAGGTTTCTGGGGTTGATGCGCATGAAATTAAGAATAACATTCATATTGTTCTTCCTTGCTGCAATTGCGACATATTCTGTTGCAAGTGCTGCTACACCAAGCACAAATAATAACTTCATAACATCATCGAGTATACTTAACAACTGGATCGTGATAGTCGCTGAGGGGGTCATTGCAAGCTTCATGATTGTTTCAGTATACTACATGATAGGGTACCTGTTTAACAGATCAAGCATCAAGGCAGCAGCAACTTCTGAATTAGGCAAGCTTATCGGCATACTGATAGTATCGATGGTAATACTGGGGGTATTTTATTCGTTCGGCGCTTCCCTGCTCTTTACAAATGCTGCTGGACAAGCTCAGATAGCGACCTTGTGCAACCAACTTCAGAATTCAAGGATAAATTTCATAAGCACTAATTCGCTAGTGCCTTCTCCTTCACCATCTAGTACGATATGCACTGATATAATAGACCCGAAAGCAGGCACGAATATAGGCCAGGCTACGCGTTACATAGATTATGGTCTAAGCTCAGTATACATAATAGAGGACAATCTTACAAACCAATCTGCCCAGTCGTTAAACTCTGTTTATATATTCAGTACAATGCTGGGCTTCCTCAGGAAATACTCGATAACCGATTCGGTGTGTTTTCCGGCTCCGCCCTGTCTCATACCGGGGGAACTCTTCCAGACAGGCGTCGAACTCTCTTCCACCCCGTATGCCGGCTATCAAATAGGAAATACTCTCCCAAATGTGATAGGGACAGAGGCAAATGTCATATTCTACTTCTTCCTGTTC
The DNA here is from genome assembly GCA_021790305.1 of Microcaldota archaeon. GTDB lineage: Archaea > Micrarchaeota > Micrarchaeia > Micrarchaeales > CABMGC01 > JAKAUU01. The sequence continues at coordinate 25,857 of JAJYED010000001.1, forward strand.
CAACTTATACTGATACTTCTGATGCTGCTGATATGGCCGTATCTGCTGGCTGCCGGCTTGCTGCTTGAGACAAATATGTTTACCAGAAGACTTGGAGGCCTATTGATAGCAATAGTGATATCAAGCATGCTGGTATACCCGACAGTATTCCTGTTCGAGTACTCCTCCTTAAATAATCTGCAGAATGTACAGCCATATGGTGCATCATCAATACCCAGCCTTGCCCTGTGCGGCGCCCCTGCAGGAGGCACTCCTCTTGGCAAAACCCCATTGCTAAACGGCCAGCAGGCAAGCGGTGTTTATTGCTACACTGATGCAAAAGAGCTGCCATTAAGCTACATATACAAAGCAACTCTTCCGGATACGTTTACCGATATGGTTCCAAATAACTATAAGAGCTACAGCCCGAATCTACTGGTTCCGGCATGCCCTAATAAAAATGCGCAAGGTTTATGCTTCTTCCAGAAGAATCTGAACTTTTTCGTAATGCCAAAGATAAAAGACATACTTAACTTGTACTTTACGTGGCCAGCAGGCGGAAGTCTCCTTTCATTCGAAGCTCCATTCGTCGTGCCAGCTACTGCTCTGGTAAAGAACGTGGTAGACGCAATAGCTTCATTGACCAGCCTTCTCTCAGGCAATTTCATAGGGTCATTTCCATCAAGCATACTTGATTATTACGTGGATCCTGCACATACTGTTGCAGCTATACTCGCATTGATTAACGTATATGCAATAGATGCTGTTGTAGGATTCATATTGCCGGTATTAAATGTACTTATATTGATATCATCAATATTAGAGATCTCAAGGCTGCTGGGAGGTGAAAGGACCATACTTGGCCTAGAAAAATTCGTGTGATTTTTGTGAGAAAATACGCCCTGTTGATAATATTCGTCTCCGCCCTACTTCCGGTATTGCATGCTTCATCTGTTCCATTCCCCAGCGGCCAGAATATCTTCGACTGTACTACCCTTTTCACAAACAATGTGAACGGCAATTCTCTGGTAAGTCCTGCTCTTGCTTCCTACTCATCTTACACCTCACTCCTAAAAATATCCTTATTGGTTGCATTTGCAATGATCATGTTGATGGGATTAGTATATGTCCTTGGAATAGCATCAAAGTGGGACATGCTCAAGAAATTCGCAGCTAACGAATACTTGGAAGATTTCTTAAGCATAATTATAATATTAATAGTAATCGGCGGCATAGCTATATTCAACAGCGCATCTGTAACTGTTGCAAATACGTTTACAGTTAATCCAAGTTCTTCTACCACTTCAATTCTGACTCCTGCCTCTTTATACACATCCTTATGCAGTAATATGTTTAGCAACATGATTGAACCAGGGCTTCTAACAGAAATATGGATAGAGATTAACAGGATCCTAATCGGATTGATTGGCGGATTGAAAATCGATCTGGCTCCTAGCAATTTCGGGATAATCTTCGTTCCTCTTGCAGGATTCTCTTTGGTAAACCAACTGCTATGGATTGAAGGCGGCGCATCTTTCTTCATGCTTTCAGCCGGTGCAATGATGATAGTGCTGCTTTTTGTGATATACTACCTGTTCCCGCTCTTCCTGTACCTTGGCATTGCACTCCGTGCCTTCCCATGGACGAGGGCTGCAGGAGGGGCATTCATAGCGCTATTTGTTGCCTTCTATATATTCTTCCCTGCAATTATGTACCAGTTCTCAACAAGCTTCTCTACCTTTACCAATCCCAGCAGCAGTGCAGTTGGTTTATGTTCTTCAGGAAAAACAAACTGCGTCAGCAGTCCAGAAAGCCTTGCTACCAGCTCTTTCAAGGCATATCTGGGCGTGCTTAACCTTGACGTTGGATACACGGCATATACTAATATATACTACTTTTCTTACATCTTCCTGTATCTTGCACTTAATGTATTCGGCTTAATACTGGCTCTGCTTATATCGTATGAGGTACTTGGCATAGTCGGAAGACTTCTAGGAGCCAGTTCTGTCAAAGGAAGCAACATGTTCAAGAAGATTCTCTCTCCAAATAAACCATGAGGTTGTATATGATGAATGCTTCGGTTGGAAATTTTCCAGGATTCCTCTTTTCAGCAGTCTGTTCATTAAATAACATATTATCCTCTCCATATACTTTCTGGTTTCCGATAGTAGTAGTAGTGGCAATTGCAGTGATACTCATTGCAATATTGATAGGTATGTTGTCTCCGTTGCTTGGTAGAAACAATCTTGTACCCTGGGCAAGACTAAAAGCATACGAGGAGGTAGCAACAATAATATTCGCAATAATATTTCTAAGTTTCTCCTCAATGCTCTGCGCAATAAATCCGATACCTGCTCTAAACTCAATCGGATTAGTGCCTACCGAATGCTCCTCATCATCAGCTGTCCCAATAAATAACATCTGGGGAATAGCAGTATGCAATATGTATACATTTAATACTCATGTCTCAGAGATTCTAACTGCAGGATACTGGCTAAATTTCCTTAGCGATGTAGGTCCAAAGTTTGGGTTTAGCCCTAATTTTGGCGGTGTTGGCATATCTGCTTCACTGTCACTATCTACAGGTCCGGAGAATCTGTATCTGTCGCCTATGTACTTCCTCATAATAGGAGAGATCATGGTATCAATGCTGCAGGTCATTCTGTTATCTTCTGCCCCCATATTATTCTCATTTCTAATAGGCATAGGTCTGATAGCAAGGTCATTTGGTATAACAAGAACCTTTGGAAACGCCATGATAGCTCTTGGAATAGGAATAGGGTTCATCTACCCACTACTCGTAACCATAAGCTATGGGTTCATAAACACTACATTTACCAATGTGCTAAATGCCGCAGGAACATCCTTTGTCAATCTTTTTAAAGATTTCACGCTGAGCTTCTTGCTTTCATTGGTTTATCCTCTTTTTGTCAGCTCTTCGATTTATTGGGCAGCCGTAGCTGTAGTGCAGATCTGGAATATCCTAAGCCTGTTAATATTCCTTGCAGCCATAGTTGTAATGGGTCTGGTGTTCATACCTATGCTAAACTTCATGATACTCGATGCTTTTGTAAGGGACTTTTCAAGCTCGCTCGGACAGCAGGTATCATTTCTAGATATGTTAATCGGGGTAGTTTAGATGAGAAAAGCAAGTGTATATCTGATAACTATCTTGTCCATACTACTAATCGGCGTGGCGAGCGCACAATCAACAACATCCTCTGTCTGTAATACTGGAAGTGCTATACAATCAGCAGCTCCATGGTATTGCAGCCAGGTAAATACACAAGCCCAGAGCGTCTGGGTTCAATGGGCACCTCTTGCCATAACTGTTGCGTTATTCTCGTTCATGATAGGCGTTCTTATATTCATGGCTGGAATAGCCATGAAGAACAACACAGTCCGGAGTTTCGGAGTAGGTGAGCTGTATGAATCCATTGCGTCTATGCTGATTGTGGCAGGCTTCCTATTCATAACCGCAGTGCTTTTTGGTCTTATTCCATCGATTGTCACAGGCCCGATAAATCCATACAATACTTCGCTTAGCTACATAGCAACTACTATAAACACTACGAGCTCACTGGCATCAAGACTCTTCATAATAGGCTCGTTAGATGCATACTATGCAAGTATAAGCGTACAACTATACATCCCAGGAATTACGGATAACACCGAGGCTCCCACCCCTCTCTCTTCCAAACCATTTGGAATATTGATACTTCTATTCTACTGGCCGGCATGGGCACTTATGCAATTCATGCTGGATGCGCTAATTTCGCTTTATGCCCAATACTACTTTATCCTATTCTTCTTATACGCAGGCATACCTGTCTTTTTGATACCTGGCGTTATACTAAGGGCTTTCCTGCCGACCAGGGGGGTAGGAAGCATGATGATTGCAATAGCGATCGGCTTCTTTTTGGTAATGCCTGTACTGTTCTCTGTTGCCTACTACTTTACCAATCTTGGCGCGTTAAAAGCGCTATCTAACACCTATTCTATACTAACCCAGTATGGATCAGGCACAGGGGCGCAGGCAAATGCCCTTTCTCCTTCATCACCGCTTGTCCTTGCTGTTTCCAATTCCAGCAGTGTAATGGGTGGCTTCTGGCTATCCATATTATTCTTCCCAGCCATAATACTTGCAATAACCTACTCGGTAGTAGCTAACATCGCAAACCTTATCGGGGGAGCAGCAAAAGCAGGCAGCAGCAGGCTAAGAAGTCTGATATGAAAGGATCATTTACAACAGTGCGAATGTCATCAGAAATTGTTGATCATAACTATGATCATATTTAGTTATTGTTACTACTGTCATTACCAGAACTACTGTTATCATTCGCAGAATAATTATTACTGCCATCCCAGAACTGCCGCTGTTATCGTTCATAGGATAACTACTGCCCTCATTCCCTGAACTACTTTCCAGAGGCGTTCTAGTAAGAACCATTACTTAATTCGTATGTTCTCTCAGATTTTGCTATAAACATAGCTGATATTCTCTCCGCTATTCTCTTGTTAAATAGGTTGCCATAATATTGTATAGACAATTGAGGTTCTGCCATCATTATGTAACTATGAACCAGATCAGCCTCCTTTATTGCAACTCCATGCTCTTTTCCGCGCGCCTCTTTCTTAACTGCTCTAAGAGACCCGAACGCCTCTCTAAAATCCCCAACTCTTATATCTGTGAGTATGTTAACTATCAAAGGTCTCAAAGGAGGTTCGTCCATCAAAGGCTGCATCATTTGCTGCACTGTTTTTTCCATTAATATATAATTTTCCTCTGCAGAAATAACTCCTTCACCATTTTTATTAACAGAACTTGTGGAACGTGCGTGATTATACTCAGGAACATGCTGAATTCCTTGCTGCTCTCTCTTGCCAGTCATATAAGCATACGCAACACCTATCCTATTAATTGCAAAATCATTATGTTCAATCTTGGCTTTCCCATAAGTTATCCTAAGAATATTCTCTGCCCCATCAAAATTACCAAATTCTATATCTCTAAAAACAGCAACAATATATGGTCCCAACTGTTGATCGTAAAGCAACGGATACAAATCACTTCTGACAGAGTTCTCCACATTCAGGTCTCTTTTCGAGGAACTGTCATAATCAGACCTTGCTGTTTCGTACAATGCCTTTTCCACAGGCAATATACTTCCTGTATGTGCATCTGCATTAACTTGCAATGTAGCTCCAGCTATAAACATCCCTGCAACTGCTGCTTTTGCATATTTATCCAGCTTCTTATACATATTTCCCAATATAAATTATGAATTTTCTTATATTTAAGAGTTACTCTGGATTAGGAATGCTTTTATAAACTGAGAGCTAATCTTAAATTATGATATGGATTCTGGGACTCATGCATTTGGTGCTATCGCTCGGAGATGTAAATGCACTAATCCCAATTATCGTAATACTAATACTTATCGTTGCAGCAGGAGGTCTAACACGAGGTTTTGATATATTCAGTTTATTTGGGCTCGGCACGCTTGCCGGAATAGGGCTTGGTAGTCGAGGATCAATTGCAAAGGGCAATGCATACGACAAGTCAGCCCCTTCTGGATTCAAAGACGCAACTGTATCCAAGATAGATAAAAAAGAAATAAAAAAGATAAGAGAACAGATTAAAAACAAGGAGATAACAAGATGGAAAGGATTAAAGAAAATGGGAGCTGTCATGGGAGGAACCGCTTCCTCTCTAAGCGCAGCCGCAATGATTGGCAGTGCTTACAGAGAGCTTTCAAAGAAGCGGGAAAGTAAGACTTCTTATGGCGATAAAGACTCACCAAATATCCTAAAAAGAGGAGCAAAAGCTGGGGGCACATCAAAGATGAGTGTAAGAGAATCTGAAAACGCAGTAGCAAATAGGGTAAGGATGGCAGTGATGAACGAACCTCCAAACTTTAAACCAAGATCAAGTGTACCTGAACAGCCATACTCTGCAACCGAAACCAATTATAACTTCAAACCATCTCTTCCATTCTCTTCAATAGAAGCTGCTGTTGCATGGTCGCTATCATCACATAAGCAAGGTGGTTCTAATCAGGGAAAACCAACTATGGCTGAGATGTTAAGAACAAAAGAGATGAAGAGACTTGCTGCAGAAGATCCAAAGGAATTCAACAGGAGATACCTCCGTATGGCAAGAAAACAACTGCTCCTGCATGGCAAATTGCATGCACAAGCTATGCGCGAGAAGTTCGATAAAGATCCGCGTTATAAAAAAGAGTACATAAAAGAAAAATACATACAGGCAGGCAAAGGCAGGCCAAGATTAGGCACTTATACTATCAATCTAAGCAGGAAGGGCAACAAGAAGAATATCAGTGATAACGGTCCAAAGTTCGGACCCCATGAAGAAGCAAACATTGTCAGTGCCCGTGGTCGTTCGTTTAATATAAAGGGACCTACGAGCATGGAAATAAGTGCCAGCGTCGGTCAGCTTAAAAAGAAATGGAGCATAAAAGCAAAAGGAGAAGAAGCAAGTAAAAAGAGAATGAACAACATCGAGGAAGACTTCAGAAAAAGACAGGAAGATAAGTTAAAAGAAGCAGAAGAAGAAAGACATGCGAGAGAAGAACTCAAAGCAAAAAAAGAAAAAGAAAAGGAAGATGAAGAATAAGAATGCAGAATAAGCAAAGAGCAAGGCCAACTATATCGTATAGTTTATTAAGCTGACCTATTATTTTATATCAGGTAATCTGGTTGAACAAGAACTTTTCTTTCCTGATATTCTTGGGCCTGCTTTCAGGAGCTTTCATATGTGCAGTAATAATAGGCATACTGCCTCCAGGGTATGAAATAGTCGCAATAATCCTGGCGGCAATAGGGCTTCTTTTCGATGTAATTGCCGCATCTGCCAGGTTCTATTCATACTACTTCGTTCCATTCATCAAGCGCAAGAACAATGTGGTTACGCTGAGCAACGAGCCACCATTCTTTGTGACAGCTTCGGGAAATGCAATAATAATAAAAGAAGAAGAAAACACCTATGCGAGCGTCTTTGTAAAGATACCTGTCTATCTGTCTTCAACGGAGATGTCTGACGAGGAGAAGCTCAATTTTGCAAGATCCTTCTCGAAGATGATAACAGTCAATAGCAGATATCCGATGAAACTGGCATCACAGCTCTATTACCTTAACAAAGACGAGTACATACGAAGGATAAGTGCAAAGCTGAATGAAGTGGAAGACAAGTACGATAAACTGAAAGCTGACAAGACCACGCCTGACAAGCTTCTGGAGCGCGTAGAAGGAGAGTTGGCGATGTGGCACAACCTCTTTGACGGGGTTAACAAGTCGCCCTCGCAGAACCAGATGGCATATGCCATGGTAAGTGCCCCCGGGGCGAACGAGGAGGAAGCAGTAGCGATAGCCATGCAGCGTGCAGAGGAGGTCGCAGCAGGAGCCGGCTCAATCTTCGGCGTGACTGCAAGCATAGCTACCGGAGAGGAGATGCTCACGTTTGTAGAGCCAGAATACAGCATACCTCCCGCAACGATAAGCGAGCTTCTCAAGAAGGGATAAGCATGGATGAAGAGACGATATTCAGGGTTGGGATCACATCGATACTTGCATTGATGTTCGCATCGTTCAGTGCAGCTTATGGTCCTTTGGATATACTTGCAATAATACTCTTCCTAGTTGCATTCATTCTTATAATGGTCATAAGCTTCGCAGACTTCTTACTCTTTCCGATATTCACAAAGCTTCTCAAGGTCAGCACAATTCCTGCAAGGGATTACACGATTCCTAAAGAAAACGACGGGATAGTAAAGTATGTTAACGGCCTTTACTACGCAACGGGATATCTTACTGCCAATGTCTACAATTATGTCTTCCAGGCGGAGCAGATGATAGAAGGGGAGGAGAGCGAGATGGTCATGGGGCCCGACAAATGGGAAAAGGCAGTAATGAGCGTAAAATTCCCATTCAAATTCATAGCGATAGGGCAGGCTGTAGACATACAGAAGTACAGGGATGACCTGGAAGGAAGAAGGGCATATCTCGAATTCCAATACTCAAAAAGCGAGAGCGCTCCCAATGTCTCTACTTCAGTGCTCGAAGACCTAAAAAGAAGAACGCGAGTGCTTCAGGTAAGGATAGACAGACTTGGGGCCGGTGAGAGACCTCTTAGCAGCATGATGTATATAGAGACCACTGCAGTTGGAATAACAATGAGCGATGCCATGAGTAAACTTACCCAGCAGACAGACCAGCTGCAAACGGTATTCAATGTATTCGATCTTGACCTGATAAGGGTGGTGGGCAGGGAGATGTACAGTCTTTACAAGCTGAATTATTACATACCAACCATGGAAGAGATTATATCATCATTCCAGTTCCAAAAATGATAACTAAATAATATGTCTGAACAATGTTATGTGAACGATTATGGGATTAATAAGGATACAGAATGTAATGAGCAATGAACTTGCAAAGCGCGTCTTCCTTAGCAGACCCCCTGAGCCTCCGCCTGAATTCCTTCTCAACGACCCTACTGATTCAATATTCATAGGCATAACGAGAAGGTTCGGCGTGCCTCTTACATGGACATTCGCAACGCTGACAAACCCTCACATCTCAGTAGTGGGAATAACAGGAGCCGGTAAGTCCTTCTTTGTAAAGACCTTCCTGATAAGAGCGAGCTACGTATGGAATGCAAATGCAATCATAATAGACTGGGCAGGAGAGTACAAATCATGGGTGGCACAGAGCGGAGGCAAGATCGTTGCCCTGGGAAAGGGCGATTTCATAAACATAATGGATCTCGCAGGCATGAAACCTCTTGACAGGGCAAAGCAGATAATGAATGCACTTGACATACTGACCGATATTACCAGCTTTGCGGAGCAGAGAAGACTTACGGCAGAGGCCATAGAGCAGACTTATGTGAATGCAGGCTTCCCTCTTACCCAGATTCCAAAGGATGGAAAGGATGCCCCTACTCTGAAGAACGTGACCGCGCTGCTGGAGGAGAAGCTTGGCGAAGGTAACTACGCATATCCTGCAGAGCTTGAGAATGCGATATACAGATTAAGGGAATTCTCAAGAGAAGGGGAAGACTACTTTGCAAGGAAGAGCACAGTCGATCTTGACAAACTTATCACATCCGGACTTGTAGACCTTGACCTTTCCGGTCTTCCCGATGAGAGGTTCAGGGCGCTTGCAGGACTATTCATACTGCAGACATTGAAGGAAAAGATGCGTTTTGAAGGATGGAGTCCTAGCAAGGGACTTAAGGCAATAATAGTGCTTGACGAGGCATGGAAGATAGCAAGCGATGAAAGGAGCGACGCAATCACTATAATTAGAGAAGGTAGGAAGTACCAATTCGGCCTCATAGTTGCATCGCAGAACCCTACTGATATAAACGAGGCAATATTCTCCAACGTAGGCACATCAATAATACTAAGGATAAGGTTCGAGAAGTTCCTCGACTACCTGCAGGGATCCCTTGGCTTTACGGCTTTCATGAGAGATGAGATAAGCAGGTTCGGAGTAGGCCAGGCGGCCATAGACCTCTCATTCCAGACCTCTATAAAATTCCCATCAGTATTCATAATAGAGCATATAATCGGGGAGATGCCTCTGAATGTCTATGCCATAACTCTTGGTGATATACTTCAGGAAAGCGAGATGAACGATACGACCATACAAAAGGACTATTATCTGAAGAAGATGGACATAATGGCAAAGCTTGTAAGGACAAATGCAAGTATGGACACCATAAACAGCATAATATTCGACATGGATAAGGCAAACCGCTCCGTAGATGTCAAAGCACTTGCAGGCATACTCACAAAGAACAATATAAATCGTGAAGCCATAATACAATTCTTAAGGGAGGTTGGGATACCTGATAATATTATAAGCAGAGTGTTCGTATATATGAGATGAGTGCATGGCAGGAACCTACATGATAAACAAGATAGAGCTCAAGCGCATACTCCATTCTTTCGGCGTTAATATAACGAGCGTTGAGAAAATGTTAGGGGAGCTCGACAAGATGCACAAGAATGTCAATGCGATAGAGTTTGCCAAGATGCTCTTTGGAGTAGGGCTGAAACAGTTGCAGGTCGAGACGATACTGAGAAGGATAGGAGTAGATGACCTTTCCATATCAGACATATTCGATAGGATAGATGAGGATAAGATACACCAGTCATTCGGAAGAGTGGTGGAACTCGGTGTAGATCTATAACAAGGTGATGATGTAACAAGCAGTTATTGTATAATATGCGGCAAGAAGAAGGACGGGATAAAAGTCGCTGATGATCATGTCCTAAAGTCACTCAGATGGTTCAAGACGAATATAACAAAGAACGTGCAGAACAATGCGCTTGTAGTATGCAAGACCTGCTATCCGCAGTACAGCAAGCAGCGCAAGAAGTATGTAAGCAGGAGGACCGCATATGTGGCTTTGGGACTCATATTCCTTATACTGTCAATAATAATATCTTCCGGGGCATGGCTGACTGCACTGTCAATAGGCATATTCATAGTCATACTTCTATATGCATTATCACTTATCAATTACATGCCTGGCCTGCAGCTACCTAAAGTAAGCAAAAAGAACAGTTCAAGGAAGAAATAAGGTACCCTTTTTATTCTTTCATTTATCTATAATAAAGCAATAATGGAGGAGTTGTTTTGGCTGAAGATACTATAGTGCTTCCGAAAGTGGAGGAATTGCAGCTTGAAGGGAAGCTCAAGACCTCATTCCCTGAAATCAAGGCAAAGTTGGCAAAGCTTCCTTTCTATGACGTTGGCGCTGATGCCAATTCAGTGACTGCTGCAAAGGTGGAGAGCAGGAACATAGACAAGATGCCTTACCTGTTCCACATAGTGAAAATAAGCCCTAATAGCATAGATGTAAGCTATTCGATAATACCGGACACGAGCGAAAGCATGAGACGGGCATATGTTGTAAAGAATATTGCAGGTATTCTCTCGCTGATAAGCAATGATTACGAGATCGATGTTCCGAAGTTCATGCAGTATGTTGATTCTACGCTCGGAAATCTCATAGATGGGATATCGCAGAACTACAACCTGCTGTACAATAAGTACGATTCATTAACTGCAGAGTACAGGGAGATAAAGAGGCTTAACAATGAACTGGAGGCATCAAATAAGAACATTACTGTGCAGATTACCCAGCTAAGCGAGGAGAACAAGGAGCTTAAAGAGGAGCTTGACAAGCTGAAGAAGTACTCGGACGAGGCTCTCATGGGGCTGGTTCAGGAATGGGTGGAGGTACATGATAATTCTATAGACACGGAGCAGTTCGCAAAGAACTACGCAGTATCCATACCTAGAGTAGAGCAGATACTGAATAAGATGGTGATGCAGGGTTATCTTGAGGTAAAGTCATAGGTTGTCCGATGAGATATAACGTTGTCGTGAAGAGGCGCTTCCAGGACATACGTGTGTTTAAGGTAATAAAACGCATGAATGACAGGTCTAACAAGCTGTCAAGGGCCGTAATGAAATTCCTGGAGAAGAAGATGAACGAGGAAAAAAAGGTATAACTGTTTATTTTAGTGGTTAGGTTGACGAAAAGGAGGAAGCTGTCCAAGACAGTGATTATAGGAGTAATTGCAATAATTGTGATAGCAATAATCTCAATCATACTTATAGAGAACGCTGTAAGTAGTGCCATAAGTTCGTATCATCCCTCTCTTCCTCCCCACGCTATAAACAGCTCCTTAAGCATGCAGAATGCATTTTTCGGAAATTATGCGAATTCAACAGCATTTGCAGCATATGCTAAACTGAACTATCATGTGACCAACGCCTCATATGCGGGCTTTACATTAAGAGTCTTCAAGACAGATCCTATTCCCAAGATATACCTTGTAGATACGGACAACTACTGCATAAACTGCTTTCTGGGATCTACTATGCAGCAGTATCTGCAGAATTATCTGAGCCAGTTCGGTCTCCTTCTCAACCAGAGCAGTTTCAATTACATACAGCTTAACAACATGTCATCCGTGCCTCCAAATTCGATAATAATAGTACCTTCGGGGCTTATTCCATTATCCTTTCTTCCAATACAGAACAGCTCTCTTAACGGCTACAACGCATGCCCATTAAACTATAATTATAGCATAATCAACATGCTCAATAAAGGAGATACTATATTCTATGTTGGTGACAACTTCTCCAACACGGTTTCATGCGGTCAGCAAATAATACAGACTCCACAAAGCATAATAAATCAATTGTCATCAATAGGCCTTGGCACAAGGCCGGCAAATGCTACTGACATAATAACAGCAAAGAACCAGACCTACCTCACCTTCAATTCGCCAACATTCTTATTCACAAGTGGATACGTGGGACCGAGCTCAACTTATGTTAACGTTTTGAATGGCAGCGTAGTCGCACTTACCAACTATCCGTCCAAAGGGTGGAATAATGCATCTACTCTCTCACGGGATATAGCTGCATTAATTAACCTGCACTCCTGGAATGGCGAACTGGCATCAGGCAGCACCGGATATATGCGGATAAAAAACAACAGCTCATCAGGTCAGATTGGGCTGGTAACTAATACCACGCAGGCAAGCCTGCAGTCTCTTACTAATATATCTCTATCAAGTACATATGTATTGGGAACTTCATACTTCTATAACTCTGCTGGCCAGTTGAAGGAGAACAATATATTATTCGGGTTAAATGGGCTTGAAAACGGATACGTGAGCATTACATCACCAGTTCCACAGACCGCAAGCGAATACATAAGTGCCGGTGCAACAAATATAACCAACGCTTATGATTCATTCCATATCTACATATACAATCTCAGCTATAATAACCCTGTCCAGTATCTTTTTATAGGTCAGATGAAACCAAACGTAACGTTCATAAAACCCATATCCTTCTCGCTTCTAGGCGGATACTATATAGCATCACTCATAGACTCAAACAACCATACATATGCACGTGCAATATTCAGAATATATAATACAAATATCACTGCAGTACGTCCATTCTCCTTCAGCAACAGGACCTTTACCTTCTCCCTCCATAGCGGAGACTATCCCCTTACCGGTATTCCATATAGCATATCCATTAATGGCCAGTATGTACAAAATGGTACTGTAAACAACAGTATAATACAATATTCCCTGCCGGGAGGTTCGGTATTGAGTTACGGGAATGAGACATTTACCATAAAGGTGCTCGGGAATACAGAAACAATAATAGAGCCTTACAGTAACACAATATTCAACATACCTGCGTACTATATAGAGTTTGCCATAGCGGCAGTCGTAATAGTTGTACTTAATAAGATACTCATCCCTCCAAATATAGACAGATACTACATAAACGTGCAGGAGTTCGGCCATACAGATAGGGCAAAGGTCAAGGAGCCTCCAGAGACGATCCTTAAGGTATTTGACCAGGTAAATTACTATTATCACTGGAGATATATGCCTCTAACTGCTGAAGAGGTAAAGGCAGGGATATCGGGCAATGTGAGATATGGAAACATGCCTATAGCGGTGACGCTGCAGAATACCTATACTGTTCTAAATAAGATGTCCAGGAAGGGACTTATAGTAGAAGCTGCAGATTATTATGCCCCCAAGAGCTGGGAAGAAACATCAAAGCATGACATAGAATACCTTGTAATATTCAGGAAGCTCAGAGACTACAGCGTATCTAACGCAATGCTCTTCACTGACATTGACGCATATGATAATGTAGATATGATGATAACAAACAAGGGAGTCCAGAATTACGTCTATATATACTCCAAACTGTCAGAGAACCCGAAACTAAAGAACATACCTCTGGGCAAGAGCCACAGAACATTTATCGTCTTCTTAAACGAAGAGGACAGATACGACTTCGTGGACAGGTTAAATATCTCATATGGGGAAGAGAGCGAGATATTAAGAATGAGTATAGACTCATTAGACATAAGGCTGATAGGCACTGACGATCTGACACAGCTCAAACTTTAATCTAATGAATATTGTAAAAAGCAACTGAGATTTAGTTACTGTTATTTTATCTGATACGTCTGGACATATCTAGAGAGCTCTAGAAAAAATACTAAAGTATTACTCTTCAGCTGAATCCTGAGAAGTCTCACTGTCTGCTACATCTTCTTCCGAATCATCTTCCTTTCCCATGTCATACTTGCTCTCAACTATGTGCTTTAGGGAGCTCTCTATCTGCTCCTTATCCTCTCCGGTAATGTCACTAAGATCAGCAGAAAGCTGCCCCACATATCTCATTATTGTCTTGTACCTTGATTCTCGGACATGCATGTTCTTCTGCTTGTTTATGTGTATCTGCAGCTTTCTGGCGCATTCCATGATCCCAAGCTTTAACTCTTCTATTATCTCAGGCTCCTGTGACACCGCCTGCTTTCCTATTCCGTTGTAAGGTATGTAAACGCTGGATATGTTGACAAAGACGCTTATAGGTTCATCTCCGAAATCTCTTATCCCGTATCTCTTCCATTGGATCTGGTTAACAGCTTCTGTTATCGCACAGACAGAACCATCGAACAACAGCGGGACCTTATTTGCAAAACGCATTATAGTACCTTTTGTTCCTTCTTCTGTCTTCTTTCCTGCGTCGCCTCCATAAGCTATTCCGGCTTCAACTACAAACGGTATGCCACCCTTGAATATCTTTGGCTTTCTTTCAGTCACGCTGATGAACTGGGGATTTATTATGTTGAGCATCGCAGTCTCCATCTGCGCTGCACCTATTACTGAGAGTGAATCTGTCTCAGGAGCGATCCACTTGACGCTCTTGAAAGCTTCAACGAGCTTCTCTGCTTCGGGCCATGTCAATTCACGAGGTTTCTTATCAAAATTGATATCCTTTGCAATTCCTTTAAGTTCGTCTATCTTTGCAGCGCTGACTCTGGAGAAGCTCTCCGTAAGGAAGGATGAGATATTGCTGCTATTGGTAACATGTGCGAAGTCGAGCAAGTCCCTTGCGCTTATTCCAAGTGGATGAGGTTTGGTCTGCTTCGGCCTCTTTGGCATCTCATTAACCGACCTTGGGAAGACTGTCTCTTTTCCATCAGGTTCAACAAGCTTTATTGTAGCATGAGGATTGGATAATGCAGTACGCTTCACATATTCATAGACTCCATGGTCGCTTCTCTCATACTTCGTATCTCCAAATTCTCCGCTTACGGATGTGCCTCTGAAGTCTTCGAGCATAGTCTTCATGTTTGTTATCAGCGGTTTGTTCGTCTTTATGTCTATTGCGATATCGCACTCAAAGGAGCCCTTTCCTGTACCCGATCTTGCATGTATTGGTTTTCCAGTTGTTATAGCTGCAAAGAGCGTACAGCCACCGGCTCCTATTCCCTGCTGTCCGCGCTGCTGAAGATATCTGTGGAATTTTGTTCCTGATAATATGCTGGCAAGAGCCTTCCCTATGTGCTTCTGAGGTATTCCTGGACCGTTGTCAGTAACAGTAACCATGTGCCTGTTCTCATTGACCGCTTTGACCTCTACGCTTATCTCAGGGAATATCCCTGCCTCTTCACAAGCGTCAAGAGAGTTGGCCACGTACTCGTGTACTACTGTAGTAAGGGATCTCACCTTCCCGGAATAGCCGAGCATCTGGCTGTTCTTCCTGAAGAACTGCGTTATCGACTGCTCTTTGAACTCCTTGAATATCTCATCAGCGTCTTTCTCTCCGGTCGCCATAAAATCACACGCTCTTTAGCTTTCTCCTTTCTTTTTCCATCACAGCATAAGCGGTGCTGTGCTTTCCTCCGTCAAGCAGTATGTTTATCCCAGCTTTTGCGATTCTTATTTCATCTATATTGCCTATAAGGCTTATGGTATCTCCGTATATCTCTATTGCAGCTCCGCTCACTTCTTCCATATAAATCTTTGCCTTGCCATCCGTGCCGATTATCCTTGCAATCATCCTCTTCTTCTTTACCTTGTTTGATGCTATGTCCCCGACATCTATGCTCTCGAAGAAGAAGTCCTCATTAAGCAGCTTAAACGCGGTATTCAGCTTGAAGCCTCGTGCTATCGCCTGAACAATGCCCTTTGCCGCATACTCGGCATATGCATCACCCTCTATAGTGACCTCATTCTTGCCTTCAATGATTATTTTGCAAAGCAGTCTCTTCTCTATAGTGGCCATGGCCTCTTTCAAAGCATGCACTCTTGCCGCAGGTATGAGTATGCGCTCCATTATAAACACGCTGAATGCGTAGTCCTTACTTAATAACTTTGCGCTGGAAAGCCTGTAATGGCTCTACAAAGCATATCTTTGCGCATCAGGATAAGGGACGCATTGTCTTCCCGCATGTTTCTTAACATTGCAAATGCTCCGACGTGAATAAGTAATCGGAAGTTCCAACTCTTTGAGTAAGGTTTAAATATCTTATTCTATACATTCATGATTGAATCATGATTCATTCTGAAACAGTTCATGAATCTTTCATGATATGGTTGTGAGCCGTGTTGGGTATGGATACAAACAAACAAATCACAGAAGAGATTAATAAACTTAGGGAGGAGATCCGCTTACTTTCGGAAAAGAAGGAATCCGACCAGGGAGCAGGAATGATCGCGCTCATAAAATATGTCACAGAAGAGAGGGAGAGGACTGAGAAGCTGCTAATGACAATGGCAGAGAAGATAAGAAGGATGGAAAGCAGGCAGCAGTTGGGGGTACAGGAACATGTGCCTGTTCAGGATAACGCTAAAGGAAAGAACTTCGAAGAGATTGCACTCTCAGATACTGATAGACGAATAATAGACTTCGTGCAGACAAAGGGCATGGCATGCGCAGATGATATAAAAGGCATAATGGGATACAAAAGAAGAAATGCTGCATGCACAAGGCTGAAGAAGCTCTGCGATGATGGGCTTCTGCAAAGATTCCAACTAGGTCACAAGGTTTATTACAGATTTGATGCTGGCAAGGCGACCAACACACTAATCATATCACCTCCACAGTAACTTGATTGGGCCCGCTAGTATTTCCCCAGCGGGCCCGTCTATTTATCTGATCTGCGTGTTCTTGCCATTCTTTTTAACACAGACAGCTAGCATGCCGCAAGTTTTCCGATCCGGATTTTCCCCCAAGCATTTTTAAATAGTTGAGCGTCCAAATATCTATCTCTGTGAGCTTATGGATCCAAGAAATATATTCTCACTTACACACCAAAGCGATATAGACGGGGTAGGCAGTGCGGCCCTGATAAAGATGCGTTATGGAATACCTGCCAAGAACATGTTCTTTGCAGATTATTCTCCAGAAAACGTGATAAGGTCGAAGCAGGAGATAACAAAGGCTGCGAAAGATGGTGCTGTCCTTATAATAGCTGACCTCGGGCTAAATGAGGCTACGAAGCAGCCTATGCTTGAGCTGATAAATAATATCAAGAATAAAGATGGCAGTGTATACTGGTTCGATCATCATATGTGGAGCGATAGCTGGATAAAGGATGTCGCATCAAAGTGCGATGCCGCAATAGTCAACGAGAATGCAGAGTACTGTGCTACTGAGATAGTAAGAAATGAGCTATCCTTAAACAGCGCCTTCTGCATGAGATTTGCCCAGATAGTTCATTACTCAGACTTCAACCTTCGCCCAAAGAATAATGCGTACATGAAAATGATAATAGAGTATGCGACATGCATAACTTCATACAGTCAGATAACAGATTACCAGAGACGCAACAATAAGCTGAGGCACGTTGCAGAGGTGATAAGCACAGGCAGGCTCTCAGACAGCATTATAAGAAGCGATGCTGCAGAATTTGATAAGGTTAATAAAACAAGGATAAAAGAGCTGGTAAGCAAAAGACTGATTGTACTTGACAATGTTGCAGTTGGCTTCCAAAAGAGAGTGAATTCGACCCTTGCAGGCTCTGAGATTATAAAACAGAGCGGCAAGGATATCGCAGTATACATAAACACAGACGATCTGCATGGCCACATAAGGACCAAAAAGGCAGACTGCGTTAAGCTCGCCAACTATCTCGGAGGCGGAGGACACCCTCATGCTGCAGGCTTTACTCTAAAGAAAAAATACGACTTCTCAAAAGAATCCGAGAGAAGAAAATTTGCAACTCTTATAGACAGAAAGGCAAAGGAGCTATGCTGATAGGGTACCGTATCCGTATAATCTCCATCTCTGCTTTATGTTTCTAAGGACAGAAATCTTCATGTGCTTGTCTACACAGAAAGCGTGCCTAAGCTTTATGGTCACCATATTCTTCTTTACCTTCTTCACATAGCCGACTACTGTGCCTGTCCCTATTCCTAAAATAACAGGTTCCATATCTGCAAATCCCTGCTTGGGTATGTCATCTCTATTCAATGAACTGTAGTTTATCGATATCTCAGTCTTCGATTCAGGGAGCTTTCCAACATGCCCTATAATCTGCCCGACAAGTCCGTCTGCCTTAGTCATTGCAGGATCCATATCCGTACCTATCGCTATCAGTCCTCCTGCTATCGCTTTATCAAGTTTCTCCTCTCCTGCCGAGATGCTTTCTATGGTTACTATGAGCGGCTTGTAATTTGCATTGCCCTTCTTGTCCTTTGCAACATTTATCCCAGGGCGTATCTCTGCCTTGTCTCCAGGCTTGAACGTGCCTCTTATCACCGAGCCGCCTACGACTCCGCCTACCAAATCGTCTATATCAGTTCCAGGCTTGTTCACGTCAAAAGACCTTGCAACATACATTATGGGATCCGACCCGGTATCGCGCTCAGGCAAAGGTATCCTTGCTATCTCTTCAAGAACCATATCGACGTTTATGTTCCTGTTTGCCATTACAGGTATTATGACCGCGTCAGCTATCTTGCTTCCCTTGATAAACTCCTTTATCTGCGCATAATGCTGCTTCGCCTTATCCTTCCCAACTATGTCAACTTTGGTCTGCACTATTATGACATTCTTTATTCCCAGCGCATTTATTATCATAAGGTGCTCCTTTGTCTGAGGCATAGGGCACGGCTCTGTGGCAGATATCACAAAAAGTGCGGCATCTATTATGTTCGATCCGGCTATGGCTGTTGCCATGAGCGTTTCGTGACCAGGAGAGTCAAGCAGAGATACTTTCACTATCTCCTTCGCGCCTGGCTGCTTTTCTGTAGTATAAGCTATCTTGCCATCCTTTTCATATGTATATATGACAGCATCGGAATAGCCTAGCTTTATTGTCATGCTTCTCTTAATGCTCTCGCTGTGTATATCAGTCCACTTATGCGCTATGGCTGCGGTCAGCGTAGTCTTTCCATGGTCCACGTGGCCAAGCGTGCCGATGTTAAGCTGGCTCTGTTTTATTGTCATCTACTTATTCCTCCTTCTTCTCCTTCGGCTTGAACAGCTCCTCGGCATTATGCGATCCCATCTCGGTTATGACCGTATTTACCTGTGATGTATCGTTGCCTATGGTATTTCCCCTTATGAGCCTCTTGACCCTGTAACCCTTCCTTGCCTTCTTTATCCCAGGGCCTCTGCTCAACAGCGGCCTTGACTTTATTATGCCGTCTATCTCCTTCCTTGAAGGCGCTCCTGTGCTGTCGCTCAGTCCTGTTATCTGGAACTTCATGCCTTCAAGACCCACGACGAATCCTTCCAACGAATCTCCTATCTTAAGCCCTATCAGCAGGTTCTCCTTTTCCTTTGGGACCTCAAGCTGCGATGTCTTTCCGCTCTTCTTGTCAGAGTACACTATCTTCATGCAAATCAACTATTTCTTTTAACATTATTTACCTATTTATCTATACATGCTCTCCGGCTCATCCTTGAACCTTGATATTCTGTCAGCAAGCTCCTTAGGTATTGCAGGCTTTATCTCTTCCAGAGCCTTCTTGAAATCTTCTGCCTTGACTATATCGCGGTTAGCACGTATCGCGCTCATTCCCGCTTCCCTGCACACATTCTCTATCTCCGCTCCTGTGTAATTCTCAGTGACCTTTGCAAGCTCAACTATGTCTATGCTCTTGTCGAGCGGCATTCTTTTCGTATGTATCGTAAATATCTGCTCCCTTGCCTTCTCATCAGGCATGGGTATGTCTATTATTTTGTCGAACCTTCCTGCACGCAGTATGGCAGGATCTATCGCATCAGGCCTGTTCGTAGCAGCAAGAACCACTACATTCTTCAGCTCCTGCAGCCCATCCATCTCGGTAAGAAGCGTATCCACTACACGTTCGCTCACAAGCGAATCTCCTGAATCACCGCCTCTCGGATGTGCGATAGAGTCTATCTCATCGATGAATATTATGCATGGCGCAGCAAGTCTGGCCTTCCTGAATATCTCTCTCAGGGTCTTTTCGCTCTCTCCCACATACTTGGAGAGTATTTCAGGACCTTTTATGGATATGAAGTTTGATTCCCTCTCAGTTGCTACTGCCTTTGCCAGTAGTGTCTTTCCTGTACCTGGCGGTCCTACAAGCAGCAGCCCCTTCACAGGCCTTATTCCCATATCTTCAAAAGCCTTTGGATTCTTGAGAGGAAGTTCTATACTGTCTCTCAATTCATCCTTTACCTTGTCAAGTGCACCTACATCATTCCAATGCACATTTGGCCTTTCTACAAATACCTCCCTCAATGCGCTTGGCTGTATATTCTTCATCGCCTCGAGGAAGTCATCCCGTGACACCTTGAGATCCAGAAGAATCTCATTCGGAATTGATTGCTTGTCTGCAATCTTAGGTAATATGGTCCTTAAGGTTGCCATTGCAGCTTCTCTGACAAGCGCATTAAGGTCTGCTCCAGTATAACCGTGCGTCTTGTTTGCGAGTTCATCTATGTCAACGTCTTTCATCGGCATGTTCCTTGTATGTATCTGCAGTATCTCCTTTCTCGCATTTCTTCCAGGAACTCCTATCTCTATCTCCCTGTCAAATCTTCCCGGTCTTCTCAAGGCAGGATCTATTGCATCAGGCCTGTTCGTGGCAGCAAGCACTATTACCTGTCCGCGCTGTCCCACTCCGTCCATGAGCGTGAGCATCTGAGAAACCATCCTTCGCTCGACTTCATTTGTAGACTCCTCCCTTCTTGGAGCTATTGCATCTATCTCATCCATGAATATTATCGAAGGCGCTTTCTCATTTGCGTTTTTGAATATCTCCCTTAGCTTCTCCTCGCTCTCTCCTACGAATTTCGATACGAGTTCAGGCCCGGATATGGATATGAAGTTCGCATCACTCTCGTTTGCCACTGCCTTTGCAAGCAGCGTCTTTCCAGTACCTGGAGAGCCATAAAGAAGCACTCCTTTAGGAGGTTCTATTCCAAGCCTTTCGAATAGCTCCGGATACCTTATCGGCAGTTCCACAAGCTCCCTTATCTTCTGCTTTGCATCCTCGAGACCTCCTATGTCTTCGTAATGAACATTGCCTACCTTGACTATGGACTCTGACACAGGCTCTTCTTTTACAACGAGGTTAGTATCCCTTGTTATCTTCACAACCCCATGGGGCACTACCTGCACCACTATGAAGTTGAAGACTATGCCGAACATTGGTATCGGTATGGAATCTCCTTTAACAAGAGGTCTCCCATCAAGCCTTTTCTTTGCAAATTCTGGGAAATCAGGAGATAAAGGCATCTTCTGCCCTACCGGAGGTGCAAGAATCACCTTTTCAGCATCCTTTACAGCTGCTTTTGAAACGAATATCTTATCCCCTATCCCTACACCAAGATTCTGCCTTATGTAACCGTCTATTCTTATGAAGCCAAGCCCTTCGTCGCTCGGGTGGGACTGCCATGTAATCGCAGCAGTTGACTTTTTCTTGCCCTTTATCTCAATTATGTCTCCAGAGAGGACGTCAAGCATCTTCCTTGATTTTGAATCTATCCTGGCTACGCTCCTCCCCGAATCGGTCACAAGCGCATCTGCCACAGTCAATTCTATGCCATCAGGCATCTATATCACCTAAGAAAAGAGTTAATTTTCCCGTTGGTACTTATGCTATTAGATTCTATACTAAAAGTTATAAAACCTTTTATAAAGCATCAGGCGATCTGCCGCTCAATTATCCTAATTCCCAGCACTGCTTTCCTTTTTAGCCTTTATCAGTTCTACAGTGTAAGAATTTAATCTAATCGAATGTACTCCGATATCGTGCTCACCTGTGGACCAGTCGCTATTGCCGCTTACTGCAAGAGGTACAAATCTGCCCGCCTCTCTCTCATACATAGTGAAAGCTCCGGTTATCTCCTTCGCATGGAAGTAAGTTCCGCCTCCAATGCCTGCTATAACGAGTCCAGTATCCTTTAGCTTACCGAACTCAATCTTTGCACTCTTCAATCCTTGTACCTTGTAAGATACAGTATCAAACTCCACCTCTTTACTCCAGTCAAGTGTATTGCCATTAACCGGTATTATCCCGAAATTGAGGTATGCAATATCCTGTTTTTCTGTAACTCTTATGTCAATGGCAAATCTGATTCGGTCTGACGTCCGAGTATCCCCTCCACGTATGCCCAATCTGCCATTTTCCTTATATGCCTTATAATCAGAATAAACATATGTCGGTATTACTCCTGCAGAATCTGTAATAATACCTTTGCCATGCATCCCGTTTAGATTTAGTTTATTAAAGTCTTTCTGTGTAAGCTCTTTTCCCTCAGCTATCTTAACATCAAGATTGATACTGTCCTTAAATATTTCCGAGATGCTTCCATAGGTGTATGATGGTTTTTGCAACTCTTTGTTCCCATGTATAAATATCTGCACCCCGTTCTGCACCCATATCCATCTGCTTCCTCCGCCACTGCTTATGACATGTACATATGTATTTAGCTGTACAGAAGCGCCATTTACAGTTCTTCCTCCATTAAGCATCTCAGAAGAAATGCCCTTTAACTTGTCTATATTCACTACTCCTAAAATCTCATTTGTAGGTGAACCTTTTTCAACACTCTCGCCTCTGGCGGAATATTTTGCATCGCTTCTCATAAGTTTGTCGAGAGCTTCAATATCCTGCTTGCTGTATGCTGGCTCATGTAATGACTGCCCTGCAAATGCGATAGGTGAAAGCGCCATATACACTGCTACAGCAGCTCCTGCAAGGTTCAATGCCTTCCTATGCCCTTTATCGAGTCTATCAGAGGTCCTTCCAACATGAGATATAAAATCCTGCGCACTGTTTATCTCAGCTGCCTTTACTATCTTGTACTCCTTCTCTTCCCTATCTGCTTCTTTCTTCTCTGCAGCACTCTTCCGGAATCTATGCCCAACCATCAACCCACTATGCTACATATCATGTTACTCTGCAGCTTCATTGGTAAATATCAAAGGCGCAATGGCCTCGTCCACTTCCTCTCTTTGAACGGTATTTCCTCCTTCCAACTTTAGCTGAACTCCTATCGCTGCAAGTTGCGTTATAACAAGTTCGGACATGTCAGGATAATCGTTTTCATATCCTCTCATGACTGCCTTGTTTTTATCATTAAGTCGCTTCATTATCTCTTCATAATCATCGCTAATCTGTTTTACTACTCTCGAAGCATTGTCTCCTTCATTATAGGCGAGTACATTTGCCCCAAGCCTCTCATAAATGGGCTTTCCTGAGGAATCCCTGATATCATCAATGTCCCTCTGCATATCCCTTATTTCATGCATGAACATAGGGACCTTGCTAACATTAAGCTCTTTCTCTTCTGCGAGTTTAGCTATCCTCTTGTTGGAATACGATCCTGCATCTCCTAGCTTCTCCACAAGTGCATCTATTGAGTTCTCATGAGCTTCGCGTGCTTCTTTATCATCAGGGAATACCCTGTCCAGGTTATCCTTCGTCTTCATAAGCAGATCTTTATAAGCACTTATTTCTATGAAAAGTTTTATGTTGGCATCAGACACCTCTGCAATATCTTCTGCTGTAATCTCATTCTTTTCCTTATCTTCCATATTATTCAGAACGCGATTGATCTCATCCATCCTCTTGTTCATATTTGCTTCCATAATGCTACGTTGCTTTATCATCTTTTCAGGACTATCAAGTTTTTCTAGCTCTAGTACTAGCGGTTGTTCCTCTTCAGGCTTGCGCTTAGCTCTGGTGCCACTTCCATTACTGCCATTTCCTCCTCCACCATTCTTCTCTGCGCTTGTTTCATGCTTTTCAGAGCTTGCTTCTCTCTCTTCTTTTTGTTCTTGTTTACCGGAATCCTCATTTGCCCTAGAACCATAATGCCTATTAACTGCTTCTGTATACGATGAATCAGGCCTGAGTTTTGGTCTTTCCCTTTGCTGTTTATTACTATCTGCATTATTATTCAGTTTCTCTGCCAATTCATCTATAATTGCAGCCTTCCTTATAGTCTTCAGATCTTTTGCTATCTGTAACTGATCCTCCTTTCCATTATCCTGTGCCTTTCTCCCAGAACTTTTCTTAGTCGTTGTGCTAAAATCATGTATCGCAGTTTCAAGTGCATAAGACGCTGTGTCTGGAGCAGAATCGGATAGTTCTCTAAGATCTGAGGTAAGTCTTGCAACCCTGCTCACTGCAGCCTCATATGATTGCCCTTTCTCCTTTTTAATAAATTCAGTAAGCGCCTCTTTAAATTTGTCTGCAGGCATTTCTGAGAGCTTTTCCAAACCCCGATTGAATCTATCCTCAATACTTATCCTTTCCTTAACGCTTAGTTCACCCTTTCTGCTTGCATCTCCAACCTTAATCTTGAGTTCTTTCACCGTCTCTTCATAATAGTCGTGCCTTGCAGAAGTAGTGCCATCCTTCGACACTCCATTCTTGGAAAAGTGACTGCCATCCATGTGCTGTATAGAGCGTGATGCATCAGTGAAATCATTAAGCAGTGCGGATGCACCTGCTTCTTTCCTTGTGCTTTTATCTGAACTTTTATACGCAGTCGCCATAATACCACTTGAAATAATATACGCTTTTCTCGTATTTAAATATATCTACATCTGCGATCTAGACATATAAATCAGATTTATATCTACCTGGACTGCTATCTCTACAGTACAATATGCACAAGTGTTAGATGTCTGCTTTAGGGCTTATATATTCTAAAAGAAGGAAAATAACTAAAGTGACATATCCTGTTCAAAGTTCTGCTCTACCTTCATATTATTATCAGCCTTAACCCCGGTCTCCATAGTATTCTCAGCCTTAACCTCGGCCCTAACTTGATTAACCGTCATCTCATTAGCCTTTATACTATTTTCAGTCTCCATAGTATTCTCAGCCTTAACCGCGGTCTTCACATCATTCTTAGCCTCAGTACTAACTTCATTAACCGTCGTCTCAGCAGATATGCTACTTTCAGTCTTTATATCATTCTCAGCCTTAACCTCGGCCCTAATTTCATTAACCTTCATCTCATTGGCCTTTTTAATCTCATCCGCTTTCATCTCATCGGCCATTCTAAGCAATTCACTTAATGGCATAATCTCCTCTTTAGTAAGCGTAGGCATTATTCCTGTTCTTGCTGCTACAACAATTTCTGGCTTCTGAGAAGAAGATACTGCATTATTACTATCCGTGGGCTCTGTTACCTCGACCATACCTGACCTAAGCAACCGGACAGTATCTATCGATTTATGTTTTTTAGAACCATTGCCATAAGCTGGAGCTTCCCTCTCTCTTTTATGTGGACTATCTTCAGTTGCATTTTCAGAAGAAAACTGCATTGTAATCTCTTCATCTTCAGATTTTTGATAGCTATCTGTGCGCTTCTGCACAAGTATATCATTAAGCTGTACCTCTATTACCGAAAGTTGCCTTATTATGTCGATTGAGAACATCTTTCCTCCAACAAGCGAAACCCTTCCCAATAACGCCTTGCTTTGCTCTGACAGTCTGTCCTCTATCTCTTTTTGGTCGTTAATTATGGCATCCTGAACAGAAGTCGGAGGTACAGCTCCAGCAAAGCGGACAAGATTAGAGCCAAGCCTTGCTGCCACGCTGTTTCCATTTTCATCTTTTATGCTTTTAATATCTGTGTTCAAACTCTTTATATCACTAGCTGAAATTGACAACGTGCCCAATTTCATACCTTTCTTTTCTCCAATAGCTTTCATAATGCCATTAGACTCTTTTGCTACATCCTTAATCTCCTTTAACAATTCATCTATGCTCTTCTCAATCTCAATCCTAGAAGCATTATCTACGTCAGGGAATTGGGTCTCAACTCCCTTCTTTGCATCGGTTAGGAAGTTCGTATAAGCATTCAGTTCTACGAAGAGCCTGATATTAGCTAAGGAAATTGCCTTAAGATCCCCCTGGAATCTTTCCCCATCAGCTACATGTTTTCCATCTTTCAGGTCCGGCTTTTCTACCTTCAATATATGCTCTCCAAGCTTCATTACCTTTTCAGCCTTTTCATTCATACTTTTAAGAATGAATTCCTTCTGCCTTGCAAATCCTTCTACCGTATACTTATCAGAATCAGGTGAATGGCTTTCGTTGTTGCCTCTAACATGTTCCTTAAAACCTGCAGAAGTCTTAGTCCCATTATTAGCTCTGTTTTCCACAGCTTCCACTTTGGTTATCATAATCATTCACTACTCTATTATGGCATTTTTCATATTAAAAGACATATGTGCAATCCGTTATCTGACGCTTAAAAAGCTTATCTGAGAGTGCATAGTCTTACTCTTTCCTGGATCTCTAACAGTGTAAAGATAACTGACGGGTTCCTTTTTGGTTATATCTGCACGCAATACTAGGCAAGCTTTATTCTCAAAGTATGTGTTGCTTGCAAGAACAACTCCTCTACCTGGCAAGAGGACAGCTCTCTCTTCAGAAGGGAGCACTGAAAATTCATCCCACGATATCCTATAATTTTGGCCTTCGTTAGGATTAATTCTTACGTACTCCATGCTCTCAATTCCTATCTGCGATGTCAGTGCCCATCCTTTATTATACATCATACTCCTAAAGGCAGCATCATTCGCATAACAAAGACTTATCTGATCAGGAGTTGCAAGCAGGCGCCCTCTTTCACGCAATAAGTCCTTTAAATTACTCATATCAACAGGCATAACCTTTTCAGTAGACCTGAATACTTGCGGACATCTGCCTTCTAACGCCTTCATATTGCTAACCATAATTACCACATTGAGCTTATCTATCGTTTTGCACTTTTGATACCTTCATTTAGTATATCACTGTTAAGTTGTACATATGCGGCACGTGCAATGTATAACTTATTGCCAGAGGGACAATTAGCATCTCCAAATCTGACACAAACATGCTCTGAATCCTTCCTAAAAACAGCCAATCTGTCTTTGGCAATTGTCCCACGTATCATTTTCCTGCTTACGTGTTCTAATGTTTCATTGCCTATCCTGTAATACCAATATGCGCCTTCAGGACAGTATCCTTGTCCTTTACGCGCAAGAATCCATCCGTCATATGGATTTACGCTATTGCAATATAGCATTATCGTGCTCCTTAATTCTAGATTATCGCTGTATTTCTGTACGAGCTCATCAAGCGTTGCAATTCTTGAATCTCTGGGCACATGCGGCGATATCTCTCTGCCTAAAAGTGAGGTATATCTCTCTGAAAGTCCTACATTCGGGACATCTTTAAAAACGCTTTTCTGCCGTCTTTCCAGTATGTGCTCCATGCCTAATTACCTATGCTCTAACAATCATCCTTAATGCGTCCGCTAATCTGAAACTGTCATTTTCAGCAGTCGTCCTTACATATGCCACATGGGCTTTTCCGAAATAAGCTGTCGAATACGGTGATAGGAAAAGGCTTTTTCCCAGATCACAAACGCTACTGTCCTTATGTGTCTTTGATGTATCCATATTTACATATGCGACCATGGTATTATCATCTGCCTTCTGCACAAGCCCTCTCCTTTTAGGGTTAAGTATCCAGTAATCTGTAATATCAATATAGCAAAAGCCATCCTTGTTTATCTCTATAGTTCCAGATCTGCTGAACTTATTATCATTAACAATCAGAGTAGGGCCTGCTTTAATTAACATATTCCTTAAAGACTCGCTGGTTGCATAAGCCCTCAGAAACTCTCCGGATGTTGCAGGTGAACAACCTTCAGGTACAAGGCGCCATGCTTCAGAAGGTTCAGCCAGCCTTCTTGATATATATACTTCAAAAGCCGTTTTTTGCTGTTTTTGCATAGTTGCGTTCATAATATATTCACCATTCTCTAACTATTCGGACTACCTTTTAGGAAAAGGCAAATCAGTCCTGACGACAGCCTTAAATATAACCGAGCGATTCTCATCAACAAAAAGACCCTCTCCGTCTGAGGTATCGAAATGCGTTCCTCTCAACTCCTCCTTAAGCCTTGGACAAAGCGAAATGGCTTTTTCAGCTTCTTCTCTGCTGAACCTCCTGAGACCCATACTGTCGAATACCTTATTAACCTCCCTTATATCAGAAGCGTTTATTGCAGGGGCTATTACTACCCTGCTGTTTCCTATCCGTACCTCCTTATACTCCATTATTTTTGTTATCATTGTCAACTACCTGCTGTTTTAAAGTTGCCACAATCAAGATTTAGCACGTATAAATAAGTAAAAGCTGTGAACATCCTGATTTATAAAGTTAACTGAAAGCTACGGCCTGATTCGCCATGCGCCGATAATCGGTTACCCTAAACTTATGCAGAGCAGACCGGCAGCAAAAATAACACAAGATTTTTAATATTACTCCTTCATAGTAGTGGTAGTATTAGGTTCTATTCTTAGATCCAAAAATCAAGTGCTTAGTATGGGAAAGTTTCCAATAGCAGACGCGCAGCTGTCCAAGACATGGATATGCAGAAAGTGCAAAGGCAGGAATAGGGCTGGCGTAGAGAAATGCAAGAGATGCGGCTACAAGTACCTGCGCCCTAAGAGGAAGGAAAAGAGAGTAAAGAAGTGATGCTTTTCTGAGTTGAGATAATGGTAGATTTAAACCCTATAGAGAGTCTTGTCGTTCAATCCATGAGAGAGATAGGGGCGACGAGCGAGGAAAAGAAGAAGACAGCTGACGATATAGCAAAGAAATGCAACAGGCCAAAGTCGATGGTAAACAACGCACTGGTCTCACTAGCCGGAAAGGGCGTGGTAAAGCGTGTTGTAAGGGAGAAGGCATCTGGATATTATGTAATGCCTGGAACAGCGTAACAGCATGGCCGGCACCGACTCAATAGAGTTCTTTGCAAACTATGATGGCTGGGCAGAGAGCCGCAGCATGGATATAACTGATTCTACAAAGCCTTCGGAGATAGCCCACGAGCTTGCAGTAATAAGAGAAGCAATAGATAGAAAAGCATTTGATATACTGGGAATAGATACAAAATCTCTTGATGCTTATTCCGAAAGGTTCTCAAAACAGGCGCCTAAGAACGATTACAAGTCCCTTGCAGTAATATACAAGTCTCTCGGCTCGGCAGAAGCTGATTCTGAGATAACGAAAGCGGCAAAAGGAAGAGAGGAGCTGAAACCTTTTGCAAAGGTCTATCTTCTAAGAACGACTGCAAAGATGTTAGGGCTAGGCTGGTATGTTCCATCAGACAACAAGGCGATAGCCTGCAAGACAAAAGCACAGGCTAATGGGAAGCCACCGTATACTGGAGTGGCGCTGATGGCAAAGTACAAGGACTGGATCTCTATAAAGAAGCTATCAATAGACAAGGAGACAAAACCTGAAGAGGTGGCTGCACAGCTTACATCAATAAGAATGGCGGTTGACAGGAAGCTGCCGCAGATAATGGGTATAAACACCGAAGAGCTTGATATTTACGCTGACGACTCTACGAATAACATGAGGAAGAGCGTAGCAAACATAGAAAAGATAGTAAATATTCTATGCAGCAGCGACACAAAGAAGATAATAGATGCTGCAATACCTTCTGAATCAGTAAGAGGCATAGCTG
This sequence comes from Microcaldota archaeon, assembly GCA_021790305.1. Taxonomy (GTDB): domain Archaea; phylum Micrarchaeota; class Micrarchaeia; order Micrarchaeales; family CABMGC01; genus JAKAUU01. The sequence continues at coordinate 55,692 of JAJYED010000001.1, forward strand.
TCATATACCTATTTGGCAGGATGCTGCAGAACATAAAGGTTGATTTAGAGGTAAGCCCTGATACTCTGGAGAGCATGTTCCCCGGCCTGAAGATACCAAAGCCGAAGGGAAGGATGCCCGGGCAGAAGAAAAAGCAGAAGAAGTGAATAAGCAAGGTATATAGATTATCCCTGTTTTTAATAATACTAAATCAAGGGGAGTTAGGCTAGCTTGGTAGGCTTCAAGCTTTGGGAGCTTGCGACCCGTGTTCAAATCACGGACTCCCCAGATTTTTTCATTGGTGTTATGCCTAACCACTATTTCTGATATATCTCTAGGATTTGACGTGTAATGCTATTCGAAGTGCAGATGAATATTCAGCCAGAACCAGTTATAACACATAATCTTACATAATTATAATCTACCAAATTACGAAGGAAACTTTTTGACAGTTTCTATTATTGGCTTACTATCAAGATAGTCAAGAGTTATCTTTTCTAACAAACTGAAACGCCATTTTTGTATTTTTGGTTTACCTATAATCCTTGCTGCTGCCCATATAGTTTTTGCAAGCATAAAATCATCTTGATATTCTGATAATTCAGGATAGCCATTTCCAGAATAGATATTGTCCATTGCCTTAAAATAAGTATCAAACTGCTTTTTGGTAAAACCATAAGGCCTTATGCTCTCATAATTGCCTTCTTTCGGAAAGAGGTATATCTGATAAATATTGCCGACCAAGTCATAACCGGCATATCCATTAAATACATATCCAAAATCAATTATCCCTTTAGGAAGAATATTGTGTGGGTTCAAATCTCCGTGTGTCAAAACAACTGGAAACGCAGAAACTCGCTTTGTTATTTTATTGAAAGCTTCAATAAGTTCATCTTTAAATTGAGGAAAGTCGTCTAAAATGTAATTCATATAAATTCCGCAGTAAAAATCTTTATCATGTTTTTTAGTGGTTGCTGTGGATAACTGCGCCTCAGCAAATTGTCTAGTTAGACTTAAAAATGTAGAGAAATTACGATTAGAAATGTTGCCATACTTCTTGTAATCTTCCGAGAAAAGGTAGGTTAAAAGCGAAGTTCCTACTGACTTCTCAATATAAAAGTATTGGCCGTCTATTTCGCCTTCACGCAAAACCTCGGGAATAGGAAATCCATGAGCCAATAGCTGTCTATGTATCTGTAACTCCTTTCGAATAAGATCATGTTTGCCTATTCTAAGAAAAGCATCCCTGCTGCTATAAATTGAGACAGGATCGTATACTCTTGTCCTTAGAAATTTAAATGTCTGATCTTCTATTATCAGTCGTTTTGGTGTGGTCTTTTCTTTTAGCATTGTATTATCACTTTAACGCATTGCCCTTTTACATTTTTAATAATTCTCTAATGATAAAGTATCAAGATAGGCTTAAATATCACGTATAACTAAATAAGATTATGGCAGAGGGGTTAGTCACAAAAAAGCAGGAGGCATCAGAAGCCGCAGGGATGAAGCGTCTTTTCAAGGCTGCAAGGCGAATAGCCACTACCAGTGCTGAAAAAACAGCTGTGCTTGGTCCGACAATGCAGAATAACCTGACGATACTGAGTACCTGTGGATGCGGAAGCTGTCCCAGGTGTGCCGTAAATGCAGTTGTAGTTACTGCAAATACTGTAATGGCTTTAGTGGGACTTAGACGAAAAGAAAAAAGGCCAGAGCATGTTGGGCATGACCACTCTGCACATGACCACAAGCATGAGTAAAACCGATATGCCCTTCAGAATACTCAACAGTATTCAGGCATTTACGTAGCTGCCTTTTCCACATTATGACATTGCCTTTGACTTGTTTCCGTTCAGCACATCGTTAAGGCGCTTGTTTGCTTCCTGCCAGTTTATATTGTCAAGGAAGACCTTGACATAAGCTCCTTTGTCAGTGCCATAGTCCATGGCATACGAATGCTCCCAGCAGTCAAGCGCAATTACCACATCCTGTGCTATTGCAGGGACGTTTATGCTGTGCTCGTTTATGACCCAGTTGTGCAGCTGGTTCCTGTTCCTATCAACCGTTACGAGCACCCATCCAGGGGTAGAGGCTGCATCTGCCTTTGTCTCAGCCTTCCACTTGTCTATACCGCCAAAAGACGCATTCAACAGGCTCTTGAACTGGTCGTCAGGCTCGTTTACAGGCTCAAGATTCTCAAAATAAGCCTTGTGCAGATAGCTGGCGTTGTATGCGACTATCTCCCTGCGCTTCAGCTCGCTGTAGCTGCCGTAGGTGAAATTTGCGTTCTTGCTCAGTATCTCAGGATCAGTATCCAGCTGCTTCCTAAGATCATCCAGCTTCTGCTCTATTTCATTGAGCTTCTTAACATATCCTTCATAAAGGCCTATATGCGCCTTTATCAGTTTAGGCGTCAGTCCCTTTACTGCTCCTTCCTGCAAAAGTGCTGAAAAATCCTTTATCTTGTGTTCTACTAGCATTCCACTCACACTATACAATTACAACCAAGTTATATAAATTTTACAAATACTTTCAGTAACCTTTGGTATCCAGGAAGCGTATGCATATCTGAACATGTGTCAGTGCCTTAGCAGAATAGAGAACATCTCATCAAGCTTTCCGTCATTCTTAATGCCAAGTACTGTGTGCTCTTTTATCGCAGGACTTGCATCTCCGTCTATATCAAAACGGTATCCCTTCAGTTTTGCGAAGCGGTCGCTGTACACTGAGAGTATCATTGGCATATATCCTTTGTACACGAAGACGGTATCCTCAACTCCATAAGCATTCTTGGGCACATCCCTGCCAATCTGCAAAAGTTCCCCTCTTCTGCTGAATGTACAGTACTCGCTGAACTCATCGATGCCGAAGCCATTAATATAAAAGCTGTCTCCTTTCAGGCTGTTCCTGAATCTCAGAGCCATTCTTGAGCTTCCGTATGCTCTTGCCAGTATCTCCTTATAATCTACGGACCTGAGGTCATGTTCAACAAGAAGCTTCAACGACTCAGTGCAGTTGGCATGGGCATGGATCTTAAATATTCCTGATTGTGATATCTCCCTGAATTCCAGACTTTTACTGCCAATGCCGCTCTTTATCATGCTACCCATAATGACCCTGCTAATTAACTTCTCCTGAATCTTGCCAAGTCCCTGCCGTCATGATCCAATGCACCTTTGTCCACCACATAAGCTATCTTCGCCTCTACTGCTGAAGGATAATGCCATGTACTTATGTTCAGGCAGCCCCCTCCGAACATACTGTCTATTGTAACTGCACCTCCCCCTTTGTTATGGAAGGACCTTCTCTCTTCAGGCAGTTTGTAGAACTTAGACCTCGATACAGTTCTGAACGAATAATCATCAAGTATCTCCTTGTATCCTGCAGTATCAAGGCCATTATGTCTGACCCATACGCTGTCATTATGCAGCATCTTCCTGAAAGGTCGGGAGTGCACATATGCCTCTACCGCTTCTGCAAGGCTTATCTGCCTGCGACCATCAGGCACGAGGAATTGCATCATTCTACTATCTACTGCCCTATCCGTTATCCCTATTTTATAAGTATCATTTCCAATAACAAAGCTGCAGTATTCGTGCTTCTCCACTGCAAATCTCGCATCTGCCTTAAACTGACGAGTCAAGGTGGTCATCATTATCTATCAGATGGATATACTGCCTGATTTATAAAATTAGCGTAATGCTTCCAGATACCTTTTATAAGATTCACTATTTTGTTATAATGGGAATAACAAATACTAGGATTATACATTGCTCCAATGGGATTGCAATGATGGAGACATATAAAGTTTATCCGAACGGATTGCGGAAGCTGGATCGGGCAGGTATAACCACGAGGATAGAGACACTAAGGCAAGAGGAGCTTAAAAAGTATCGCATGTCTGCTGTCTCTCTGGATGATATAAGGCGTGCTGTCGGCAGGATGGAAGGGGAGGGCCATCTGAGAAACATGGAGAAAAACGAGAGGAACGAGTACAAGCAATTTCTTTACAGGGCTGCAAGAGAGGAAGACTTCTACTGGACAACAAACAGGAAAGGCGGAAAGCTAAAGGAACGCGCAGTAGCAGAAGATTTCTACCTGTTAAGCGGTGTAAGGAATCTCGCAGTCCTTCATGATAACGAACTATTCGACTATAAAAAATTTAATTTCGACAGTATCTTTGAGTTTACGGGAACAGTGGGATCCGCACTGGAGATCGTATCAAAGGCCAACGGGTGGAGATACGGTTTGCCCTGGAATACTCGGAGGGAGAATAAGAGAACCATATCAAGCATAGTGACAAGCGACGGGGCAGGGGAGATGAGGATATTCCAACAGGATATAACTCCATACGAAACGACAGACCCTTTCGGAAAGAGGGTATACTACAGAAGGCTGGGAATTGCTGATAAAAAAGCCGTTGAAGCTTCGTCGTCTACTGAGAGCTATCTCCTTATCTCAATACTAAAGTATGTAGAGCAGCTTGGACTCAGGCCCGATATACTGGAGAAGGGCGCTGTGACTACCAATCAGTATATAACAAATATCAGCCAGATGGAAATGGCAAAACAACACAAAATAGCAGATAGAGCTTCCGAATCTATAAAGGCACTATTCAGTACATGGGAGATTCCACTACCTAAAGTGTCTGAAGGCAAGGTAAAGGATAGTAAATTCGCGCACTTCATACAATCAACATTGGGAGGGGGCTATAACATATGCATAAGTGAAAACAATGAGCTTGTGATAGGCAGGAAGATAAGAAATGAGATAGATGTGGAGAATTCTGTGACCTTCCTTCCAGAGGATACCAATAATCTGATCAAGAGCCTGCTATATCAGGCTGCCAGAGGGTTGGGAAGGACTACGGAGAGGCAACTGCTTGACATACTAGAGTACAGATACTCTTCAAAGATGAAAGATGGGTATAAACTTGTTGCACGGAAGTAAGAGCGATTAACGATAAATATTTTAACTTGCGCAGAGAATAAACTCCGTATATAATTTGGTTGGTGTATCGGTGAGACTTTCATGGATGATCGGGGGGGCGCAGGGTCTTGGGGTAGATACGTCGGCAAACCTCTTCGGCTCAGCAGTTGCGAAGGCCGGATACTATATCTATGGAAACAGGGAGTACTACTCAAACATAAAGGGAAGGCACAGCTATTTCAATGTAGTTGTCGGGAGCAAACCATACAGGAGCATATCTGAAAAGGTAAACATACTGACATCTTTTGATGCAGAGACCGTCTTCCAACACTTCACAAGCGTTACCGATTTCATGATTTATGATAAAGCTTCTGAGATGGTAAAAGCGGAGACGATACGCTCTATGGAGCCTGAGGTTACCGATAAAGTTGTCAAGGAACTGGAATCAAACGGATATGGCACAAGCATATTGGATGTAGTGCAGTATCTCAAGAAGAAGGGCGTCACATGCATACCTGTAAATTATGTTGAAGATATAAATGTAGTAATAAACAATCTGAAGATACCTCCTCCCCTGGCGTCAAAAGCGAAGAACACGATAGCAATTGGCGCTTCATATTCACTGCTTGGATTAAGGGAAGAGTATCTGAGGACTGCAATAAAAGAGACATTTGGAAAGAACGATCTTTTCCTAAACATGAATATGCTTGCAGCAGAAGCCGGTATGAAGTATGCAAAAGCTCATTACAACCTTGAGGAGCTTCCTATTAACGATGAAAGAGTGCAGATAGACGGGAATACTCTATCAGCTATAGGGAAGATAGCAGGAGGGCTGCGCTTCCAATCCTACTATCCAATAACTCCTGCTTCAGATGAAAGCACATACATAGAAGCAAATCAGGTAGTCCAGACAACCGGCGGCGGCAGTGGAGGCGTGGTGGTTGTGCAGTCAGAGGATGAGCTAGCTGCGATAAACATGGCAGTCGGGGCATCGCTTACCGGTTCAAGATCCGCAACCGCTACATCAGGACCTGGTTTTTCATTGATGTCAGAGGGTATAAGCTGGGCAGGAATGAATGAAGCTCCTGTACTTATAACCTATTATGTAAGAGGAGCTCCTGCTACCGGTCTGCCTACAAGGAGCGGTCAGGCAGACCTCAAATTTGCAATAAATGTCGGACATGGGGAATTCCCTAAAATAGTGATAGCATCCGGAGATCACGAAGAGGTATTCTACGATGCCATATACGCTCTCAATCTTGCAGAGAGGTACCAGACTCCTGTTATACATCTGATAGAGAAGTGCCTTGCAAACGCCTATTCCGTTCTGGACATGAAGACATTCAAGGGCTCTAAGATATCGATAGAACGCGGTTCACTTTCAGAAGGAGGTGAAGATTACAAACGTTTCGCTATTACTGAGAATGGCATATCTCCAAGGGCATTCATGGGAAAGGCAAGCATATTCTATACTGGTGATGAGCACAATGAGTCTGGTCATATAACCGAAGAGCCTCTCAACAGGCTTGCCATGTATGAGAAGAGACTGAAGAAGCTAGAAACCGCAGATAAGGAGATAATGGAAGAGTCGATGGTAAACGTTTACGGAGATGCGGAGAATGTAATTCTGCTCTGGGGAGCCTCAAAAGGACCTGCGCTTGATGCGATGGAAGAACTTAAGGAAAAAGGCATAGATATAGAAGTAGTGCAGGTCAGGATGTTCAATCCTTATCCAAAGAGATACATGAAGAGACTGCTTGCAGGAAAACGCAGGATAATAGCACTTGAGAGCAACTACTATGCGCAAGGTGCAGAAGTCCTTACAGAAAACACGGGAATAATGCCAACTGCACAGATACTCAAATGGACGGGCAGACCTATACTTCTTGATGAGCTTGTAGAAGCCATAGAAGAAGTCGTAGTTCATGGAAAAACAAAGGTGGTTCTAGATGGAGGAGCATAACGCTACTGAATTCAATGACTGGTGCATAGGGTGTGCAGACTTTGGGATACTCAGGTCAGAAGAGCTTCTCACAGACGAACTCAAACTTGATTACAAGAACTTTGTTGTTGTCTCGGGAATCGGATGCTCGGGAAAAGCCCCTCATTTCTTCCCAAACAAGATATCAGGAGTGCATACACTGCACGGAAGAGCTCTTGCATTTGCCACAGGGATAAAACTATCAAATCCGTCAATGGAGGTTCTTGTTCAGGCTGGTGACGGAGATACATTCGGAATAGGAGCAGGCCATTTTGTCAATGCTGGAAGGAGAAACATAAACATGACTTTACTGGTCCATGATAACGGCGTTTACGGACTTACAAAAGGGCAGGCATCTCCTACTCTGCACAGAGGAGAGAAGACCAAGTCTCTTTCAAAACCAAACATAAACGATTCGATAAATCCGATAGCATTAGCACTCTCGGTCGGATACACCTTTGTCGCAAGAGGGTTTGCATACGATGTCAATGGGACAAAGGAGCTGATAAAAAAAGCCATACAGCATAAAGGCATGGCTCTTGTGGATGTACTGCAGCCGTGCCCCAGCTACAACGACATAAATACCAATGAGTGGTACAGGAAGCGCGTATATAATCTGGATATAGATCCTGTAGTCAAGAGCATGGATGAGGTTCCGCAGAAGATAAACGCTGCGATATCAAGGTCTTACGAATGGGAGGAGAAGATACCTCTAGGCATATTCTATCAGAATGAACTGGTGCCTACATTCGAGGAGAGGTTAAAAGAAAACATTCACGACTACGATGTCAATTATCCTGCAATACAGAAGATAGAAGAACAAGGGGAAGCTAATACTGTATATGAGAAGCTCCTTCAAGCTAGGAAGGTCGCATAATCGGTTATGAATCTCCTGAGCCGCAGTTGCAATAACCGAGTTCATCAACCCTGCCTTTGCAGATGGGGCACTTTATCTCAAGAAACTCTACTTCGTGGAATTCCTTTCCATACATCCTTACGTGCTCATCCTCTTTCATAGCTATCAATTAAAATATTAGATTTTACATATTTATTACTTTCTATTCATATAATCCATGCGGGTCCGTAACTCAGTTTGGCTAGAGTGGAAGGCTTTTAACCTTTAAGTCGTGGGTTCAAATCCCACCGGGCCCGTAGACATACGACAGTTCTTTCACAGAATAAAACGAGTAAAATTGCAGATTAAATTTATTAATCAGAGTAATCTACCTCCTTTGAGATATTAAACATGCAAGTGTTACTATGGATAATGCAAAAGTCTTCAGGGAAAGACCACAAAAGCTAATGTTCTCTGAAAGAGAGGTTTTTGTAGATGATATACAAAGAGTCATGCCTGCAGGGTACAGGCAGGTATATGTAAAGGAGATAGCATCACTATTCTTCCACAACGCCGAATTCAGAGAGGAACTTAGGACTGCAGGAGCCGTATGGACTGCAGATAAGGGGACCAAGAACATGGGAGTATTCAGAATAAACGCAGAAGGCTTGTTTCTGCCTACGAATAAGGAGGAGGTAAGGTCGCTACCAGAAGGGCACTATTCTGCCCACTATCCAGGGATCGGACAGGTGATAGTAAGGTGTTACAATTGCTATGACAAAATCGGAATGTATATAGACGCGGAATACAAACCGTCTAAAACAGCCAAAGTTGCATATGTAAAAGACGAAAACGCTAAGCCTGACCATCAAAATAAAACGACAGTAGCTATACCTGCGGAAGAGATAAATGCCGTAAAGGAATCCCTTAAGGCAGTTGAAGCGTCAATCAAAAGGATGCCTCATACAAGTGAACTGATTGTATTCATAAGCAATGTAAAGGAACTTTTACGAGATAGAACCTAACAAAAACCTAACTTTTCAGAAAAGGGTTTAAATTCCAATCACTTATCTTAATTGTGATTATTTGGGAAAGACTCTTGAGACAAAGAAGAAGATACTCGAACTTCTTGAAAATAAGAAGATGACAATTACTGAGCTTAGCAAGGAGCTAGGTCTATCAAAAGCTACGGTTAGCCAGCATATAGATGAACTGACAAGAGTGCACGCGGTGGAGAAAGTAGACTCGGAATACTTCAAGAAACTAAAATACTACAAGACGACCCCTAATTACTCTGCAATGTTCGCAAAGGCTATAGGGGTAGTAATTGTACTTGGAATAGTGGCATATGCAATATACTCTTATGCGAGTATACCCTTGCATTCAAATACTAATAATGTAAGCAACAAGACAGGCTTAATTACAGCGTCTGTAACGACAGCATCATATGTTAATTCATCTGCAAACGCTACGGTAACTCCGGGGCAGATATCTTCAGCATACTCATGCATCTTCCTTAATTATCATATGAGTGGAAGCATAGTAAGCGAAAGCGGCTTTTCAGCATACACCCTGAACTATACTGTCGGCAACATGACAAAAAATGTCACCGACTATGTAATAAGCAGGGGATCTTCAGGCAGCTTCAGGCTTGCAGAGAACATAACGCAGACGCTTTCAGAACCACAAGGATTCAACAGCACTAGGACACATTACTACCTGCTAAGGTACAACAATAGTATAACTTCATTCCAACCGACCGGAGTAAATATAACATTCAGTCCAAAGGTCTTCCAGGCAGCAAACGGCAGCATAAACACTACGGCATACGTAAGAATCGCTGCTAATGCCACATATGGAACATACTGGATAAACTTTGACGGACCATGTGGCGGAGGAATAGGCCCTGAACTGCTGACTGTGGGAAGCAAGCCATACAATGGCACACTCCACGAGCCAGTCAACATATTCGGCTGAATGCCTGCAGAAGCAAATCTGCAGGATTCATCTGGAACAGCAGCTAACAGCAAACATTAAATACTTTATTGTCTTAATTATTCTGTCAAACGGCCATAGGAATAGGGAAACGCCCGAACCCATCCCGAACTCGGAAGCTAAGCCTGTTCACGATATGAAATACTGCTCGTAAGAGTGGGAAAGCATATTGCTGTTTGGCATTATAATTAGAGATTTAGCATAAGCTCTGCTTATCAATCAAAAAGCCACCATCGGAAGCCTCCACAATTTCAATCGTGGGATGATGCCACCTATAATTAAGGCAAATAAAACAGTATCTCAAGCTAATTCTAAAGAAGCAGACCTGATTATACTTTTACTTCTCCGCTCTTTATCTTTGCAATCATCTCCTTTGCACTTATGCCTTCGCAAGTTATGTTCATCGACTTGCATGTTCCTAGGATCTGATTGACTCTCTCCTTCATGCTGTTGCCATACATCTTAGACTCCTTTGCCTTGGCTACATTCTTTACCTGCTCGAGCGTTATATTGCCGGCAACCTCATCCTTGGTCTTAGCCCCTTTCTGTATCCCTATCTCCTTTAGTATAAGGGCGCTTGTAGGAGGAGCTCCTACTTCAACAGTATACTTCTTTGTAGAAGGATTGACTATAACCTTTACAGGAACCTTTACCCCTTCGAATGCCTGCGTCTTCTTGTTTATCTCTTCTATTATTGCTGCAACATTGACCCCGAGAGGGCCAAGAGCTGGGCCGAAAGGCGCACCGTTAGTAGCCTTTCCTCCTTCTATTAATCCATTTATTATAGCATCTGCCATTGTCTACACCTTTTCTGCCTTCTCTATTACGCGAGCCATGTTTGATTTTGTCGTTACAGGTATTGGAACTGCAACATCCATGAGCTCTACCGTAATCTCATCTTTTGATGGGTCAGTATTTATTACCTTTGCCTTGTATCCCTTGAACGGCCCTGCAAAGAACTCCACAAGGTCGTTTGGAGCTATGTCTTGGGACTGCTGCTTCTTGGCAAGTACCTTGTCTATCTCTTCCTGCGTGAGCGGCTTGGGAAGCATGCCTTTTACATGGGGTTCGTTAAGTATGAGATCCCTGCATGCTATCTCATCCTGCGCCTCAACTATTATATAGCCGCGCATTCCCTGCGGTATTATTATCGAGTATATTCCATTGTCCTTTCCCTTTGACTTGTTCTGCAGTATGTCTGCAGTTATCTTCTCCTGCGACGCAGTTACTCTTACTATAAAATACATCTTCACATCCTTGATATTATATGCGCAAAGGCTGCGCAATAAACATACTTCAAATTAAGGGTATGTTTAACTGATTCATATTGTAAGGACTTATTTATATATTTTGCGTTTTGACCATCATTACTATGAAGGGCTATGCCGAGAAGAAGAATCCGGGCGAGAAGCTCGTCTGCGTAGATATAAATTATTCTGACAAGATAGAGAAGCTCATCATAACCGGGGATTTCTTCATGCATCCGGAGGGCTGTGTAATGGATATAGAGAGGGCGCTGGAAGGCGTACCTCTTGCTATGAATGACATGGAGCTGAGAGACATAATAAACAACGTGGTCGAGTCGCACAAGGCCAAGCTGGTAGGAATATCTGCAAATAGCATAGTCGCTGCGATAAGGGATGCGACAGCGAGGGAGATATGAATGGAGCTGAGAGTGATACCTTATTCATCAAACTCTGCATACCAGAACATGGCGATAGACCACGCGCTCCTAGAATCTGTCGCAATGGGCAATTCCAGCATGACGTTAAGGCTATACGCATGGAAGCCAAGTGCAGTCTCAATTGGCAGGTTCCAAAGCATGCAGAAAGAGGTAAACCTGGAGCAGTGCAAATCCCTTGGCATAGATTCTGTACGCAGGATTACTGGGGGAGGGGCAGTATACCATGATTCTGAAGGGGAGATAACGTACAGCCTTATAGCAAAAGAAGGTGAACTGCCTGATGGGATACAGAAGTGCTACAGGTTCTCCGCATCAATGATAATAGACGCACTGAAGAGCATAGGGATAAACGCCGAGTATGCGCCAATAAACGACATAACTGTAGATGGAAGGAAGATATCAGGAAACGCACAGACGAGGAGAGACGGGGCAGTGCTGCTTCACGGCACCATATTATATACTGCAGATGTCAAGAAGATGTTCTCTGTACTAAATGTAAGCAAGGAGAAGCTATCAGATAAGATGATAAAGAGTGCAGAAGAGAGGATAACAGACGTAAGGTCGAACTGCCACGCGAGCATCGATGAGCTTAGGGAGGCACTGCTAAACAGCTTCACAAAAGGCAGAGCGTGGAAGGAATCACCTCTTACAGAAGAAGAAAAAGAAAGAAGCATAGAACTTGAGGAAACGGTCTACAGGAACTCAGAGTGGAACTTTAACAGATAATCTATAAAAGTTACATGCATCTGTATAATCTGTATATATTGCATTTGAAGGGTTTAGATGGCAGAAGAAACAAAGATAAAGAAAGTCGAAGAGTTGCTGGAGAAGGGAATAAACCCATATCCATATTCTTACAAGCGTACAAAGACGGCATCTGAGATAACCTCTGACTTCAGCAGCAATGAAGGCAGGAGCGCAAGCATTGCGGGAAGGATAATACGGCTAAGAAAGATGGGCAAGATAATATTCATTGATCTCCTTGACGAGTCTGGTAAGATACAGATAATGATACGAGAGGATGTAGTAGAAAAAGAAGCAGCAAAGATTCTGCAGTTCATCGACATAGGGGACATAATAGGAGTGGAAGGAAATGTTACAAAGAGCACACGCGGAGAGATAAGCATAGAGGTCAGGAAAGCCGTTCTTCTTTCAAAATCTCTGCGCACGCTGCCGGACAAGTTCCACGGGATAAGCGATACCGAATTGAGGTACAGGAAGCGTTATCTTGATCTCATAATGAATCCTGATGTAAGGAAGGTATTCAAGACAAGGACAAGGATAATGGATTATGTCAGGAACTTCTTCAATGCAAGAGGATATCTTGAATTCGAGACGCCGATACTTCAGCCAACATACGGAGGAGCGAATGCCAAGCCATTCACGACGTACTACAACTCGCTGGAGTCTGATTTTTATCTGAGAGTTGCGAATGAGCTCTACCTGAAAAGGCTGATAATAGGGGGCTTCGAAAAGGTCTACGAGTTCTCAAAGGACTTCAGGAACGAGGACATAGACTCATCGCACAATCCTGAATTCACGATGCTTGAATTCTATGAGGCATACAAGGATTATGAGGACTTCATGGCACTCATGGAGGAGATGCTCTCAGGGCTTGCAAAGCATATTCATGGTGCATATGCATTTACATATCAGGATAAGGAGCTGAACTTCAAGCCAAAATTCAAGAGGATATACTGGGTGGAGGAGCTGAAGAAGCTCTCCGGAATAGATATATCAAAGATGACTGACGAAGAAGCAAAGAAAATAGCGAAGGAAGAGAGGCTTGATACAAAGATACTTAACAATTACCACGTTGCGGATTCGCTTTTTGACAAGTACATAAAGCCAACACTTGTGGACCCTACATTCATACTTGACTTCCCGGCATACATGTGTCCGCTTACCAAGGACAAACGCGGAAACAAGTTCCTGAGCGAGAGGTTTGAGATGTACGTTAATGGCATGGAAGTAGCAAACTGCTATTCAGAGCTTACCAATCCTATAGAACAGAGGAAGAAGTTCGAGGAGCAGGAAGCTGAGAGGAAGAAGGGCGACGAAGAAGCACCGCCTTCTGACAAGGACTTCATAGAAGCGATAGAGTACGGTATGCCTCCGACGGCAGGATGCGGCATAGGGATGGACAGGCTGATAATGCTGCTTACAAATGTTCCGTCAATGAAGGAGGTAATTCTCTTCCCGGCAGTAAGGCCAGAGGAGAAGAAAAAACAGAATAAATAAACAGCTTCGCATGGGAAAAGAATTATAAGGATAGCAAACTGATGGTATAGCGTGCCAGGGTGGCAGAATCCGGTAACGCGCGCGCCTGGAAATAATACCTGCAAGCGCGTGGCCTCACGGCCTTTTGGGTTCAAATGAATCTTAGGAGAACCTAACTTTCTGAGAGTCCCAACCCTGGCGTATACTAATGGCTTGAAAGTGTATTACTGATGCAAATAATAAAGGCTTTTAAATCATTCTGTATTAATATAATGCACTGCAGTCAGTTAACGGCAGCTATTTTAACTGCGATTTAACAACGTTTAATTGATGCATTCTTACTGTGGTCATTAGATGGCAAAAGAAGAAATTCCAAAGAAGAAGGCGCACGAAGACGCCAAGCCCAAAGCTCAGGGAATGATAGTTCGACTTGCAGGCAGGGACATCAACGGAGACAAGAAGATAGCCCAGGCGATAGGCGAGATAAAAGGCATAGGACATACCATGTCGCATGCGCTTGCTATACATATAAAGAATGATCTAGGCATAGACTGCAATCAGCAGATAGGCCATCTTGACGAGGAGCATATGGCAAAGATAGAGCAGGCTGTAAAGGATGCAACAGATTCAAAGATACCCTCATATTTATTCAACAGGCGCATGGAGATGCAGTCAGGAAAGGACATGCACCTTGTTGGTACGGACCTCGTAGTCAAGGTCAAGCAGGACATAGACGGTGACATAAAGCTGATGAGCTGGCGCGGAATAAGGCACAGAACAAACCAGAAGGTCCGCGGACAGAGAACCAGATCCACAGGAAGAACCGGCACGACTATAGGGGTCATGAAGAAGTCTGCAAAGCAGGCTCAGGCAGCTGCAGGAAAGCCTGCAGAGAAGAAGTGACTGAATGGGAGATCCGAAGCGCATAAGGAGAAAGTTCGACAAGCCAAAGACAATGTGGTCAAAGGACAGAATAGAGTCTGAACACGCTCTGAAAGAGAAGTACGGGCTTAAGAACCTGAGAGAGCTCTGGCAGGCAACTACAGAGGTTAGCAGGATACGAAGAAACGTTAGAAAGGTATTGTCCGGAGCATCAACTGAAAAAGAAGGAAAGGAGATATCTGAGAGACTAGCAAAATACAGCATAGTAAGGCAGGGTGCATCTCTAGACGACCTTCTCGGAGTGACTTCTGAGGCGATACTTGAACGCAGGCTGCAGTCAGTCGCATTCAAGAAAGGTCTGGGAAGGACTGCAAAGCAGTCAAGGCAACTAATAACTCATGGTTTCATATCTGTAAACGGGAGGCAGGTAAAGTCTCCAGGGTATTTGGTCATGGCTTCGGAAGAATCAAAGATAAACTACTACAAGCCGATAGATCTTAACTTCAATAAAGAGGCAGAACAGGCTCCTGCTCCAAAAGCTGCAGAGCCAAAAGCCACGGAGCCCAATAATGTGGCTACGGCAACAGAGGACAAAGAGAGTGCTTAATCATGGCTGGAAAGAAAAAGAAGATAGAGAAGAAGCAGACAAAGCAGCAACAGCAACAGCAGCAGAAGGCTAACAAGAAAGAAGCTCCATCATTCGAAGCTGCTGTGCAGGAGGCTCATGAGAAATTCAAATCAAAGGCAGTAAGATGGGGCGTAGCACATATCTTCTCATCAAAGAATAACACGATAATAACTCTTACAGATCTGTCAGGATCAGAGACCATAGCTGTAGGGAGCGGAGGCATGGTCGTGGATGCTGACCACGAGGAAGGATCGCCTTATGCGGCCATGCATGCAACATACAAGGTAGCTGCAACCGCTATAGAGAAGGGCGTAACTCATATAAATATAAAGATAAGGGCTCCCGGAGGCCACAACTCAAAGATTCCTGGTCCAGGAGCGCAGGCTGTCGTAAGAGCTCTCGCAAGGAGCGGCTTCAAGATAGGCAGCATAGAGGACGTAACTCCCATACCCACTGATACTACCAAGAGGCCAGGGGGCAGAAGGGGACGCAGAGTATAAATATCCAGAGTACACATACTCATTGGTGTTGAACTGCCTGAACAAGAAGACATCTTCAGGGCAAATGACATACGCGGGATATACCCTGATACTCTGAACGAGAAAATTGCCGAAGAGATAGGGATGGCATTCGGCACATTTATCGGAAAAAAGAAGCGCTTAGCATTGAGCATGGACATAAGGGAGAGCAGCCCGGTTCTAAAGGAAAGCTTCGTAAAGGGATTGAAGAGAGCGGGAGCAGAGGTATTATACATAGGCAGGGTTCCCACTCCACTGCTCTATTTTGCCATAGCGCATTATAATCTTGACGGTGGTGCAGCTGTAAGCGCAAGCCACAATCCTCCTAAATGGAACGGCCTGAAGCTATGCGGTCCTATGGGAAGGACGTATGGATCTGGATTCGGACAGGAAGAGATAAAGAAGATATACTCAAAGAAGAGATTTAGATATGGAAAAGGCGGAAGAGCAAAAGACATAAGCAAGAAACTGATGAAAGATTACGAGAATTTTCTGCTTAAGAGGGCAAAGATAAGGAAGCCTATCAGGATAGGGATAGATCCTGGCAACGGCGCTGACTCGCTGATAGCTGCAAATATCCTGAGAAAAGCCGGCATACATATTGTATCTATAAACGACAAGCCTGATGGCAACTTCCCATCAAGATCTCCAGAACCGAAACCTGAAAACATAACCGAATTAAGCAATCTTGTCAAGGCTAACAAGCTGGATTTTGGAGTCGCGTTCGACGGCGATGGCGACAGGGCGATGTTTGTTGATGACACAGGCAGGGCATTCTTCGGTGACATAACTCTTGCCATGATGGTCAAGAATATGATAAACAAGGGAGACAAGGTAGTGTATGAACTGAGCTCATCCAAGACCGTAGAGGATATGATAAAGCTGAAGAAGGCAAAGGGCGTAAAGGCAAAGACTGGGAGGGCATTCATAATAGACAAGATGCTGGAGAATAAAGCAAAGCTTGGGGGAGAGCATTCTACTCACTTCTATTTCAGCGACATATACGGTTTTGACGATGCCATATTCGCCGTGATAAAGATGGCAGAGCTGATATCCGGAAGCGGAAAAAAGATGTCCGAACTGATGGACGAGCTTCCCAAATACGAGCGCATAGTCAGCGAGTTCGAGGTTAAAGACAGCGAGAAGTTCAGGATAGTATCAAGGATGAAAGAGAGTCTGAAGAAAAAGAAAGGCGCAAAGGTTGTAACTACTGAAGGGGTGAAGATGATAGCAAAAGACGGATGGCTAATGGCAAGGGCTTCAAACACAACTCCAAAAGTAAAGATAATTGCAGAATCATCTGACAAAAGAGCCTTGGATAGATTATATGCGCTTGCATTGTCGGAATTCGAGAAGGCAAAAAGCGCATAACCTATTTCTATTATCAGCGTATCTCTACATAATGTTTAAATAATGGGATAAACTGAGTAATATGAGTGGTATTCATGACCTCAGAAAAAGTGGTATCTATAAACAAGTACAAGGAAGAGAAGCGAAAACCTGGAGATATATCAGATGTACTGCGCAAGGAAGTGATGATCGCTCTGGATCCCGACAGGCCTGGTCCTTTTGGAAAGTCTGATGTAAAACGTCTGAAGTATGAATGCGAGCGATACGATCCTGTACAGAATGAATTGGATTATCTGACTAGAGTTTAATGCTCAAGGGGATAAGGGCTGTTTTCCTGTAAGTGCAAGGGAGGCCAGCATAGCCTCTATCTGTATCCTGTCATTTGCACCCTCTACTATCCTGAAGTTGTATTCTCCTATGGCGCTTATCAGTTTCAGTTTGGCTTTGTCATCCAGATCTAAATTAATGGCTTCTCTATAGCATTGTATCAGCACATCCTCTCCACTCATTCCGTATACCAGAAGGAGCTTGTCAAGCTCGTTCCTAGCCCTTATAAAATCTCCATTGAATGCGAAGTTTAGCATAGAAACAATCTCTTTAGGGCGTGCTCTTGAAGCTATGTCATATACTGATTTCTCAGTTATCTTCTTGTTAGATATCGCAGCGCTCTGCAGTACGTTAGTGAGCTTTCTCAAATCGCCTTCGCTCACATAGATCAATGCCTTCTCAGCGTCCTCGGATATCTCTATGCCCTCATTCTCTCTTATCCTCTCTATGTATCCGAGCATCTCCTCCTCTTTCAGCGGCTTGAACCTGAGCACAACGCACCTGCTCTGTATGGGCTCTATTATCTTGCTTGCATAATTGGCGCTGAGTACGAATCTGGTGCTTGCAGAGTACTTCTCCATGGTTCTCCTAAGCGCATGCTGTGCCTCAGGAGTAAGAGCATCCGCTTCATCAAGGAAGATTATCTTCACAAGCCCTGTAGACAAAGAAAGAGTCTTGGCAAACTCCTTAACCCTGCCTCGTATTATCTCTATGCCTCTGGTATCGCTCGCATTCAGCTCAAGGAATGCCTGGTTTATGCTCTCCCCGTATAGCTCCTTTGCCATCGCTATCGCTGAAGTTGTCTTGCCTATGCCTGCGCTCCCTGCAAATATCATGTTAGGAAAGCTCTTTGCCTTGACAAAAGCCTCTAATCTCTCGACTATGGCCTTCTGGCCTATTATATCGTTTAGCTTCGAAGGCCTGTACTTCTCCGTCCATGCATTGTCAAGTATCTCTGCCAAAAATATTCCCCTCTGAAACAGCAAAATACGCTGTATTGATAAGTAACAATACAATACTATTTAATTTAATAAATGCTTACCAAAAATCCGCTTATTCTGTGCCAAGAAACAGAAAAGGGCACTAAAAGCTTTAAATATGAGAAATTGTCAATCTAATATGTGGGGTTATCTATGCAGGGGACAAATCAATTTGTCGTCGAAAGTAGTGGTTCTTCGGACCAAAAGATATCTATAGCTTATACTAAAGTTGCAGGTCTCCATATAAGATATGCAGAAGTGGGCAGGGACAACGATAAGAAGGTGCTGATGATACACGGAGGAGGGGTGTCATCAGGCGCAGTTTCCTGGTCCAAGATAATGCCGGTAATAGGTGCAGAGCATCATGTAATAGCTCCAGACCTGCCAGGCTACGGGAAGAGCCAGAAAGGCAGGGAGAAGGCAACTCTTGCATATTATGTGGATTTCACAGAGAGCTTCATGAAGCATATGCACATCAAGAAGGCAGATATAATAGCAGAGTCTTTCGGAGGCGGCATAGCTCTTGGTTTTACACTTGAGCACAAGGAGAGGGTAAACAGCCTTGCACTTATAGACGCATTCGGATTCTTCGACAAAAAGTTTCCTCTTGCAGCATATGTCCTTACAAGGATTCCTGCGGATATACAACAATCGCTGATAAATAATCTTGCAAAGAGCGATGCAGCTTTCTCCACAGTACTTAAAATTCTGCTAAAAGGGCATAACGGAAGCGGCCCTAGCAACGGAGAAGCCAAGATCGTTCAGGAATACGTGAAGCGCCGCAATCTTACCGAAGCCTGCCTGGAATTCGTACAGAGCGAGGTAACAATGCACGGAATAAGAAGCAATTTCACAAACAGGATACCAGAATTGAACAGCACAGGTATACCTGTCCTGTTCCTGCATGGAACGAGAGACGGGCTCTTCCCGATAGAGAATCAGAAGAGGATATCGGAGATGATAAACAACTCAAGATTCGTATCTATAGAAGCAGCGCACCAGCCTGAAGAGACGAACCCTGAAGAGGTATGCAGGGAGCTTCTTGCTCTTCTGAAAAGAGCAAGCTGATGAATTAAGAAAGAGTGGAGCGGTTTGTTAAGCTATCAACAAAGTACCTGAGAGATAATAATGATGTCCTAACAAGGAGTCAATTGGAAATACTCGATTATGGGACAGCCTAACTCCACAGCAATATT
Source organism: Microcaldota archaeon (assembly GCA_021790305.1). Classification (GTDB taxonomy): domain Archaea; phylum Micrarchaeota; class Micrarchaeia; order Micrarchaeales; family CABMGC01; genus JAKAUU01. Next base: position 75,193 of record JAJYED010000001.1, read on the forward strand.
TATATATGAGTCAAGGATAAAATATATCAGTAATAGTCTTTGACTCGTACTAACTAATACTCTAAAAGGTACAGTACAGATTACATCTTCTAATATTTCAAAGTGAAAACATGGTAGTTTACAATAGCCCTAAAAGGACACGCAATGTAAAAGCAAAATGGAATAAGGTATATAATAAACAGAGCAACAGAAAACGCGTTCTGGTCATGAGAATACCTGACGATCCCATAGTTAGCACAGCATTATCAATAAAGAAACACATTACAAAACAATTGACATATTTAGATATAGGCTGCGGAGATGGGTTTTACGCAGTGCAGTTAACAAAGAAAGGGTTTAACTCAACAGGAATGGATATTTCGGAAGTTGCCATAAGAAGAGCAAGACGATTCGCCAAAAAGAACAACGTCTACGTAAACTTTATTGTAGGAAACGCTTTAAGGAAAACGATTAAAGGACAGTTTGATTTAGTAGCATCAAATTTTGTCTTACAACTTGTTAAGGAATCGTACAAGCGCAAGTTTATAGAAAACATGATGAGCCATACTGCACCAGGTGGCTATAATGTCATAATCTTTCATACTCAACATCGTCCAAGGATAAACTCCAAGACAGGCCAGGGAGAAGATATAAGCGGCTTCCAAAAGAAGCTGGCAGATTTCTATGTAAAGAAAGGTTGGTCTGTAAAAAAGCACAAGATAGGCTTCTCAGGGAAAAATTATGTCGGATACTCGGTTCACTGGGAGTATATAGTGGCTCAAAACCGATAGATGTGGAAAGATAATCATTGCAGGGGGAGAGATTTGAACTCTCGCATCCACAAAGGAAACGGGTCCTAAGCCCGTCGCATTTGGCCAAACTCTGCCACCCCTGCAGGCACATAATAAATAAATATACGAGTATATATTAGTTGCCTATTCTTAGTTTATAGAAACGAAGAATCAGGAAGAATGAAGAGTTGTATGTTATGCTGACAAGCAAGTATCTTAGGGACAACATCGAGGCGATAAAAGAGTCGATGGCGAAGCGCAAGTCCGATTATCCAGTAGACGAGATGCTGAAGCTGGACGAAAAGCTGAGAAAGGCAAATATGGAGGTACAACAGCTGAGGGCAGAGAGGAACAAGCTTAGTCTGGAGATAGCAGACAAGAAGAAAAAGGAGAATGTAATAGACAAGGATATCACTGCAAAGGTCTCAGAGATAAAGAAAAGACTGGATACTCTGGAGAAGGAGCTTCCTGAAGATGAAAAAAGGCTTAATACACTGCTGTGGAATATGCCAAACATACTTGACAAGAACGTTCCATATGGCATAGACGATTCGCAGAATGTAGAGATAAAGGTGCAAGGGAAAGCGGTTGCAAAGAGCATGCCTGGACACGAGGAGATACTTACTAAATTGGGATTGCTTGATCTTGAAGCAGCGGCAAAGGTATCAGGTGCAAGATTCTACTACCTAAAGGGTGATCTCGCTCTTCTTGAACAGGCGCTGATAAGATTTGCAATAGATGAGCTTGTTGCAAAAGGCTATACGCTCATCTCTCCTCCATTGATGATGCGCAAGGAGTATTACAGAGGTGTCACTGCGCTAGGGGATTTCGAAGAGGCGCTCTACATGGTTACCGATCCCAAGGAAGTGGAGAACAAAAAGGACTTCGAGAAGACCGATGAAGACCTGTACATGATAGGAACATCAGAGCACACCATAGCTGCAATGCACTCTGATCATGTATTCTCTGCCAAGGAGCTACCTCTAAGGTTTATAGGCATAAGTCCGTGCTTCAGAAGAGAGGCAGGTTCGCATGGCAAGGATACAAAGGGCATATTTCGCGTCCACCAGTTCTACAAGGTCGAACAGTTCATATTCGCAGAGCAGGAGAATTCCTATGCATTATTCGATGAGTTGATCGCAAACAGCGAGGAGCTCTTCAAGAAGCTAAACATACCTTACCATATAATAAATATCTGCACAGGGGACATAGGGACGGTAGCAGCAAAGAAGTACGATCTGGAAGCATTCATGCCTATCCAGAACAAGTACCGTGAGATGGTATCATGTTCCAACTGCACTGATTGGCAATCAATAAGGCTTGACATAAAATATGATAAGGCAGGAGAGAGGAGATATGTTCATACTCTTAATTCTACAGCTCTTGCAGTAGAAAGGGCGATAGTAGCGATAGTGGAGAATTACGTAAACGATGACGGCAGCATAACGGTGCCAGATGTACTGGTCAAGTACATGGGCAAAGAGAGAATAACGAAGCAGTAAAACAAAAGCGGTCTTTGAGATGAAGAACGAGTACAGCATAAACAAGGAGATAAGGAAGCTGAAGGGGGTAAGAGGTTATGGAACGGAACTTATCAGCGTATACATACCTGCAGGTTTCCAGCTTTCCGAAGAGACGGCAAAGCTAAGGGAAGAGTACAGCCAATCCTCTAACATAAAGTCAAAATCAGTAAGGACAAACGTACAGAGCGCGCTTGACAAGATAATACAATACCTAAAACTATTCAGAGGAACGCCTGAGAACGGGATAGCTATATTCGCAGGAAACATATCCGACAATCCTGGAAGGAGCGAGATAGAGTTATTCTCTATGGAGCCTCCAACTCCGTTAAAGGTAAATATATACCGATGCGATTCCACATTCCTGCTCGAGCCGCTGGAAGCAATGATGTCAAACAAAGATGTCTATGTACTAGTGGTAATGGACGGCCGCGAAGCCACTATAGCAAGCCTGAAGGGTCACCACATACAGGTCATAAAGAAACTGAATTCCATGGTTCATGCCAAGGTGAGAAAGGGAGGCCAGTCGGCAGGCAGGTATGCGCGTGGAATAGAGGAGAGCATAGGGGAGTACCACACCAGAGTTGCAGAAGTTATCAACAGCTACTGCGAGCAGAACGCGTTCGCCCCTAAAGGTGTAATACTTGGAGGACCAGGGCCCACTAAGGAGGGTTTTGCAAAGGCAAACAAGCTTAACTATCAGGTAAAGCTGCTCGGAGTCTATGATACTGGCTATACGGATGAATTCGGGCTTCATGAACTGGTGGAAAAAGCTTCGGACCTGCTGAAGGAACAAGAAGCCGCACAGGAACGCACGATCATAGAGCGTTTCATAAAGGAGACAGCGGTGAATGGCCTGGCAGTGCACGGTTATGCCAATACCAAAGCCGCAGTGGAATCGGACCAGGCATCGAAGTTGATAATAAGCGAGGCCCTTGAGATAACAAAGGTAACATACAAATGCACGAATGATGGCACCACAATAGAAGCTATGGAGATAGGCAAGGAGCGCCAGCAGAAGCATAATTGCGGAGGCAAACTGGAGATAGTCAAGGAAGAGGACGCCATAGAGGAGCTGATAGAGGAGGCCGACCATAATGGCACAGAGACTGTCTTCGTATCCGAAGAGAGCTCTTACGGCAAGCAATTTATGATGGGATTCGGAGGAATAGGCGCACTTTTGAGGTACAAATAAACTGTGTTATGCCACTATTCATGGCTTATTATAACCCTTTTAAAGCTTGCTACAAACTATATACCACTTTACTTTTGGTGAGTGATTGGGAAAGGCGGGAAATAGGAAATTCAGTCTGTATGATGTGGAGCAGTTTATAAGGGAGGCCGGTGCGGAGCGGATCTCGGAGGATGCGGTTCTTGACCTTGAGATGGAACTGGAGAACTTTGCAGACTCAATAGCCCAGGAAGCGATAAAGTATGCGGAGCATGCAGGAAGGAAGCTGATAAAGAGTGAGGATATACTTCTTGCGCTATTCGATGATAAAGAATTAGATGACAGCATATCCGAGAATATGGCACTTCTGAAAGGAAGCCTGCCTGATAAGAATAATTCTCCTTATTAACAGTTATTATGGATTATAACAGACCTGAAAGCTTCATCGCAAATGCCAATACTACGAACAATACCTCAAGTGCAGTTAAATAGTATGCAACATCTGTCTCAGTAGCCTTTTTCTTCAGATTCATTACAAGATGTGTAAGGCTGTATATCTTCTTTCCATAAGGAGCCTTGAAGCTCCCATCCCTCTGTCTTATCCCCAGATCGGTAACCTTGAACTTCTTCCTTGCATGCAGCAGGAACTCTATTATCCAAGGTATGAATATGATTATGCCAAAGGCCTCTGAATTGCCCATTACCATTATCGCTACAAGTGTAGCTCCTACTGCGTAAGTGAAGCTGTCTCCCGGAACCACCTTCGCCTTGTAAAGGTTGAAAGGAAGCATGGCAAGTAGCGCTGCGCTCAGAAGCGCAGAGAGGAACGCACCGATATATGTGCCGAACATTATGTTATACGCAAGGAGCCCAAGGGCAGCAACGAGGGCCATAAGAGGCTGCAGTCCATCGAAGCCTCCAAGGAGATTAACGGAATTGGATACAAATATAATTGCAAGAGGCAGCAGTATCAGCGGATATATGAGGCCGAGGCTTACCACTCCGACAAATGGGAGTTCTACCATATGCACGCCTGCATCTATCGCCATAAGAGGAAGAGCCCCTAATACGGTCAGTATGGGCTTCTGCCATTGCTTCAGTCCCTCCCTTATATCCATCATTCCCGTGCTCTTAACGCGCTCCTGTTTTACGTTTATGTCATCAAGGAACCCAACTAATGTTATCAATATTATAGAGAGTGCAACGGAAAGGAGTATAGAAATATTTATTACAGGCTTGAAGACGAATGATCCGCCAAATGTATATACAAGTATGCCTATTACTATGCCCAAGGCGAAACCTAGTCCTGCACTGCTCGGCAGCTTCACCACTTTTGCCTTGTTCCGGTCTTCTGCAACTATCCCTGCAGAATAAAGATATCGCATAAGGAAACTTATGCCTAAGTATGCGGCAACAAATGCCAGTATGCCTGGTATTATTATCGTCTGGAAAGTGTTGTACATCCAAACAGCTTAAAATAGTATAATAAAGTATCTTAATTAAGGTATCTCCGTGTCAAATCTATTCTTGGAATTACTGGAATTACTTGCAGCTCTTGCTGCAATAATGCTATTATCTATAGATTCTTCAAGATTATTCCGGAAAAAAGAAGTACTGTCCAAGAATAAGCATCTGCCAAAAACCTTGGTAATAGTTCCATGCAAAGGCATGGACATAAGCCTCTACCAGAATCTAATTGCGTTGAAAAAACAGGGCTACATGAAGTATAAAATAATCGCTGTTGTTGATTCAGAGAATGACAAGGCCATACCACTGATAAAAAAGGCAGGCATATCCTATCTAATATCAGACACTAGAAGCAGAAGGGCGAGCGGCAAAGTAAGGGCGATAGCCTCTGCACTAAATCATTTCAGGGATTATGAAGTGTATGTAATCGCTGATTCTGACATAACAGTAACTAGGGCGTGGCTCGGAAACATAATCGCTCCCCTATCTGACAAAAGCATAGGCATATCAACTACTTATCCTCACTTCCAGCCTATTGGAGGATTCTGGCCGAAGGTCAAGATGGTATGGAACTTTGTAGGCGAGAATCTTCTTGAGAAAGAGTCGAGCAGGTTCGCATGGGGAGGCACAATGGCTTTCAGGAAGGATCTGATGGGCCGTAAGGAGCAGCTATATCTAATCAACTCAAAGTACTCCGTATCTGACGATATTACAATTACAAAGATATGCAAGAGGAAGAGGCTGAGAATAGCATATGTAAAAGACGCACAGCCTATTGTAAAGACAGATGACAGCTTTGAGCAGTTCATAGAGTGGTCTAACAGGCAGACGGCTCTGACTCTTCTCGGCTACAGGAACAATTTCAAGAGAGGCATGTTCTTCTACTGCTCAGAGATATTTGTTATGGTATCTGCCTCTCTGCTCTCGATATACGTCTCTCCTGCATTTCTGCTGCTCTTCGCACATCTTGCTGTAAGCTGGAAAAGGTCTTATGAAAGAGCAAGAAGCGCAGACCCTTCGATAGCTCTTATAGTCATCCTGATTCCTTTCATCTATGTCTATAATCTAATCTCTGCACGACTGATGAAGAGGATAACGTGGCGGGGTTCAGTCTACTCCCTTTATCAATGAGAACTATTTGCTTTCACAACATTTGATATGAAGTGCTCTCCAGCCCTGTAAGAGCTCCTTACAAAAGGCCCTGATGCAACGTACCTGAAGCCGAGTTCCATACCCTTCTTCCTGTACTCCTCAAAGATCTCAGGCCTTATGAATTCCTTAACCTCAAGATGGTGGCCTTTCGGCTTTAGGTACTGCCCTATCGCAACAAAATCAACTCCAACAGCCCTTAAGTCAAGCATGCTCTGCACTACCTCTTCAGCTCTCTCCCCTATCCCAAGCATAATTGCAGACTTTGTGTATATCTTCCTGTCAAGAAGCTTTACTCTACCCAACAGCTTTATGCTCTGCCAGTAATCTGCCCTCCTGTCCCTTACCTCTTTGCTCAATCTCTCAACAGTCTCTATGTTGTTTCCTATTACATCCGGCTTTGCATCAACCACATTCTTCAGAAATTCTTCGCTTCCTTGGAAATCAGGTATCAGCACCTCTACAATTGTATTAGGACACCGCTCCTTTATCGCCTTTATGCAGGCTGCGAAGTGAAGAGATCCCTGGTCTTCAAGGTCATCCCTAGCTACGGATGTTACTACTACATAGCTCAATCCCCACTCCTTGATGACTGTTGCAAGCTTCTTAGGCTCCTCCCTGTCTATTGCATCTCCTCCTGCGCTCTTGCTAACAGCGCAGAACCTGCAGCCGCGTGTGCATTTGCTTCCCAGAACCATGAACGTAGCTGTTCCTCCTGACCAGCACTCCGTTATATTGGGACACCGGGCCTCAACGCAAACAGTGTGCAGGGAGAGCTCACTGACTCTATCCTTGACATGTGCGTATCTTTCCGTAGTTGCGGGTTTCACGCTCAACCATTCTGGCAGCATCCAACCTATGTATAATTGGTACAAAGGATAAAAAGAGCTTCTTATCAGCTAAGACCTACAAGTGCAGTACCTATTGCTATTATCAGGACGCCTATCCACCGTGTTATGCCTACGGGTTCGAGCAGTACAAAGTATGCGAGCAGCTCAGCTACAATATAACTCACGCCTCCAAAGCCATAAGCCCAGCTGAGGTGCGTCCTTGCAAGCGTGTAGAAGTATATCGCTGTAGATATTACATAGGCCAGTACGCCTATGGCTATTACCAGCACCTCAAGATAAATGCCAGGCTGCAGCAACCCTTCCTTAAAGAGGAACTGTCCGATGCCTCCCAATGAGGTGCTGAATATGAGAAGAACGATGTAAAAGAGCTTGCTATCCTTTTTCATAATACCATCTAAGTGAGTGCTATGACAACTATGCCTATTATTATCAGCGCCAGTCCCAGGATCCTCTTAAGCCCGAGCTTCTCCTTGAACTTAAACATGCCTATAAGTGCAACGAAGACAAATATTATCGAGAAGACTGGATATACGAATGAGAGCTCTCCTGATTTGAGCGCATAGAGGTAGAAGCCCAATCCTACAAGATAAACTATTATGCCTGTAATTATGCCTCTGTTCCTGAAAAGCCCGAGCATCTCCTTAAGATTGAAACTGAACTTAGGCAGAGCTCCCTTGAAGAAGTACTGTGCAAGAGCTGCAAAGAAAGCAGCTATGAAGGTTATTATTATGATTAAAAGGGTGTCCATTCCAATACCTGCTGAATATCTTCATAGCATAAACTATTATAACTTTTAACAGTATCTTGAAATTGATAAGTATATGAAATCTTACATGAACGGTGAACAGCAGCTTATGGCAGTATCATTGATAGTAGTGGCACTGGGAATAGTTGCAATAATATCGTCTCCATTCGTACTAAACTCTCCGGTAGTTTTCTACATATGTGTAATCCTTACGATAATAGCTGGTCTTTATCTTTCAAAGAATATAACTTATAATGAAAGCGCTCCTCAAAAAGAAAAGAGACGGACAAAACACAGAAGGCCTAAAAGGAGATAGAAGGTAGGTAGAATAAACAAATTGATAATAGCAGAAAAGCCAAGCGTAGCGATAAGGATAGCTTACTCATTGGCAGATGACGGCAAGCCGCTCTCATACGTTAACAATGGGGTTAGATACTATGAGATAAAGAAAGGCGCAGACACTCTATACATAGTAGCAGCCGCGGGCCATCTCTTCACGATAAAGCAGCGCAGCGATTCAGATGTTCCTGTCTTTGATGTGGAATGGGTAGAGTCTTATAAAGTTAACAAATCAGCGTACTTCACCAAGAAGTACATAGATACGATATATACGGTAGGCAAAAAGTGCTCATTCTACATAAACGCATGCGACTACGATATAGAGGGTACGGTAATAGGGAGCAACCTGATAAAGTATGTCGTAAATTCCAACGTCAATTCGGAGCTTCCCAAGGCAAACGTAAAGAGGATGAAATTCTCTACTACTACAAAGCCCGACCTTGTCAAATCCTATGAGAACATATCTGATTTCGATTTTGAGAACTTCTATGCCGGAGAAGCGCGCCATAAACTAGACTGGATGTGGGGGATAAATCTCTCAAGGTCATTGATGAGGGCGATATCAACTCAGGGAGTGAAGAAGATACTCAGCATAGGACGAGTACAAGGACCTGCATTGGGCCTTCTTGCAGAGAGAGAGCTTGCGATAAAGAACTTCTCCCCTAAGGATTACTGGAAGATATTCGCATTTGTAAATGGAACAGAATTCGAATCCATCAGAGGCTCGATATTCGATGCAAAGGAAGCAGAATCAATAATAAATAACGCTGGCAAGGAGGCAAAGGTCGAATCAGTAGAGAAGAACGTAAAGGAGCACTGGCCCTTCCCGCCATTTGATCTCACCTCTCTGCAGCTTGAAGCGAGCAGGGTGTTTAAGATGGACCCTTCAAGGACCCTTGCAGTTGCGCAGTCATTGTATGAACGTTCATACATCTCATATCCGAGAACAAGCTCGCAGAAGCTCCCCTTCACACTGAACTTCAGGAACATACTCAACATGCTCTCGAAGATAGAGGGATATAAGGAAGATGCACTGATGCTGATAAACGGCAACAGGTTCAGGCCTATAGAGGGAAAGAAGGCAGATGAAGCCCACCCTGCAATATATCCTACTGGGGAGGAGCCTAAGAAGTTGACAACAGAGGAGCAAAAGCTTTACGATCTGATAACGAGAAGGTTCCTCGCATGCTTTGCAGAGAGTGCATCTACTGAGAATAACGAAGTTGTAATAAGCATAAGCGATGAGAGGTACAGGGCTTCAGGATCAAGGCTTCTCAAGAAAGGATGGATAGAGACATACAAGTACTACACTCCAAAGACAAGAGAGCTTCCTGAATTTGGCAAAGGCGACATTCATCCAGTGGAAAAGATCGAATCGAGGGCGCTTAAGACCGAACCTCCACGCAGATACAACAAGGCAAGCCTGATATCCACTTTAGAGGATAAGGAATTAGGGACAAAGGCGACAAGAGCCGAGATAATAGACACGCTGTTCAGGAGGGAGTATATAAGGAATTCGCAGATAGAGGTCACTGGCTTCGGAATGAGCATATACGACGCACTGCACTCATACTGCCCGGATATACTCGATGAGCAGCTGACAAGGAAGCTGGAAGAGGACATGGAGAGCATATCAAAAGGAACTCTTGAAAGCGAGACGGTAATAAAAGAGGGCAAGGACATAATAACAAAAATAACGAACATATTCAAGGAGAAGCAGGCTGAGATAGGGAAGAAGCTGTCCATGGGGCTGGAAAAGAGCGAGATGGAGGCGAGCATAGGCAAGTGCAAGTGCGGTGGCGATCTGATAGTAAGAAGGTCCACTGCAGGCAAGTCATTCGTGCAGTGCAATAACTGCCAGCTCTCTTATCCACTGCCACAGTATTCGTTCGTAAAGCCTACGGGAAAGACATGCGAGTATTGCGGTACGCCTATAGTAAAAGTATTCAGAAGAGGGAAGCGGGTCTTCCAGATGTGCCTGGATCCAAACTGCGAGACTAAGAAGGACTGGGGCAAGCCAAAGACAGCTGCACAGATAAAGAGCGAGCAGGAAGGAGCAGAGAAAAAAGCAGATACTCCTGTTGTTAAGAAGACAACTAAGAAAGCCCCTGTGCGCAAGACACAGAAAAAAGCAGATTCGAAAAAGAGAAAAGTTAAGAAGGCTGCAAAAGCCAGTGAATAAAATGTTCATATACCCAAAGATGTACCGAAAGCTAAAACGTGGTCCGCAGGTGATGCTGCCAAAGGACATAGGCACAATCATCGCATATTCTGGAATAAGCAAGGAGAGCGTCTGCATGGATGCAGGTACTGGGAGTGGATGGCTCGCAGTCTCGCTTGCAAGGATATGCGCCAAGGTCTACAGTTATGATCTAAGAAAGGAGTTCATCTCTATAGCAGAGACAAACGCAAAAATGCTCGGACTCTCAAACATAGAATTCAGGAATCAGGACGTATTCAAAAAGATATATGAAAAGAACCTGGACCTTGTAGTTCTGGATCTGCCATCTTCTGAGAAAGCTCTTGCAAACGCAAAGAAAGCACTTGCAGAAGGAGGAACTGTTGTGGGATACCTGCCGCACATGGAGCAGGTCCAGAGATTTGCTTCCAAGCTTGAGAAGCTGAAGTTCTCAGATGCCCATACTGTTGAAGTAATAGTAAGGGACATGCTTGTAAGAAAGGAAGGGATGCGCCCTTCTACAAAAGGGCTCTGGCACACGGCATATCTTGTCTTTGCAAGAAAGCCAGAGACAAAGCAGATGCATAAACCTATTTAATGTTTGCACATCATAAAATTTCTGTAATTTTAATTACTTTTCCAAAGACTTAAAGGAGTAAGACATGGGATTAAAAGAGGTTTTAGAATCAAGGAGAGTGCAATTTCTCATCCTCCTTGTAATAACAATATCAATTATCTACCTGACGATAATATACAGAACGACTATGCTTGGAGATGCAGGCTTCTATGAGCCTGACGGCTTCTACCACTTTTCTGTTATAAGGGCGGCTGTAAACAACAATTTCATAGTGCCTCATGTCCTCCACATATCTGGATATCCATCCCCAACTACTGTACTTGAGCCAGAAGGTCTTTACTGGGTGACCCTATTCCCATACTTCTTCCTGCAATTCTTTGGCATCAGCTACTACGATGTGATGCGTCTTGTCCCTGTCTTATTCGGAATATTCGATGTCATAGGTGCATACTTCCTTGCAAGGATGATAACAAAGGACAAATTCTTCGGCATACTGTCGATGCTCTTCGTTGCACTTAGCATGGGAGATGCCGCAAGAACAAGCGCGCTTATATACAGGGGAGACGGCTTTGTCACAATTTTTCTGATAATAGCGTTGGTATTCGCAGCTCTTATAATGAGAGAGCCTTCTGAAGAGAAGCACAGGCATAAGGTATCAAAGATTCAGTTTGACAAGAAGAAATTAGCGTATGCCATACTATCGGCAGTCTTCCTTAGCCTGTCTAATTATGTCTGGAACGGAGCTCCATTCGCAACAGCAGTATTCATGATAATGATCATGCTTGTGATATTCGTTTCGTTCATATTCGACAAGAAGGAGCTTCTCGAGGATTCCAAATATCTGGTGGCAGCATTTATCATATGGTATATACTCGTAAACATATACATCTCCTTTGGATTCTTTATCCGTCAGACCTTTACAGGAGTTAATAATCTGTCCATCATAGCAATTGCAGTGATCGGATGGTTTATTGCAAAATATCTTTCTGACAATGCCAACAAGTACAAATCTTTTGTTGGATCTCCTCTATCAAGATTCATACTTGCAGCATTAATCTTTGCTGCAGCATTCGCAATAATATACGTAGTTGACAATCAATTCATATACTCAATATTTATCGGAAACGGATTCATAATAACCAGCAATTTCGCTGCTACAATACAAGAACTGCAGCCGCCTACCCAAGCCTTCCTTTATGCGAGCTTCGGCAATGTTCTATTCATAACGCCAATGACCATAGTGATGTACCTAGGTACTGCTGCAACAACCATCTCAAGAGCAGTCATATGGATTATAATGATGGTCCTTATGCTCCCTTATCTCTTCATGCAGGTCTTTGACTCAGGAGGATACATGAAAGGAAAGGCCAAGGCAGTATTCGGCATAAATCCAGGCATGCTCATACTAATGGCATACTTTGCAGCTACTGCCTACCTTCAGATAAATGCAATAAGATTCAATTCACTGATATCAGTGCCTCTTGCAATATTCGGGGCATATACTGTATACTGGCTTTTATCTTTTGTGAGAAGCTCAACAAACCGGCAATTTAAGTATGTCATGGTCTTACTCGAGATACTTATCATAACTGGATTAATCCTTTCTATTGCAAACTCAATTGACATGTATTCATATATCTCAACATTCGGTCTTTCGCCTACGATTGCACTCTTTTTAGTACTTGCCATTGCATACCCTGCATATCTCTATTACGAAGCAAACCATCACGACAAGCATGAGATACATGCCAAATACGCAACATTGGCAGTTGGATCTGTACTGCTAATATCATTCATAATAGTACTGATGTACGTAGGCGGCATATATGCAAACAATCTCTCCCAGGCAGACAACATAAACCCCCAGTTCCTAAGTGCAATGACGTGGTTCAAGGCAAACTCTCCTGCAAATGCTACCGTGCTTACTCTATGGCCTGATGGAAGCGTAGTTGAAGGCTGGGCAAACAGGACAAGCGTTACGGACAGCGTAGGGTCGCAGAACGGAAGCAAGGCAGACCCATTCGCAGTATGGCTCTTCAATTCAAGCTCAGATCCGCAGTTCCTTTCCAGCAAGATAAACGGAAAACCAAGCTACTTTATAGCCAGATACACGTGGATGGTAGAGACACAGGGCATATACATAGAATCAAACCTTACTGCAAATGCCTCCTTATATGGCTCTGTTCTCCTTGACCAGTTTGCCGAGAACTTCAATTCTACTACCGAACTCTTCCAGCTTTCGAATCCGCAAGGGATAAACGTGATAACTTCTATACCAAGGAATAATTCCATAGCAGACTTCAAGTCATATATAATATACAAGACATTACAGACAGGGCAGGAAGAGATATCTCCTTTCTCAACCGTAGTCTTATATAATCAGGACACTGCAAATTTCAGTGTTGTAAAGCCCACCTATTTCAACCAGACAAGCGGAAATATGCTTGTTATAATGTATTCAAACGTTCCAAGGCAGGGCTATCCTGTAAACATAACAGGCGCATACATACTCAGCAGCTACTTTGCAGATACTAACATGGCAAAGTTCCTGTTCTTATGCTCGCGCTATTCTTGTGCATGGAACAACAATAATGTTTCTATGCAATTGGTATACGCCAATCCAGATACAAAGATATTCAAGATATTGTATAATACGACAAATACTGCATCTGCGACCAACAGTTCAAGCAGCATACCTGTAAGTACTTCATCCAATAACAATACATCGGCAAAGTCATCATCCGCTAACAGCATATCTCCTAATACAATTACTGTTAACAGCATATCTTCTCCAACGACCAACAGCACAAAGGGCAGTACTTCAAACACCATCGCTAAAAACTAGACAAATTCTACCGCCAGCAAAACAATAAACAGTTCTACCTCTCACTAAGTGCTCCTAAAGAAAGAAGATGAAGATAAAAAGAGAAAAAAAGAGGAAAAAAATAAAATCTAAAGGATCTATCTTGTGAAGATCCCCCCTATAACTGCAATTATGAATCCGACTATCGCAGCCCAGAAGTAACCTGCTGAACCATATGTCAGAGCTGTGAGACATATCCCTGCAACAGCAGCAAGCTGCATTCCACCATACTTATATGCTCCTCCTGAACCAGCAATGTTCGCTACGCTCACAAAGAAGAGAGCTATAGACGATATCACAGCAAGGGAGAAGAATACAGGTAGCCAGACTCCTCCGCCAAGCGCATTCCATGAATTCATGCTGTATTGCGCCCCAACTCCTCCCCAGAATATCAATCCTAGGAAGATCAGGCTTCCTATGAACTGCAGGGTGTGTGCAGCTGCATTCCCAGATCCTCTATTAGCGGGCACACTTCTTGTATTTTGTGTACCTCTTGTATTTCTCGCCATTTTACCAACATTATATACTAAAAAGGACGAATCCTTTTAAAGCTGATGCCACGCATACGCTGCCTGCCAGCAAATAGTGATAATGCTTATTCATAGGTAGTTGCCTTATTCCTACTATCAGACAGAACGTCTATTTACAGAATACAAAACAAAGCACTATTATTATAAATCTCTCCAGCGTTAGATAATGCGGTTGCGCTGATAAGATGAATAAGAAGAACATATTCTTCATTGGAATTCTACTATTTTCTGTATATTCATTAATCGTGCATACTACCTATGCATCCTCAGGAATATCTGGCCTTACCGGTCCAGCAGCCGCTAAGTTCTGCAGTTCTATAGGCATTCCTAATGCACATATACAAACTTCAGGCGTCGGTGCATCAATAACTGTAACTTACACCTGTCCATTTGTAACTCCGTATCTATCCACTTCTGAACTCTCTAAACTAAGTGGGAATATCCACCCCCCTCCTGTGCCTTATGCTGGAAATCCTTATGTCTCTCCTGCATCCCAGGTTGCCTCATATAATCAACAGAACGCTGCCTACATGGAGACCTGCCCTGAAACTCCTCCAACAGCTCCTACAAACAACATATATTTCGTATCCGGAGCACAGCCTTTCATAGCTGGCGATGTCTGCCAGTTGTATTCATTGGGTGTCAGGGCGATAGGCTTGCCATCAGATGTAGTGTATACGCAGCATTACTCATTCTCAGTTTTTGACCTTGCACATGGTTATTCTAACATATCTATAGAGAATACTGCATACATGGTGCTTAAGGATGTCGCATATTCCCCGCAGCTTGAATCGGGTGCGATATCTACTGCATATGGCTCAAATTCCAACATATTCTCAGGAGCTGCGCCTCAGCCTCAGCATGGGCTATGGTCATGGGTTGCAGCTTATGCGGACTTTGCAGATGCCCCTGCAGTTACAAAGACCACCTCCTCTTTATTTGGCGTGCCGGTTCCAAGCTTATTCGGAACTACTCCTCCAGCAGGGGATCTTCTATATGTTGCTCCTGGAATAGGCTACAATCCCCCTGCCGAAGTTTATCCCATTGCATGCATATATACCTATAAATATACTATATCCACAACACTTCAAAGCATACAGAATACTCAGATACCCTATGTATACCAGACAGCTCCTCCAAATGGCAAGACTCCTGGTACAAATGCAACATTCAATACCGACTTCCTCCCATACATAATGTACAACTTCAAGGTAGAAAATCCCTCTCTAGGAAACAATCTCTATACGCTTGACCAGCTCTCTTATGCTGCATACAGCCCTTTCAATTACAATAACCCTAAGACGAGCGAGATTCCTATAAACATAAGCACACCACAGCTCTTCATGGTCTCTTACAATACTAACAAGTACCAGCAGAACTGCAATTCCGGGAATACCGGCTTCTTCGGTTCTATAGGATGTTTCTTCGACAGACATTTCGGGAGCAGCGTAAACAGCAAAACAATTCTTGTTCCATATGCTATGCCAAACATGGTAGTAAATACCATGCAGAGCGAGTCAATAGCTTATCCTAATCTTGGAGAGCCGATAATGTACGGTTATGGTGCAAATCAGCAGCAGCTTGCCACTGCAGGCGCAAATACCGTAAATGCGATGGTCTCTATAAAGGATCCGTTGTCAATAGCTGCAATCCCTAACGATTATATTTTCGTTCTTGCAAATACGATAACAGTTCCTTCAATAAAGGCAGTTCTTCCATCATCATGCACAATAACCCAACCCTCTTCTGGAAGCAATCTAGACAATTTCATACAATCTACTATCTCAGACCTGGGAGTTCC